>CAZVTK010000068.1:0-22852 GCA_964629765.1 uncultured Mesorhizobium sp.
AAGTGGCCTACTTTTGCGCCGCCCAATGGCCGACTTTTGCGCCGCCGTTGACAGAGCGGATGGTTCCCGAAGTAGCGCCGCTCTTCCAGCAGCGGAAGGTCAGCCATTGTCCTTAGAGCGCAAAGTGTCTCCATCGCAGCGGCAGCGCCCCAGAGGTCACTGATCTCTGCGTCGGTGGACGCGACAAGTGTACCATGCCCTGTTCTGTGTCGAATTGCATACGCCTGTATGAGAAGCGTAATTCCCGCGTCATCGAATAGAAGCCAGTCATACTTCTCGTTGATTGCCTTCGCGACAGTAGCTAATCGAACCTTGCGAGGTTCGCCCTGGATATCGCTCAGGCGGCGCGCTATCCAACCCTCGTAGTCTGAAAGGCCACATTCGCGCGCTTTCAGGATCGCAGCATTGACCACGTCCCTCATTGCATCCGGCAAGCTCCGTACTGGCGCGTCCCCGATGGTTCTCTCCAGAACCTCGTACCAACGGCAAGCATCGAGCGTCCTCTCAGGTGACACGACGTTTGCCTGACGCAACACGGTTGTCGCCAGCGAAACCGCAGGCGACCATGTGCTTCTTCGATCAAGCCATACCTGGAGCGATCCTTTCAAAGCTTCTCGATCCACCGTTGTTTCGGCAGATATCAAGACGAAAGGGTCGCGGCCTTCTCGCTTGCTATCAACGCTCCCGCGATGAGTCAGAAGGACGCGATGTGGATAGACACGTTCGCCGCCTTCTGCCTGAGTAATCCATACCTCAACTGCGCCCAGATCACGCCAAGTGAGAAGCGAGAACATTGACATTAGATACGTGACAATATCCAGGCACTCGCGAGGATACTTCGGCTCATCGAAGCGGACGGTTATCCATATTTCAGTAGCGGTCCATTTGCGCCGCACCATGTCTCCGACAAGCGTATAATCTATGCTTACCAGACCCTCTCTGGTGTTCACCTCAAGGATCGATCCTTTAGCAGAATCGTGCACGGATATTTCAGCTATATCTTTGGCGATGTCGGATGCGGCGAGAAATTCGCATTCTGGTCCCACTCGAAATGAGACCGACCGTGCCTGGGCTTCCTCGACCCAAGCCGTCCTACCCGAGATTGCCAAGTTCGATGCAATGCTGTGGTGGAATACTCGCCCGACCTCTTCGCTCTGAAAGACATTGCCACTCGGTCCCGACCTAACGTTCCGCAACAGGGAAACCACCGATCCCTTGGCAGTGTGCAGATACAGAGGCGAATCGGCATTGGCCTTAGCCTCGTCGCCGAAGGCGACGAATTCGACCCAGATCTTGTTACGCTCATAGTGAAGCACGCCCGGCTCCCCGGTATCGCGAACACGACAAGCAATCGCATCACCAACTTCGATGTCGCTCATCATCGGGTACAAGCTCCGAACTGATCTGCGGAATCAAACCTTGCCGCATCACCATAGCCTCAAGAGCGTGCGTTGCCTTGTCTTCATTCCTCAGTGCGGAACTTCGAGCCACACAGCCGGCCACACGTCGCTTGTATCGCTAGCAGTCGGGTCGCTAGGCCACACTGGGAGCGATAGCGCCGTACGAGCCTGTGTGGGGCGCTGTACGGCTTCTAGCGATCAGGGCGGTCAGAGAGGCTGGGCGGTAACGCTACGGTAGGGCGGGCGCGCTATGATCGTGCGCATGTTGGCACAGGCACCTGACCGATCCAATGTCGCCCCGGTCGTGGCCGGGCACCTCGAACGCGCCCGTGAACACTTCGAACAGGGGGTGGAGAGCCACAGGCGGGCGGCCGACGAGATCACCGCCGCGCTGGAGTTGGACCCTTCGCTCAGCCTTCGCGATGTCGGCACGGCGCTGGGCATCAGCCACACCACGGTCTCCCGCCTGCTGAAATGGCGGAAGAGTGGTGCGGACCGCACCACCACGCCCTTCGGCGGTGACCCTGACCGGCTCGGCCGAGCAGTGAAGCAAGCCTTCCATGAACAACCAGACCTAATCATCTCGGAGGCGGTGAAAGATCTTGGCGCCGCCCGTCGCCTCGTGCGCGATCTGAAGGATGGCATCCGCCAGGCCGTGGCCGCGAAGTTCGACGTGGCCGAGCCGCCCAGGGGCGACTTAAGCGAACCGCCCGTTCTCCGTCGACATCTCGATACCATCGTGTTGGACGAGCATGTGCTGTTCGTCGGCGACTCGACCAACGCCCGTTCGAAGCTGGAGGTGCTGTCGCACGCCGGACTGCCGTACCTGAAGTGGGCCTTCGATCCCGACGCGATTGAAGAGGGCGATGGCGGTGTCACACTGAACGCGGTGGTGGTGACCGACCCGCCGTATGGACAGTTCAAGCGGGAGATCACCAACGACCATCGGGCGAACTGGCGTGAGGTCTACGATCTGTTCAAGCCACGAGGAGGGTTCGCGTTCTGTGCGTTCCACCCGCCATATTTCCGAGCCGCCGAGACAGGCATCCGGAGGGCTCGCGGGACGCCCACCCAATACCTCCTATTGGCCAAGAACTATGGAAACTGGTGGGGCGACGACCACGGGACGGTTCGCGTTCGGAATCTGCTCGAAGGGATCATCTACTTCACGTTCAGGGGAGAGAGCCCGTGGGTGGAGGATCGGCATATCGACTCGATGCTTCTGAGCCCGGATCCCGACCCCGAGGCGAAGGAGGACTTGCGGGTGATCGCTGACGGGCACAAGACGCCGAAGCCTATCAACGTGCTGATCGACCTGATTGGGCTGATCACCGAACGAGGCGACATCGTGCTAGACCCGTTCGCTGGCAGCGGCACCGCCTTGATCGCCTGCCACCGCATGGGCCGTCGATTCATCGGCGTCGAGTGGGAGCCGGCGCACGCCGAGAAGATTGTCCGCGCTTGGCAGCGTGAGACCGGCGGCGATGCCATCGTCCACCGCGAATTCGCGGATGGTCCGATCACCTTCTCCGAGCTAGAGCAGACACCAGACTGGGGCGACTTCAACGATCCCGAATGGCTGGCGCGGCCAGACCCCTACGATCCTAGGGCGTAGCCACCGGCCCGGCAGCGCGACTTGCTTCCATCGCGTTATAGAGCGTTTGTCCCGTCGCTATGGACACGACGCGCGACAGCTCATCCCCCGAGACGCCCGACCAGCGTCGGCTGCGGCTTACCTTCGCGGCCAGCGACGCCGATATGAAATGGGTCCGCGATTTGGATGCGGGTAGCGATCCCAATGGCGCGGAGCTTCGCCTCATCAGGGTTACTCCGGGCGGGCCGCTGATCCCCGGCTTTCTTCTCCCGCCGTCCTCGTGGAACGAGCCCGGACTTATGCGGAAGGCCGTTGAGGAAGCTGTCGAAGCCCTGCGTCGCAACCCCAAGCGACGCCACAAGCATCTCCATGTGATTGCCCAAGCGGTTGACTTCACGACAGCGCGGGGACTCCCGCTCCCCAAGTTCTTGCGGGAAGCTGTTGCGGTGGCTCTGGGAATCTTCGCGGTGGTGGAGCGGGGTCGCCAGACGCTGACCGCCATCAAGATGTCCCGCCAACGCGGGACCGATGACGCGGATATCGCCAGGGAGCTTGAGGTCTCGACCAAGACCGCGTTGCGCCGCCTGGAAGCAAGCCCTCCCACCCCGCGCAATTGGTCGCGCCCCGACGAGGTGGTCGCCGCCGTTCGTGATGGGTCCGACGAGCTGCTGTATGACGCCATCGTCTGGTTTGCCGAACGCGGCGATCCCTTGCCGTGGCCGATCCTGTTGAAGCTCGTGGAGGCGCTTGGCCTAAAGCATCCGGACGGCGGGCTCACTGAGGCGGCTCGCGTATCCACTTGGGGCGTGCAGGAATGGGAGGCCCGGCAGAAGGCCGCCAAGCGCGTAGCCGAAGCGCACTTGCAGGGCGAGAAGAAGCCAAGCATCTCCGAACTTGCCAGGGTCGCCGAGGTTTCGCCGCCGACCATCAAGCGATGGATGGCTGACAGACCGAGATGGCAATGGGCGTGCACGATACAGGAGATCTGGCTGCGCCTCCGCCGCTCGACTGAATCCGACTTAGGAAGCCTGTCCTAGCTTCGTTCCATTCGCTGCCGCTTCAAGGGAGTATCCGGTCATCCAGATCGGAGACCCAACGTGCCTGCCACCCCTACGTCCCTGCTGAGGTTGAAGACCGTGCTGAGCCGAACAGGCCTCAGCCGATCTCATCTCTATCGTTTGGTGAAGAACGGAGCCTTCGAGGCCCCGCTCAAGCTTGCGGGGAGCCGCGCGGTGGCATGGCCCAGCACGGTCGTCGATCAGTGGATTGATCGTCAACGTGGCGCCGACCGCGCCACTCATCAAGGACACCACGATGCTCAACTACCTTAGAAAGCCGGCCGGCAAGGCCGAGCATGTCACCTTCGGAGTACCGGACCGCGACGCCGTTCCTCCTGGCGGAGCCACTGTCGACGGCGTCATCTCGCGGAGCGACTCCGTCATTCGTCAGCGATGGCTCTATCTGACCGACAACATCGACCGGCTGTTCAACGAGCGTGAAGCGCTTGGCCGAGCGGCTGAGATGGACATGCAGGACGTCGAGGCCGCACGCAACGCGCTCGCCGCTGACCCCACCAACCAGCTCGCCACTGACAAGCTTGCACGCGCAAACGCCCGGCTCGACGCGACCAACGCCAAGACGAAGAAGAATATCGCGATGCGCGAGGTCCACACGAAGCTCCGCAACTCGGGCCAGGGATACATCCTGCCTTTCGCGGCCGACATGGGGCTGCGGGTCGTTCGGCCGGACCTTGACCCACCGGCGAGCGGTCAGTGGCGCGACATCTACTACGGCGGTGAGTGTGTCGCACTGCGCAAGCAGCGCGAGGAGAAGCGTTCAGCGGCGCCCCTTGAGGAGGTGGTCCTGCAGAAGCTTCGCCGCCACCATGCCACTATCGCAGCCAGCGGTGAACCCACCGTCCTCGGTCTCTACGGCGAGTCCAGGAAGGGCATCCGCATCGAGCTGCCGAAGATGAATCTGAACGCCGAGCCCAACGCCTTTGGCGCTGACCACGACCGCTTCGGCAAGCCTCGTGTCATCGACATCGAGGCGCTCGCGTACCGCTACTTCGGCGACAAGATCCTGGCCGACGCCGAGGCACAGGTTCGCGCGTTCTATGCCGACCTCGATGTAGAGCCGCTCAGCGCCGAGGAGCGGCATCGCCAGATCCGTAAGCTCGACGCAGAGATCGTCAAGGCTGAACGCATTGAGCTTGAGGCTTTCCATCGAGCGGTCGCAGCAGGCGAGGACGTCGAGCTGCGTGACGGGATCTCGCCGGCCGCTTACCTCGGCATCGCCTGAGCAGATCGCGCGGCTGGCTGGTCTCGTCCCCAGACTGCCGCGCGGCGGCGCTTCGCACCTCGGTGTTGCGTAGAGCGCCTGAACGGAGCCGGCCGGTGTTCATCCTCCGCCGGCCGGCTCCAGAATCTCGCCGACTCGTCCCGGGAACGTCCGGGTCGGCAACCGGTGGCCGGCGCTTGATCCTTCCGAGTCGAGCGCCGGCCGAACCTGACCCATGCGCGCCGCATGACGGCGCATCGCAAAGGAACTGAGCAATGACCTCCCCCACCACCGTCGACAAGATCGACAACCTGCCCGCGCTCTGCGAGCGCATCAACACCGGCGACGAGTCCGTCTATGCGGAAATCGCCGAGCTTCTGAGCCGCATCGGCTTCTCGCCAGTCCGCGCCGCGTTCACCGGTTCGCCGCCGCCCGGCTTCCTCGCAGCCTACGTTCGCGGCGACCTCGCGCTGCGCCCGGATGGCCCGGTTGCCCGCGCCCTTGGCCTCGTGCCCCGCTCCATCCGGAAGCCGGGCAGGCCGAAGCCGCGCCTGGTGACGCGCGAGAAGGATGGCCATCGCATCAGCATGGACTCCGGGCTCCTGCGCGACCTGAAGAAGCTCGCCAAGCGCCAGTCCGAGGAGGGGCACTGAGATGTCCGACCATCGTATCCGGCCCCTTCGCGTGGTCCAGCTGGCGTGCGACGGCGCCCGAGTGCTCGACGCCGCCATCGGCCGATCCATCGGCCCGGTCGTCCGCGCTCGGTTCGAGCGGCTGCTGCCACAGTGCGGCGGCAATCGCGAGGTCGCTGCCGCGCGGGCGCTCGACGCGACACTGCGTGGCGGTGCCAGGCGGGGAGGCGCACGATGAACGGCCTGCCTCCCGTCCGACCCGCATACCAGCACGCCCGCGCGCTCTACATCGAGGTAGTCCCCGGAACCGGCACGCAGCACCGCCTTCGTGCAGAGCCTGTGCGCATCTCGAACGGCCGATGGATGGTCCAGCGCGATGGTCGCCTCGTGCCCCTCGGCGGCATCCGGCCACTGCCTGCCGCACTTCAGATCTTCCCCGATGGCCACGTCGAGGCCGGCGACCTATCGGGGTGGTGGGGAGACCTCCCCTCGTTCCTCCGCGCCAACGGCATCGAGCCGGCCTCCGCCGACGCGGAGGTGGCGTGATGTCCTCGCGGCTCCCCACCACCCGCGCCGAGGCGATCTTCCACGACGCCCGGCACTTCCAGACCGGCCGCGCCTGCGGGCGCGGTCACCTCGCGCCGCGCTTCACGGCGAACGGCAACTGCGTTCGTTGCGAGCGCGAGAGGCGTCGGGCGCCCGCACACCGCGACGCCAAGCCCAGGGAAAATGCCAGATGACCTTCGAGCACTGGATCACCGAGATCGCCCGTGCGGGCGATAACCCGCGTGGCGATTTCATCCGCGACACCCGCGACGAGATCGCGGCGGGCAAGATCCGAGACGGAGAGATCGACAGCCTGCCGTCACTCTTCGGCGTGATGTCTCGTGTATCGCTCGGCCGGGCGTGCGACAGCGCCCGCGCGGAAGCAAGGCGCTGCTGGGGCCAGTACCGGCGCGCGGTAGGCGGAGCCTGAACATGGCGACCGACTCCTGCGACGACCTGCTCGCGACCACGCCGGCAGACCGCCCCACGCTCTCGTCCCGCGAGAACCTCAGGCGACTGGGCTTGCTGAAGGTCGAAGACGGTCAGCGCTTCGAGCAGCTGTTCGCGAAGTGGAGGGAGGCGCGGCTTCCCCGACTTCGCGAGCTTGAGGCCGACATCAATCAAACCGTTCGGAAAGCCCACGAGCGCGGCCAGCGCAAGAGGAACCAGCCTGGCCGGGCTGAGGTCTCGACCGACCACGATACTGGCGCTGGTGGCGGCGCGTGGCCGATCCCGCTCTTCTATGGCGGTCACGGCGCGAAGAACGCGCGCGGCTTCATCTCGGCACGGCCGGCGCGGCTGCTGTCTTCCGACGATGTGTTCTACACCCTTGAAGAGGACGGCGTCTGGCGGGGACTGACCGAGCGGGCGATGCGATCCGAGATCCGGGCGACGGATCCGGTCGACCGCCTGACGCCCGCCCATGTCGGCGCCATGGTGGAGGCAGTGCACGACCTCGCCTGGACGGACAAGCGCCCGTTCGACTGGATCGATGAACCCGAGGATGCTCCTGCGTCGAAGGACGTGGCGCTGTTCGCGAACGGCCTGCTGGACCTGCGCAGCGGCCGGCTCCTCCCACTGGACGGCTCCTACTTCGCCACCGCCATTCCCGATTTCGCCTTCGATCCAAAGGCCGAATGTCCGCATTGGCTGCAGTGGCTGGACGAGCGCCTCGATCCGGTGTTCATCCCGACGCTGCAGGAGGCGCTTGGCTACTTCATGGTGCCCGACACCACGGCACATCGGTTCTTTTCCCTCACCGGTGCGCCGCGCGCGGGCAAGTCCACCGCCAAGAACATCGCCGAGCATCTGGTCGGCGCCGCCCACGTCGCGCCGAAGCAGCTGTCCGACCTGGGCAAGGAATTCGGCCTGCAGGACTCCCTCGACAAGCGCCTCATCGTCATCCCTGATGCGAAGGATGTGCCGGGCGGACTGAGGGGCCAGGCGCTGGAGCGTATCCTGGCGATCACCGGCGGCGACACCATCAGCGTGCCGCGCAAGTACCTGTCCACCGTGTCGATCCATCTCCAAACGCGCCTGCTGGTGCTCGGCAACCGCCAGCCTGCGTGGATCGATGAAAGCGGCGCGCTCGCCGCCAGGCAGGTCGCCATCCTGTTCGACCGCTCCTTCGCCGGCTCCGAGGACCAGCGGGTCGAGGACCGGCTGATGACCGAGCTGCCCGGCATCGCCAACTGGGCGCTCGATGGCCTGCGCCGACTCCGCGCCAACGACTACCGGTTCACGATCAGCGACAAGGGCCGCGAGGCTGTGGCCGAGGTCCGACGCGCAGCCTCACCGGCTCTGCGGTTCGCCGAGGATTGTCTGATCGTCACTGGCGACGCCAACGACGTGGTCCTACAGGACGAGGTCTACGACGCATATGAGGACTGGGTGACGCGCGAGGGTCTGTCCGGCCGTGAGCGGCGCTCCAAGAACGAGCTGATGACCGATCTGGCGACGAGCCTTCGCGGCGTGCAGGCGACGCAGCGCCGGGGCCTTGCGGCGCCATTGAGCTGGAAGGGCGGAGAGTATCGGCCGCGCGTGTTGACCGGCGTGAAGCGCGTCGTGGCGATGGCCGTCGATACGTGGCCCGTCGCGACGTCCCTACCATGAGCGCGGCGGTGTCGCAGCGCCTATGTCACGGATAGTGCGAGGCTATTCGCCGATTAGGCACTGTCGCCGCGACGTTGGCCCTGAAAGTCTTCAACAGAGTAAGATTACACACTATGTGTGTAAGTACTGCTATTTCCTATAACTTCTAGAAACGTCGCGGCGACGGTAAGAAATAGGCTAATAGGGTCGAGATTACCGAGGGTTGTGGGCTGCGACGTTTCAGTGCCGGCACGGTGCCGGCCACCCTGTCCATGGGAGGATAGCCCTCCTCGGCCAGCAGGCGGCATCGGACGCCCGCATCACTGGCGGCGGCTGCGACCCGCCACAGCCGGCGGCGCCGCACTGCACATCGTGCCAACCCTCATCGCCCGATAGGCCGCCGCGCCCGCCTCCGACCGTGGCGGCGGTCAGGCTGGTTGCACTCTGAGGCTGTCAGGCTGATCGCGCGATGATGATCGGCGAGCAGGTACCCCCAGGCTGTTGGATGCTATGCGGGCGGCAGAGGGTCAGTTCGGGAGCAAGAACCAACATTTATTCCATCATACAACCCAACAGCAGTCGGCAATAGGACAGTATGGCTGTCCTATCAGGCTAATTGCCCTGGCGGCGGCCAGCGCCTCCACCTCGGATCCGACCTCGGGTCGGGCATGGCAGGAGAAAGGCCTCAACGCCGGGCACACGCGGGCGTACGCGCCGTTATCGCTATGTCGGGCGGTGTGGGCCGGGATCCGACATCAATACGGAACGACGCGGCCCGGAAATTCATATGAGTTTTCGGCCGGCTAGGCGGACAACCCGCTGAGCCGGTAGCGCCTGTCCACCTTGTCGAACACGACAGTGCAGCCGTCCTCGCGCCGCCGCAGGCTGAGGATCGCCTTCACGCTGTGGGGCTTCAGATTGCTCGCGCTCGCCAGCTCATCGAGCGTGGCGCCCTGAGGCCGTGCCGCCAGCTTGACGATGATGTCCGACCCGGAGCCCGGCTGTCGCACCGGGGCTGGCGGGCGTGCCGGGGCCGCGTGGCGGCCGGACGCGGCGGTTGTCAAACGCTCGGGCTGCCAACGCGGTCGCGACGCGGAGCCCTCCGAGGATCGGCGAATGTGCAGCGGCGGGATCACGGCCGATGATGCGACGCGGACAACGCGGCCGTCCTGCCACGCCCATCCCTCGGGCGGGAGAGGCAGATGGAAGGAACCCGGCCGGTCGGCGATCAGGCGGGCAGCTGCGTTGAGGGCAGCGGCGCGCTCGGAACCAGTCTGATGGTCGGCGTCGGCGGCGCGGGCGATGAGGGTGTCGAGCATGGTCTTGGTCCGGTGGTCGAGGACCGCATGGTTGCTTACCGTCTGGCCGATTGACCAATGTCCAACGGCTGAGGCCGGACTTGCGCCCGGCCCCGTGGCGGCGACGCGGTGGTGAGGCTATGCGGCGACGTTCGCCCGGTAGGACTTGTTCGCCGGGTCGTAGGTGACGCCGCCAATCAATCGGCCGTAGACGCTGATGGCCGCGCGGGCCGAATGAGGCTTGGTGCCGAAGAGCGCGGTGATTGCGTCGATGGTGGTGCCACCGGGCTGGCGGAGCATCGCGATGATGATTTCCTTCTTGGTCCGGCGCGGCTGCTTCGGCTCGGCCGACTTGGCCTTCGCGCGCTTCGACTTCGTTGCCGGCTCGGCCATGGCGGGCTTCTCGACCACCTTGCCACCCCGGCCGGGCTCGCCGTCCCATTCGTATCCGGCCGGCGCGGTCGGCCAGTCGATGCGGGTAGGGTCGAGCCCGTGGTCGGCGACTATCTTGGAGGCGAGGTTCACGGCGCTGACCGCCTCGCCTGGCGTGCAGCCGTTGGCGACGGTCTTCATCACGAGGGCGCGGACTTTGCGGTAGGTGTTCGATGCGTTGGTCATGTCGGTCTCCTTGGTAGGGGGACCGTCAACACGCTTACTCCGCCAACCTTATCCACCCCACCTTGCTCCCACCACAATGGCAGAGTTAGCGATGTCGTTCGCGGACATTGACACGTCCTATGTGGACATGCTTACGTCATCCATCGACAACAACGGGTCCGATGGAGACTGGCATGCGCTATGCTTTCTGGAACAACAAGGGCGGCACCGGCAAGACGAGCCTCGCGTTTCAAGCGATCTGCCGCTACGCGGAGATCCATCCGGAACGAAAGATTCTGGTGATCGACGCCTGTCCGCAGGCCAACATGTCCGAGCTGCTGCTTGGCGGGCTCACCAACTTGGGTGGTGCTAACCTTCTGGGGCGCCAGGGATTGGTTCCGCGTTGTAGCATCGGTGGATATTTCCAGACCCGTTTGCCGTCTCCCTACAACGTGCCCAACTTCGCCCCGCATCAATTCCTGACATCTCCCAGCCAGTACAATCCCCAGATACCAGCCAACATCCGGCTGATGTGCGGTGACCCGCTCCTAGAGTTGCAGTCGAATGCCATCAACACGCTGTCCAACACCCAAATCCCCGGCGTTAATACGTGGATCGCGATTGTGGATTGGCTGAACGACTTCCTCGCCGTCCTCGGACCCGAAGTCGATGACGTCTTCATCGACTGCAACCCCAGCTTCTCCGTCTACACTCAGATTGCTCTGTCGGCTGCGCAACGGCTTGTCCTGCCGGTTATGGCCGACGATTCGTCCCGGCGCGCGGTCCAGAACGCGCTCTCGCTACTCTACGGTCTGAGCCTGCCTTCGCCGATCTACACGACGTACGCGTTCAACACGAAGCTGGAGGCCGCCAATCGCCCCCTGCCACAGGTCCATCTCATCGCGAAGAACCGCATTACGCAGTACATGGGTCCGGCGTCCGCATACGCAGCGGTGCTGACAGCTATCGAGGCGGACGTCAGTCTCCTGCTTCAGTCGCACCCGCAACTGTTCACATTCGCCAGCATCGCAGACGGGACAGTGAACATCCGTGACTTCCAGACCACCGGGGTGGTGGCCTTCGCGAAGGGCGTTCCCTTCTCAAAGCTGGTGGCGGGAAAGCAGAGTATCGGCGGACACCGCGTGCAGGTGAAGGAGGAATACCGCCTCAATTCCATGGCGGCCATCAACGACCTCGCCGGGAAGTTGTAGCGCGAGCACTCGCGCGGAAGGATAAGGGGTCGGCAAAGTGCGCCGAAGGTATGTGCCGCCGTATGTGCAGCTAGCCCATCGGCCTCAAAGCCGCACAGTTCCGCCACTCTTCAATCCTGCCCCCGCAACCAAAATCAGCCCGCTATTCCATCAGGATAGCGGGCTTTTTGATTCATTCAGCCCGAAAGACCGCACAGCAGAAGTGCTTGCGGGAGGCTTTGCGCATATCCGTAAGTCTATACTTATGATCTCGCGCCTGCGCAGGGCTGGTGCTCCCGCACCGGCACGCGTTACCGTCTCCTTACGTCTCATTCGGCGCCCTGAGCACCAGTTGCAGCACCATCTCCACTGCATGCCGACGCAGCCTGGCCTGGCCGTTCGCGCTGAACAATTCGCCGCCGAATATCCCCGAAAAGGTGGCGCGGTTGGAAACGTTGAAGAACGACAGCGCGCTGATGTGCCAGTGCAACTCGACCGGCTCGATGTCGGCACGGAACAGGCCAGCCTCGACCCCGCGGCGGCAGATATCCTCCAGCTTCCGGATGGCGCCGGCGTTCACCTCGCGAATGGCGTCCGACTGCATCATATAGGCGCCGTGATGGATGTTCTCGATCATCACCAGGCGGATGAAATCGGGATTGCGGCTATGGTGATCGAAGGTGAACCCGACCAGCCGGGATAGTGCCTCGACCGGCGGGAGCGCGCCGAGATCGAGGCGCTGCTCGCCGTCGCGGACCTTGCGGTACGCTTCCTCCAGCACGCGCATGTACAGCCCCTCCTTGTCGCCGAAATAATAGTAGATCATGCGCTTGGAGGTGCGCGTCTTCGCGGCGATCTCGTCCATGCGCGCGCCGGAGAGGCCGTTCTGCGCGAACTCGTCGGAAGCAACGGCGATGATGTTGGCCTGGACGCCGGCCGGATCCTGTTTCCAGCCGCCGCGCGTCGCCGCCCTCGCCTTTACCTCTCCGTCCATGCGCATGGCCATCCCTCCGTGCCGCCGCTGTACACCACGGAGCCTCTGCTTCAAAGCCATTGACTGAATGAACCATATAGTTCAAAAAGAAAGGGAGGAGCGCGGTAGCGCGGTCTTGCCGGTGGTCCTGGCCGAGCTTCTGCCGGTGCCGCAGTGCAGGCAGAGAGGCCGGGCGGGCGCATTGGCGGGCAGACATGGGTGTCGGCGCGCGGGAGGAACGGATTGGAAGCGGTCGCGGCCAGCCTGTCGGAAGCGGAAAGCCGCGGGACGCGCCCCGGCGCCGTCCTGGTCGGGCTGATCGGCCGCGGCATCCAGCTTTCGCGTACGCCCTCGATGCACGAGGCCGAAGGCCGCGCGCAGGACATTGCCTATGTCTACCGCCTGCTCGACACCGAGCTGATGGGCAACCCCGCGCCGCCTCTCGCCGACATCGTAAGCTTTGCCGAACATTTCGGCTTTTCGGGCTTCAACGTCACCTTCCCGTACAAGCAGGAAATCCTGCCGCTGCTCGACGAGCTTTCGCCGGCCGCGCGCGACCTCGGCTCGGTCAACACGGTGGTGCTGAGGGGCGGCCGCCGCCGCGGCCACAACACCGACATGTGGGGGTTTCGCGAGAGTTTCCGGCGCGGCATGGGCGAGGCCGCGCGCGGCACGGCGCTGCTGCTCGGCGCCGGCGGCGCCGGCGTGGCGGTGGCCCATGCGCTGCTCGACCTCGGCGTGCAGAAGCTGCTCGTCCACGATGTGGAGGCGTCGCGCGCCGAAGCGCTCGCGGCTCGGCTGGTCGTGCGTTTCGGCGCGGGGCGGGCGCAAGCCGCCGGCGATCTCGCGGCAGTGGCGCAGGTCGCGGACGGCATCGTCAACGCGACTCCCGTGGGCATGGCCAAGCTTCCCGGCAGCGCATTGCCGCTGGAACTGCTGCGCGCGCGCCATTGGGTCGCCGACATCATCTATTTCCCGCTCGAGACCGAGCTTTTGCGCGCGGCCCGCCGGATCGGCTGCCGGACGCTGTCCGGCGAAGGCATGGCGATCTTCCAGGCCGTGCGCGCCTTCGAGCATTTCACCGGCCTCGTGCCGGACGTGGATCGGATGAGAGCCACTTTTGCGGCTTTCGACCGTGCGCCGGCGTGAGTCGGCGGCGCGCCGGCCCTCGCGGCCGGACGGGAGCATGGAGTTGAACGAGCAACAGGGAGGAACCCGATGAACCTTATCGCAAACCGCCGCCAGTTCCTGGCCGGCACCGCGGCGATCGCAGCCGCGACCGTCGTCCCCGCCTTTGGGCCCGCCTTCGCGCAGGACAAGCCCAAGCTTCGCTTCTCGGCCGTGTTCTCCGAGCAGGACATCCGCGCCGAGATGATGAAGATGTTCGCCGAGGCGGTGGCGGGCGACTTCACCTTCGAGGGCTATTATGGTGGCAACCTCTTCAAGCAGGGCACCGAGCTCGTTGCGTTGCAGCGCGGCAACCTCGAAATGGGCAACATCGCCCCGCAGGACATCTCCAACCAGATCCCGGCATGGTCGATCCTGACCGCCGGCTATCTGTTCCGCGACGCCGAGCACGTGACGAAGTTCTTCGCCAGCGAGGCCGGCGCGGAGATGAAGAAGCTCACCGAGGACCAGCTTGGCGTCCGCGTGCTCGGCCCCACCTATTTCGGCGTGCGCCAGGTCGGCCTGAAGGGCAGCAAAAAGATCAGCACGCCTGCCGACATGGCCGGGGTGAAGCTGCGCATGCCGGGCGGCGAGGCATGGCAGTTCCTCGGCACGGCGCTCGGCGCCAACCCGACGCCCATGGCCTATGCCGAGGTCTATACGGGCCTCCAGACCGGCGCGATCGACGGCCAGGACAATCCGCTGCCGAACGTCGAGAACATGAAGTTCTACGAGGTGATGAACCAGATCGTGCTGACCTCGCATCTGGTCGGCTTCGACCTGCTCACCATCTCCAACAAGGCATGGGGCGCCATGTCGGCCGACCAGCAGGCCAAGGTGCAGGCCGCGGCGGACGCCGCCATCGCCTTCTCCACGGAGAAGCACGTCGCGCGTGAGGCCGAGCTGGCGGACAAGTTCAAGGCCGCCGGCCTCGACATCTACGAGCCGGATCAGGCCGCCTTCCGCGACCACGTCCAGAAGCAGTATCTGGCTTCCGAGCTTGCCAAGAGCTGGCCGGAAGGCATGGTCGACAAGATCAACGCGCTCTGAGGCGCGACAGCCGGGCGCGCCGGTCGCATTGGCGGGCGCGCCCGGCGTCACCGGTGACGGGATGCCGGGGCGCGCGCCGCCGCGGGGGAGGGGTTCATGGATCCGAATCTGCGCAAGGTCGGCGGGTGGCTGTACCGCCGCGCCGAGAACGTGCTGGCGGCGATGCTGGCGACGATGTTCTTCGCCTTCCTGCTCCAGATCCTGTTCCGCTACGTGCTGAACTGGCCGACGGGGTGGACCAACGAGCTCAGCGCCATCCTGTGGATCTGGATCGTCTTATGGGGCGCGGCCTTTGTGCTGACCGAGCAGGAGGAGATGCGCTTCGATCTCCTCTACGCATCGGCGCGCCCGCGCATGCGCAGCGCCATGTTCCTGATCTTCGCCGTCTCGCTCATTCTCCTCTACGGCATGTCGTTTCCCGCGGTGCTGGACTACGTCACCTTCATGAAGGTGCAGAAGACCGCCTACATGCACCTGCGCTTCGACTGGGTCTTCTCCATCTACCTCGTCTTCGTCGTCGCGGTCATCGTCCGCTACGTCTGGCTTTGCTGGCAGGTGCTGCGCGGCTCGGCGCCCGACGAGTTCGACCCCGCCAAGGCAGGATCCGGCGTATGAACCTCGCGAGCCCGTTCTCCCTCTCCATCGTCGCCATAACGGTGCTGGCACTGCTCGGCCTGCCGGTCGGCCATGCCATGATCGCAGGCTCGATCCTCTATCTGTTCATGGCCGGGCTCGACATGGGCACCGCCGCCGAGCAGTTCCTCAACGGCATGTACTCCAACTACATCATCCTCGCCGTGCCGCTGTTCATCCTCGCCGCCGAGCTGATGAACATCGGCTCGATGACCGAGCGGCTGATGATCTTCTGCAACGCCTTCGTGGGCCGCTTCCGCGGCGGGCTGGCGCAAGTGAACGTGCTGCAATCGATCATCTTCGCCGGCATGTCCGGCTCGGCCATCGCCGATGCCGCCGGCTCCGGCAAGATGATGCAGAACATGATGACGGCGGGGAACCGCTATCCGGCGAGCTATGCCGCGGCGCTGACGGCCGCCACCGCCGTCATCGGCCCGATCATCCCGCCGTCCATTCCGATGATCATCTACGCGCTCGTGTCGGACGCCTCGATCGGCTTCCTGTTTCTCGCCGGCGTCGTGCCGGGCCTGATCATGGCGCTGTTCCAGGTGGTTCTGGTGGCGATCCACGCACGCACGCGCAACTTCCCCGTTGAGCCGCCGACGCCGCTGCGCGAGATTCCCGGCATCACCATCCGCGCGCTGCCGGCGCTGCTGATGCCGGTCGTGCTGCTCGGCGGCATCTATTCCGGCGTAACAACGCCAACGGAAGCGGCGGCGGTAGCGGCTGCCTATGCGCTGCTGATCTCCGTCGTGCTCTACCGCAGCGTCAGTTTTCGCGATTTCTACGCCTCGGTGCTGGCGAGCGCGCGCACCACCGCCTCCATCGGCATGCTGATCGCCGGCGCGCTGGTGTTCAACTATGTCGTCACCGTCGAGAACATCCCGCAGTCCCTCGCCGTGCTGCTCAGAAGCTGGGACCTGTCGCCCGCGACGTTCCTCATCCTCGTCAACATCGTGCTGCTGCTGCTCGGCTGCGTGCTGGAAGGCACGACGATCATCCTCGTCATCCTGCCGGTCTTCATCCCGACGGCGCAGGCGCTGGGCATCGACCTCGTGCATTTCGGCGTGGTCTGCGTGGTCAACATCATGCTTGGGCTGGTGACGCCGCCCTACGGGCTGCTGCTCTTCATCATGACGCGCATCGCCAACGTGCCGCTCAAGGACATCGTGCGCGACGTGCTGCCCTATCTCTACACGATGATCCTGACGCTGATCGTCATCACCTTTTTCCCGGACACGGTGCTGTGGCTGCCGCGCCTGTTCGGCTACCAGGGATAATGCCGCGATGGCCAGGCCGATCTATATCCTCAACGGACCCAATTTGAACCGGCTCGGCAGGCGCGAGCCCGAGATCTACGGCAGCACGACGCTGGCCGAGATCGAGGTCTGGTGCCGAGATGCAGCCGGCGCCACGCCGGTCGAGTTCCGCCAGACCAATGCCGAGCACCAGCTCGTCGACTGGATCCACGAGGCGATCGACGCGCCGGCCGGAGGCATACTGATCAACCCCGCCGGCCTGTCCTTCCGCTCGATCCCGGTGCTCGACGCGCTGAAGATGTTCCCGGGTCCGGTCATCGAGTTCCACATCTCCAACATCCACAGGCGCGAGGAGATCTACCGCCATTCGCTGATGTCGCCGGCTGTGACCGCCGTGCTCGCCGGCCTCGGCGCCAAAGGCTACGCGCACGCCGTCCGCGCGCTGGCGGACATGATCGCGGACGGGTGACATGAAGACCTCGATCGCCACCGTCTCGATTTCGGGCGACCTGCGCGAAAAGCTCGCTGCGATCGCGTCGGCTGGGTTCGACGGTGTTGAGATCTTCGAGAACGACTTCCTGGCCTTCGACGGCACGCCGGCCGAGGCGGGCGCGATGGTGCGCGACCACGGGCTTGAGATCACCCTGTTCCAGCCGTTCCGCGACTTCGAGGGGCTGCCGGAGCCGCAGCGCGCCGCCGCCTTCGAGCGGGCGCGGCGCAAGTTCGACGTGATGAACCAGCTCGGCACGGAGCTGATGCTGGTCTGCTCCAGCGTGTCGCCGACGGCAATAGGCGGCATCGACCGCGCCGCCGCCGATTTTCGCGCGCTCGGCGCGCTCGCAAAATCCTTCGGCGTGCGCGTCGGCTACGAGGCGCTGGCCTGGGGCCGCCATGTCAGCGACCACCGCGACGCCTGGGAGATCGTGCGGCGGGCCGACCATCCCAATGTCGGCCTCATCCTCGATTCCTTCCACACGCTGGCGAGGAAGATCGACGTCGAGACCATCCGCGCCATCCCCGGCGACCGCATCTTCATCGTGCAGCTCGCGGACGCGCCGCGCATCGACATGGACCTGCTCTACTGGTCGCGCCATTTCCGCAACATGCCGGGCGAGGGCGACCTCGACGTCACCGGCTTCATGCGCGCGGTGGCGGCGACCGGCTACGACGGGCCGCTGTCGCTGGAGATCTTCAACGACCAGTTCCGCGGCGGCTCGCCGCGCTCGATCGCCGTCGACGGCCGCCGCTCGCTCGTCAACCTGATGGACCGCGTGCGCCGGGCCGAGCCGGCGCTGGCGATCCCCGTGCCGGACATGCCCGACCGCATCGAGGTGACGGGCGTCGAGTTCGTCGAGTTCGCCGCTGACGAGCGCGAGGCCGAGGAGCTCGGCGCGCTGCTCGCCACCATGGGGTTCTCGCCGGCGGCGCGCCACCGCAACCGCGCCGTGACGGTGTGGCGGCAGGGCGCCGCCGGGGGCCGGGGCATCAACCTCGTCGTCAACACCGGCCATGAGGGTTTCGCCCATTCGTCCTATCTGGTGCACGGCACCAATGCCTATGCGATGGGGCTGCGGGTGGCGGATGCCGGGGCGACGGTGGCGCGGGCGCGCGCGCTGGGCGCGGAGATCTTCGCCGAGGCGCGCGGGCCGGGGGAGCTTGCGATACCGGCGATCCGCGGCGTCGGCGGCGGGGTGATCTATTTCATCGACGACGCGCTGGCTTCCGTCTGGGACGTCGAGTTCGAGCCGGTCGGCGGTGCGGGGGAGGGGGCTGGCCTCGTCGCGGTCGACCACGTCGCCCAGACCATGAACTACGAGGAGATGCTGACCTGGCTGCTGTTCTACACGGCGATCTTCCGCACCGCAAAATCGCCGATGGTCGACGTGGTCGATCCCGGCGGGCTGGTGCGCAGCCAGGTGGTCGAAAGCGAGACGATCCGCCAGCCGAAGGGCGAAGGCGCGGCCTCGCGCAGCGCCGGCCTGCGGCTCACCCTCAACGGCGCGGAGAACCGCCGCACGCTCGCCGGCCGCTTCATCGCCGAAAGCTTCGGCTCCACGGTCCAGCATCTCGCCTTCGCCAGCGCCGACATCTTCGCCACCGCCGAGGCGCTGGCGGCGCGCGGCTTCCGGGCGCTGGAGACCACACCCAACTACTATGACGATCTGGAGGCACGCTTCGGCCTTGCTCCGGCTCTCGCCGCGCGCCTGCGCTGCCACAACATCCTCTACGACCGCGACGGGGACGGCGAGTTCTTCCAGCTCTACAGCCGGAATTTCGGCGAGGGCTTCTTCTTCGAGATCGTCGAGCGCCGCGGGCCCTACCGCGGCTACGGCGCGCCCAACGCACCATTCCGAATCGCCGCGCAGAAGCGGGCGATCAGGCCGAAGGGAATGCCCCGAACCTGAACGCGGCCGCCCGGCGGACGCCTGCCTGCGGCATGAGGTCCCTTGCCCTCTTCCCGCAGGCGGATACGCTCCGGGCATGATCAGGGATGTTCACGGGCTCGAACTCACCGGCGCGAGCGGCGACGGCGTCGCCGCCTTCGAGGCGGCGCAGCACATGCTGCGCTGCTTTCACGGCGATCCGGTCGGGACGATCGACGCGGCGATCGCCGCCGATCCCGGCTTCGTGATGGCGCATGTGTTCAAGGGCTATGTCTACGGCCTCTCCACCGAAGCCGCCGCCGTGCCGGTGGCGCGCGCCGCGTTCGAGGCCGCTTCGGCGCTGGCCGCCACAGCGCGCGAGAAGGCGCATGTGGCCGCGCTCGGCCATCTCGCCTCCGGCCGCTGGCACGCGGCGGGGCAGGCGCTCGAGGACATCGCCATTGCGTTTCCGCGCGACGTGCTCGCCTTGCAGGCGGGCCATCAGGTCGACTACTTCACCGGCAACGCCAAGATGCTGCGCGACCGCATCGCCCGCGCTTTGCCGCAGTGGGACGCGGCGATGCCCGGCTTCCACGCGCTGCTCGGCATGCACGCCTTCGGGCTGGAGGAGAGCGGCGACTATGCCCGCGCGGAAGCGACGGGCCGGCGCGCGGTGGAGATCGAGCCGCGCGACGGCTGGGCCCAGCACGCGGTCGCGCATGTCATGGAGATGCAGAGCCGCCAGCGCGACGGCATCGCCTGGATGCGGGCCAATCCCGATGCCTGGTCGAGGGACAGCTTTCTCCAGGTTCACAACTGGTGGCATCTGGCGCTTTTCCACTACGAGCTCGGCGAGCACGACGAGGTGTTCGCGCTGCATGACGGGCCGGTCATGGGCGGCAAGTCGGCCGTGGCGCTCAACATGGTCGACGCGTCGGCCATATTGTGGCGGCTGCATCTCGGCGGCGTCGATGCGGGCGGCCGCTGGGAGGCGCTGGCCGATCTGTGGGAAACCCGGCCGTCCGCCGGCTACGCCTTCAACGCCATGCACGCGATGATGGCCTTCGTCGGCGCCGGCCGGCACAAGGCGGCGGCCGCGCTCATCGACGCGCAGCGTACGGCGATGGAAGCCCACGACGACAATGCCGGTTTCACGCGCGACATCGGCCTGCCGGCGACCATGGCGATCCTGGCTTTCGGCGAAGGCAATTTTGCGCAGACGGTGCGGCTGCTGCGCCCCGTGCGCGGCGTCGCCCACCGCTTCGGCGGCAGCCACGCCCAGCGCGACGTGATCGACCTGACGCTGATCGAGGCGGCGATCCGCAGCGGCGACGCGCCGCTCGCCCGCGCGCTGACGGCCGAGCGCGCCGACCAGCGGCCGCAAAGCCCGCTGTCGCAGCTCTTCGTGCGGCGGGCCGGCGAACTGGTCGCGTAGCCTCGCGCACCCTTTCGCGAATTATTGCGAGCATCGAAAAAATTCCGATGCCCTCCCGCCGCCTTTCTGCTATCAAGCGCGGAACGGTGCCGCCAGCGCGCCGGGAGGAAGCGGTGCACCGGGCGACCCGAACGCCCGCCGGGAGGACGCATGTATCTCGGGCTCGATCTGGGCACGTCGGGCGTCAAGGCGATGCTCGTCGATCAGGACCAGCGCGTGGTCGGCGCGGCCACCGGCGCGCTCGACGTGTCGCGCCCGCATGCCGGCTGGTCCGAGCAGGATCCGGCCGACTGGATTTCGGCGGCGGAAGAAGCGGTCGGCGTGCTGAAGACCGCGCATCCGAAGGAACTGGCGGCGGTCAGGGGCATCGGCCTCTCCGGCCAGATGCATGGCGCGACCCTGCTCGACAGCGCCGGCAAGGCGCTGCGCCCGTGCATCCTGTGGAACGACACGCGCAGCCACGCGCAGGCCGCGGCGCTCGATGCCGATCCGCGCTTCCGCGCCATCACCGGCAACATCGTGTTTCCCGGCTTCACCGCGCCGAAGCTCGCCTGGGTGCGGGACAACGAGCCAGAGGTCTTCAAGGCGACCGCCAAGGTGCTGCTGCCGAAGGATTTTCTGCGGCTCTGGCTGACCGGCGACACCGTCTCCGAGATGTCGGATTCGGCCGGCACGAGCTGGCTGGATACGGCGGCTCGCAAATGGTCGGCCGAGCTGCTGGCCGCCACGAGCCTCGATGAAAGCCACATGCCGGACCTCGTCGAAGGCACCGCGCCGGCGGGCACGCTGAAGCCCGCGGTCGCGGCGCGCTGGGGCATGTCCGGCCGGGTGGTCGTCGCCGGCGGCGCGGGCGACAATGCCGCGTCGGCCATCGGCGCCGGCACGGTCGCGCCCGGCGCGGCCTTCGTCTCGCTCGGCACGTCGGGCGTGCTGTTCGCCGCCAATGCGGCCTACCTGCCGAACCCGGCCAGCGCCGTGCACACCTTCTGCCATGCCCTGCCGGGCACCTGGCATCAGATGGGCGTGATCCTGTCGGCGACGGATTCGCTCAACTGGCTGGCGCATGTGGCCGGCAGCGATGCGGCCGCGCTGACCGGCGAGCTGGGCGAGACGCTGCGCGCGCCGACCTCTGTGTCGTTCCTGCCTTACCTTTCCGGCGAGCGCACGCCGCATAACGATGCGCTCATCCGCGGCGCCTTCACCGGGCTCGCGCATCTGTCCGACCGCGCCGCGCTCACGCAGGCCGTGGTCGAGGGCGTGGCCTTCGCCTTCCGCGACAGTCTGGAAGCGCTGAAGGCGGCCGGTACCACGCTGACCCGCGCCACCGCCATCGGCGGCGGCTCGCGCTCCACCTACTGGCTCAAGGCGATCGCGACGGCGCTCGGCCTGCCCATCGACATTCCTGCCGATGGCGATTTCGGCGCGGCCTTCGGCGCGGCGCGGCTGGGCCTGATCGCGGCCGAGGGCGCCGACCCGCGCGCGGTCTGCATGCCGCCGGCGACGGCTGCCACCGTCGAGCCCGACGCGACACTCGCCGAAGCGTTCGCTTCGGCTTACGAACGCTATCGCGCACTCTATCCAGCCATCAAGGGAGCGACCCAGTGAGCACCGGCTTCTTCGGCACTATCTCCAAGGTCAAATATGAAGGGCCCGAGAGCGACAACCCGCTCGCCTACCGCTTCTACGATGCCGACGAGGTCGTCGCCGGCAAGCGCATGGAGGACCATCTGCGCTTTTCGGTCGCCTACTGGCACTCCTTCGCCTGGCAGGGGGGCGACCCGTTCGGCGGCCAGACTTTTGAGAGGCCGTGGTTCCCCAAAGGGGGTTCGGCGGACACGATGGAGCTGGCAAAACTCAAGGCAGACGTCGCCTTCGAGATGTTCTCGCTGCTCGGCGTGCCGTTCTACTGCTTCCACGACGCCGACGTGCGCCCGGAGGCCGACACGCTGAAGGAGAGCATCGCGCGGCTCGACGCCATCGCCGACATCTTCGCGCAGAAGCAGAAGGAAACCGGCGTCAGGCTGCTGTGGGGCACGGCCAACCTCTTCTCGCACCGCCGCTACATGGCGGGCGCCGCCACCAATCCCGACCCGGACGTGTTCGCCTATGCGGCCGCCACGGTGAAGAGCTGCATCGACGCGACGAAGCGGCTCGGCGGCGCCAACTACGTGCTGTGGGGCGGGCGCGAGGGCTACGAGACGCTGCTCAACACCGACATGAAGCGCGAGCGCCAGCAGGCCGGCCGCTTCCTGGCCATGGCGGTCGACTATGCGAGGAAGATCGGCTTCAAGGGCACGATCCTGATCGAGCCGAAGCCGCAGGAGCCGACCAAGCACCAGTACGA
>CAZVTK010000069.1:0-22798 GCA_964629765.1 uncultured Mesorhizobium sp.
CCGGTCACCATCCGCCTGCTCGACCCGCCGCTGCACGAGTTCCTGCCGCATGGCGAAGCGGAGATCGCCGAGGTGGCGGAGGCGCTGAGCCTGCCGGCGGAGCGCGTGCGCCAGCGCGCCGAGGCGCTGCACGAGTTCAACCCGATGCTCGGCCATCGCGGCTGCCGGCTGGCGGTCTCCTATCCCGAGATTGCCGAGATGCAGGCGCGCGCCATCTTCGAGGCGGCGCTGGAGGCCGGCGCGCGCACCGGCCGCCCGGTGGTGCCGGAGGTGATGGTGCCGCTGGTCGGCCTGAAGGAGGAGCTCGACTTCGTCAAGGCGCGGGTCGACCGCGTGGCGCAGGCGGTGATGAAGGAGAAGGGCGCGACCATCGACTATCTGGTCGGCACCATGATCGAGCTGCCGCGCGCCGCGCTCAGGGCCGACGTGATCGCCCGTACCGCCGAGTTCTTCTCCTTCGGCACCAACGACCTGACGCAGACCACGTTCGGCATCTCGCGCGACGACGCGGCCGTCTTCCTCGAAACCTACCGCCAGAAGGGGCTGATCGAGAAGGACCCGTTCGTGTCCATCGACGTCGACGGCGTCGGCTCGCTGATGCGGCTGGGCGTCGACAAGGGTCGCGCCAGCCGGCCGGACATCAAGCTCGGCATCTGCGGCGAGCATGGCGGCGATCCTGCGTCCATCGCCTTCTGCGAGGAGATCGGGCTCGACTACGTGTCGTGCTCGCCCTTCCGCGTGCCGATCGCGCGGCTGGCCGCCGCGCAGGCGGCGATCCGCGGCGGCCAGGCAAGGCGCCTGTGAAGGACCTGCTCTTCCTCTCCAACGGTCATGGCGAGGATACCATCGCCTGCCGTATCCTCGACGAGGTGCGGGCGCTGCGCCCGTCGCTGGCGCTGGATGCATGGGCGATGGTCGGCAGGGGCGAGGCTTATGCCGCGCGCGGCGTGCCGCTGGTGGGCGCGCCGAACCTGTTGCCGAGCGCGGGCTTCGCGCTGCTCAACTGGAAGCTGTTCACCGCCGATCTGCGCGCCGGCTGGGTGGCCATGTACTGGCGGCAGTTTCGCGACGGGCGCCGCTTTCGCGGGCGCTACCGCCTGATGGTGGCGGTGGGCGACATCGTCCCGATGGCCTGCGCGGCGCTGTCGAAGACGCCCTTCCTGTTCGTCGGCTGCGCGAAGTCGGACTACTACACGCCGAAATACCGCTACAACGCATTGGAGAAGCACATATTGCGCCGCCATTGCATGGCGACCTATCCGCGCGATTCGCTGACGGCCCGCGCGCTGGCGGCGGCGGGCGTGCCGGTGCGCGACGCCGGCAACCCGATGATGGACGGGCTCGAAGGCAGCGGCGACGCGCTGGGCGTGCCCGAGGGCGGCATCGCGGTGGCGATGATGCCCGGCACGCGCCACGACGCGGAGGTGAATTTCCTCGATCTTCTGGCGGCGGCGGCCGCGACCGCGCGGCGGGCGCCCGAGCCGGCGCGGCTGCGTTTCCTGTTCCCCGTCCGCACTGCGTTCGACGTCGTCGAAATGGCCGGTGCCATCGCCGCCGACCCGCGCTTTGCGGGTTGCGTTGCCGTTCCGACGGGGGAGGGCGACGGCGTGGTCCTGCGCGTTGCGCTGCCGGGCGGCGCCGAAGCTGTGGTGGCGAAGGCGCGGTTCGCCGACACCCTGCGCCTGAGCCGCATCGCCGTCGGCATGGCCGGCACCGCCAACGAGCAGGCCGTGGGCATGGGGCTGCCGCTGGTCGCGGTGCCGGCGCGCGGCATGCAGGGCGAGGATTTCGTGCGCATGAAGGCGCTTTATTTCGGCGAGGCGGCGGTTTCCGTCCCGCGCGAGCCGAAGGCGGTGGCGCAAGAGATTCTTGCCATTCTGGGCGACCCGCAGCGCGCCGCCCGCATGGCTGCCGCCGGGCGCGAGCGCATGGGGCCGCCCGGCGCCAGCGCGGCGATAGCGGCCGACGTGATCGCGGCGCTCGACGCGATGGAAATGCCGGGGGGCGCGGCTTGAGCGCCGCTCCCGCCGCCACGCTGGTCGTCACCGCCCACAACGCGGCGGCGACCATCGGCGCCTGCCTGCGCAGCGTCGCCGCCCAGCCGGAAGCCGCGTCCGGGGCGCTGGAGGTGGTGCTGGTGGACGACCGCAGCACCGACGGGACGGCCGAGGCCGCGCTGGCCGCCGGCCTGCCGGGGCTGCGCCTCATCCGCATCGCCGAGCCCGCCGGCAACGGGCTGACCACGCGCCAGCACGCGCTGTCGGTCGGCTTTGCCGCGGCGCGCGGCGACATCGTGCTGACCATGGATGCGGACGGCCATGCCGGGCCGGGCTGGGCGGCGGGCATGACCGGGCCGATCCGCGCGGGCGAGGCCGATGCGGTCGCGGGGCCGGTCTTCTTTCGCGCCGCCACCGGCTGGCTGGGGGCGTGGCAGACGGTCGACGTGTCCTACTATCTGATGGTGTGCAAGCTGCTCGACCGGCTCGGCTTCGCCGGCGGCGTGCTGTTCGGCAATTTCGCCTTTCGCAGGGAATGGTTCGACAGGGTCGGCGGGTTCGGCCGCATCGGCATGACGCTGACCGAGGATCTCGCCTTCTCGCGGGCGTTGCACGCCGCCGGTGCGCGCATCGCCTATGTCGGCAACGCGCCGGTGGAGGTCGAAGCCTGCGCGAGCTGGGCCGTGCTGATCGAACGGGCCAAGCGCGTCAGCGCCGGCGGAAGCTCGGCGCTGGCGACGGCGCTCGGCCTGTGGATGCTGTCGCTGGCGGCGCTGGCGGTGGCGGCGCCGGTTTTCGGCGGCCTCGCGGCGCTTGCGCTGCTGGCGCGCTACCTCTGCGGCGTCGGGCTGACGGCGGCGGCGTTGCTGCGCGTGCGCCGGCCGGGCCTGCTCGGCCTTTCGGTGCTGTACGAGCCGCTGGCCATCCTGATAGGAGTGCTCGTGCTCATCCGCGTGACGCGGAGTCGCAAGGTCGAATGGGGCGGCGTGCGCTATGAGCGCTGACGGTCCGGTGGCGCGAGCGGCTGCGCGCCGGGCGCGGCGATACCAGATGGACGAGGGCGCGCGGGCGCCGGACGGGAACGGAAACTGCCCTTGGCTGACGCCGGCAACGACATCCAGATCGTGATCACGGTCAACGGCCCCGGCGAGGTGTCGAGCTGGCTGACGCCGCTCGCCACCGAGCTGAAACGGCTGCGCCCGCAGTTCCGCATCTGCGTGGCCGTGGTGCCCTGCGTTTTCTCGTCCGGCTCCGAGCAGGCGGTGCTGAGCAAGCTGCCCTTCGTCGACGCGGCATCCGCGGTTCCCGAGACGCTCGGCTTCATCTTCAGGAACAGGCTGCCGGCGGGATTCCACCGCGGCGGCGGCGGGATGGTCATGCATCTGGGCGGCGATTCGGCCTTCTCGATCCTCTTGGCCAAGCGCCTTGGCGTGCCGTGCCTTGCCTATCTGGAGCGGCCGATCAGCCTTCAGTTCATGTATGACCGCGTCTTCTATTCCGGCTTCGAGCCGGCCGAGAAATGGCTGAAACCGAACAGCAAGGTCGTCGGCGAGATGATCGTCGACGCCGCGCTCGGGCGCAGCAGCGGCCGCCATGCGCGGCGCGACGGCGGCGCGACCGTCGGCTTCTTCCCCGGCAGCCGCGAGTTCATGGTCAAGCACATGCTGCCCTATTTCGCGGTCGTCGCGGAGAAGATGGCGGCCGCGCGCGGCGATCTCGACTTCATGATCGCGCGCTCCGACTTCATGCCGCTGGATTATTTCGCCAACCTGCCGGACGTCGCCGACGGGCGCGCCATCGAAGGCGCCAATGTGCGGCTGGCGCGCGACGGCGACGAGGCTTTCATGGTCACACCCGGCGGCGTCCGCATGCGGCTGGCGCGGTCCGGCGAGGTCGCCTCGCAGGCCAATGTGGTGGTGACGCTGCCCGGCACCAATACGGCCGAGCTGGGCGCGGTCGGCGTGCCCATGGTGATGGTGCTGCCCACCTGGTCGGCCGAGCTCGCGCCGCTTCCGGGCCTTGCCGGCCATCTCGGCCGCCTGCCGGTGGTCGGCTGGCGGCTGAAGCGGCTGGTGGCCGAGGCCACCGTGCGCGCGATGAAATATTTCTCCCACCCGAACCGGCGCGCCGGCCGGCCGGTCGTCCCCGAGCTTGTCGGCCGCGTCTCCACGGCGCAGGTGGCCGAGGCGGCGCTGCAGATACTGGCGACGGACACGACCGCGCTGGAGGCCGAGCTGCGCGCCACCATGGGCGCGCCCGGCGCAGCCCGCCGGCTGGCCGGCGAACTGGTCGACTACCTCGAGCGGCCCGAAACGATCCAAGATGCTGCACCGGCACGTTAGGTGGGTCTGGCGCGAGCTGTGGGCGCGCCGTGGACCGTTTCTGCTCGCCATGGTATGCATGGCGATGGCAGCGGGCCTGTTCGTCCTGTTGCCGACGCTGGCCGCGCGCCTGGTCGGCGACCTCGGCGCCGGGAGCGATCTCGGCGGGCTGACGGCCAACCTCGTCACCCTGCTGGCAGTGTTCTTCGTCGCCTCGATCTTCGGCTACAGCCGGATCTACCTGATGACCCGCCTGAGCTTCCAGATCACGGCGGGCCTGCGGTCGCGGCTTTTCCGGCGCATCCTCGAAGCGTCGCCGCGGCGGCTGGCGCAGCTCGGAGGCGGCCAGCTCCTGTCCAGCTTCTCCAACGACCTCGCCATCTTCCAGGAGGCGATGATGCGGACCATCGCCGTGTTCGCCCCGTCCGTCTTCATGTTCACGGTCTTTGCCGGCGCGATGGCGTGGTTCAGTTGGGCGCTTTTCCTGTGCACGGCGGTGCTGATCAGCCCGCTGGCGCTGGTCACCTCCTATTTCGGCCGCCGCCTGCACGGCGCCGCGCACACGACGCAGGACGCGCTGGCGGAACTGATCGGGCGCTTCGACGAGATGCTGGGCGGCATCAAGGAACTGAAGGCGTTCAATCGCGAGCGGCAGTTCGTGAACCGCTTCGACGCGCAGAACCGCGAGACGCTGGACTTGCAGTTGCGGCGCGAGGGTTTCGACGCCTTCCATCCGGCCGCCGTCTCGCTGACGGCCGGCCTTGCCGTGGCCGGAATGATCCTCGTCTCCGCCTTCCTGCTCGACAGGGGCATGGTCGACACGGCGTCGCTGACCGCTTTCCTGGTGTGCGCGGGCCTTGCCTACCCGCCGCTTCAGGAGGCCAGCCACACCGCCGGCCGGCTGACCCAGCTCGTCGCGCTTCTTGACCGCTTCGAGCGCATCTTCGACCTGCCGCCCGAGACGGGGGGCACGCAGTCGCTGGGCGGAAAGGCGCCCGCCGGCGCGATAAGGTTCGAGCATGTCGATTTCGCCTATGATGGCGGCGGCTTCCGGCTCGAGGACTTCAATCTCGATATCGCCGCGGGCCAGCGCATCGCCCTTGTCGGTCCGAGCGGCGGCGGCAAGTCGACCATCGTCGATCTGGTGCCGCGGTTCCTCACGCCCGACGCCGGCCTGATCCGCATCGACGGGGTCGACGCGGCCGCCCTGCCGCTCGACGAGCTGCGCGGCAACATCGGCGTCGTGTTCCAGCAGCCGGTCCTATTCGAGGGGACGGTGAGGGAGAATATCTGCTTCGGCGCGCCCGATGCCGGGGAAGCGGAGATGGTGGCGGCCGCGCGCGCGGCGCATGTCGACGAATTCGTCCGCCGCCTGCCGGAGGGATACGACACGCCGGTGCAGCGCGCCGGCCGCAACTTCTCGGTCGGTCAGCGCCAGCGCATCGCCATCGCCCGCGTGCTGCTGCGCGATCCGCGCATCCTGCTGCTGGACGAGCCGACCTCGGCTCTGGACGCCGAGTCGGAGCGGCTGGTCCGCGACGCCCTGGAGCACGCTTCGGCAGGGCGCACCACGCTCATCGTCGCGCACCGGCTCAGCACCGTGCGCGCCGCCGACCGCATCGTGGTCGTCGAGCGGGGCCGCATTGTGGAGGACGGCACGCACAGGGAGCTCTACAGGCGCCGCGGCCTCTACCGGAAGCTGTGCGACGAGCAGTTCGAGGACGACGAGGCGGCGGCAGGACCGGGTTGACGCCCGTCTGCCCGCCCTATTAGTGGAGCCCTCGATTCGGTGGGCGGGAGACGCGTGATGAAGACCGCGAGACCATCGCCCTTCTTTCGGCGTGATTTCCGCGCGGGGCGGCGGTGACGAAACCCCGCGGAGCGGCTGGAGGACGTTGCCTGCATGACGGCGCCTGAAAACTCCGCGTCGATGCGCCGGCCGCGCATCGTGCATCTGTTGCCGTGCCTCTATCTGGGCGGCGCGGAGCAGCACGTCCTGCGCCTCGTCAAGGCCATGTCGTCCACCCATGAATTCGCGCTCGTCGCTCCGGACGGCCCGGGGCAGATACTGTTCGATCCGGCGGTGGTGCCGCGCCGTGCCTTCAGAAGACTGGAGTTCGACGCGCTGACCGGGTTCTCGTCCGTTCGGCGCGCGCTCGCCGCAGAAGCCGCCGCCCGGCCGATCGACATCGTCCATGTCCACATCGAGTCCGCCTTGCTCTATTTCGCCAGGGCGGTTCTGCCGACGGTGCCGCGGATCTATACGGGCCACGGGATCGTCGGCATGGCCGCCGCCAAATACTGGATCACCTCGCGTGTCATCAATCGCTGGGCCGACCTGACCTGCCTTGTCTCGGCCCATGATCTCGACCGCTTCAGGAAGAGCGGTGCGGATGTCGGCAGGTTGCGGCTGATACCCAACGGCGTGGACGCGCCGGTGAGCTCAGAGGCAGGGCGTGCCGCGATGGCGCGGCGGCTGGGCCTGCGGGAGGGTGATGCTGTTGTCGGTGCGCTGTCGCGTCTCGAACCGGAAAAGGGCATCGACGTGCTCGTCGACGCGGCAGCCGAACTTGCCGCGCGCGTGCCCTCGTTGCGGGTGGTGATCGCGGGGTCGGGCAGCCAGGAGACGAAGCTGCGCCAGCGCATCGCGGCGCGGGGCCTCGGCGACAGGGTGTCGCTGGTCGGCTTTGTCAGCGAGGTTGGCGACTTCCTGTCCTGCCTCGACGTCTACGTTCAGCCCTCGCGCAGCGAATCGTCGCCGCTGAGCGTGGTCGAGGCTATGGCCATGTCCTTGCCGGTGGTGGCCAGCCGGGTCGGCGGCGTTCCCGAGCAGGTCGGACAGCGTCAGACCGGGCTCCTCGTGCCGCCTGACGATCCGAAGGCCCTGGCGGAGGCGATAGAGGCGATTCTGGCCGACGCAGCGCTGCGCCGGCAAATGGGTGTTGCCGCGCAGCAAAAGCACGCGGCGCACTTCAGCCTGCGGACGATGGTCGACGGCATGTCGGCCATTTATGACGAGGCGATGGCGCCGGAGCGGATGGCCTGAGAATCGCTGGCGCGCGGGCGACCGCCGACGGCCAGTATGGCGCCGAGTGTGATGGCCAGCGCCCCGGACACCGGGTCCATGTTGAACGCCACGTCGGCGGACATGTAGAGGAGTATCATCGACAGCACCGCTATGCCGGCCCGGCCGAGATCGCGCTCGCCGATGCTCGCCATCGTGCGCATCGTGGCGGTAAAATACAGTGCGAGGAACAACAGACCCAGCACCCCGTAGGCCACGAGGTGGGTGATGTAGTCGTTGTGGAGATGCTGAAGGCCGGTCACGTCCGGACCGCCGGGCGTCGTATAGCTGAAGACCCGCTGCATGCGGTCGGCGAATCCGTAACCGATCAGCGGTTGATCGAGGAAGGCTCTCAGCCCCGCAACCGCCACCTCGAAACGGTAGCCCAGCGAGTCGCCATGCGACATGCCGGTGTCCATGAACTCGGCGAGCTCGCCCTGCAATTGCAGCAGCCGCTCACCCAGAAACAGATAGACGCCCAGTGCAAGGACGATCGCCGCGCCGACCACGCCCGCGAGCGCCGGCCGCCAGCGCTGCGTCTCGCGCGCCCATAGCAAGACGACCACTGCCGTCCCGAGGCCAAGGCAGGCGATGGCGATCTTGCTTTCCGCAAGCATCACCGGGACCAGCCCCAGCGCGGCAATCGCCAGGCCGCGCCACCAGATGCCGCCGCGCCCGAGCGAGATCGACAGCAGGAACACGATCCAGAAGGAGACGACCAGGCCGTAGGGGATCGGGTTGAGCGGCAATCCGCCCGGTCTGTTCTCTCCCAGCGCCAATGCGCGGAAGAGCGACATGGCTACGGCGAGAAGCACCGTGAACTGGATGGAAATGACGATCTGGCGGCGCGTGATTTCGAGATTTCGCAGCGCGTGAGCGAACAGCGGCAAGGCGAACAGGGGCAGATAGTTGAACGCGGTCTCTATGTTCTTGAGCCCGCCGCCGTTGAGGAGGTCGGCGCCGACCAGGATGGCGTAGCAGACCGCCATCCACTTCATGAGCGCTGCGATGTCGCCGTCGAGCCGCGTTCCCTTGGCGATCAGATAGAGGCCGTGGAGTCCTATGATCGCCATGGCGACGGTAGCGCTGGGCGAAGACAAGGTCAGGGGAAATGCCGCAAGGGCAAGCGCCGCGAGAATGCGTCTTCCGATTCCTGCTGGCTCGCGACCGGTACTGACCGTCAGATGCTGATCAACGGAAGTATTGTCGCTCATATGCCACTATTCAATGAAGAAACGAGGACGGGCAGCGCAGTTACCCGCGAGGTGGAGAGGCAGGAGGGCCAGTTGCCGGACAAGGATACACGACCCGTCCGCCGGTGTCGACCGGGCCGGTCTGTGCGGCGCGCCGGAAACCCGCATCAGCGGCGGGGCGTGATGCCGATCTCGCCCATCGTGCTTGCCACGTCGGGGCAGGCGCGGGCGAGGCCGAAAGTGCCCGGATGGATCGCGCGGGCGAAGGACATGTCGAGGTTCTGCATGCAGTAGCGGTCCCAGGGCGTCAGCTCGATGCGGAAGACCTTGATCACCAGCTCCGCGAACCAGCCCTTGAGCGGCAGCGCGAACGGTCGCCGGTAGCCGAGCGCGCGCGCGAACTGCGCGAGGAAGTCGTCGGCGGTGATGACCGGGTTGCCGATCACGATGCGTCGATGGTCCCCGAGTCCCTCGAGCGGGGCGTCCGTCAGATGCCGCGTCACGGCGGCAATGTCGCGCGTGTGCAGGAAATGGAACCTGGCGTCGATGCTGAGCAGCCGCGCGAGCCATGCACGGGGCGCCAGATCGCGCATGATGACCGCGAAATGCGACATCGGCTTGCCGTCGCCGCCGCCGATCACCAGGGTCGGGTAGAGGCCGACCAGTTCGATGTCGCCGGCCAGTGCCTCGATCTCGCCGGCCAGCTCGTATTTGGAGCGGATGTAGTCGGAACCGAGCTCGCGCGCGGCGGGCAGCAGGCCGCCGTCGGACTTCAGCACGCTCGCCGTGCCGAAATAGACGACGCGCGAGGCGCCCTCGCGGGCGAGGTGCCGGGTGATGGCGACATTGCCGGCCACGTTGACCCGATAGGCTTCCTCGCCGCCCCAGGCGGCCGCGACGAGGATGGCGGTGTCGATCCGGCCGGTCCGGCCGCGCCAAGAGTCGAGGTCGGCCATGTCCGCCTCGACGATGGTGACGCGGCGGTCGCGCCGGACGGCCTCCGGCAGTTTTGCGGGCGAGCGCACCACCAGCACCAGCTCGTGCGTCGTCTGCGCCAGCAGATCCTCGACCAGATATTGCCCGACGCAGCCGCTGGCGCCGGTGATCAGCAGACGCTTTGTCTTTACCTGTCGGGACATCGGCACCGCGCGGTGGAAACGAAGCGCCTTGCCGGCGCGCCGCCCTCTTAGCCGACGCCCGCCGGCCCTGTCGATGCCGGCCCTGTCGACGCCGGCCCTGTCGACGCCGGCGCGGCCTTCGCGCGCCGCATCCGCCGGAGCAGGGCCCGGACCGGACGGGATCAGGCGGCCGCGACGGGCCAGCGCTCCAGCACGGCCGCATAGGAGCGCGCCAGCGGAGCGAGCGGGCTGTGCGAGGATTCGGCCGCTTCGACCGAGGCGGGGCCGTCCTGCGGCTGCGTGACGATGAGGAATCGCCGGCTGGCGCCGGTCCCGACGATCACCGCCGCGACCTGCCGTTCCGCGGCGCCGTCGGCGATCTGGACGGAAAAGAGCAGGCTGGCGCCGGCCTCGGCGATGGCGGCATCGAAACCCGCGCCTGCGCCGTCTTCGAGCGGCAGGTCGACGCCAAAAATCTCTGGCGTGTCCGCCAGCGGGCCGTCATGCGTCTCGTCGGCGATGGTCGCAGGCATGGTCATGGTGCACCTCTTCGCGATGCGCCCCACCCCAGCCTTCACGATTTGCGCGCAGCGTGGCCGAATTGCGGCAGCGGCATGCTGCCACTGGACAGGAGCGACCCCGCAGCCGGATAGTGGCGGCGCGAACAGGGAGGAAATGCGCATGCTCGGTCTCATGCAGCAGTGGCCGCTGCTCAACCACAAGATCATCGACCACGCCGCCTTGCAGCACCCCGGCCGCGAGGTCGTCACCCGCTCGGTCGAGGGGCCGATCGTGCGCACGACCTATGCCGAGCTGCGCGGGCGCGCGCTGAAGGTGGCCGAGCTGCTCGCCGCCGAAGGGTTCCGGCGCGGCGACCGCATCGCCACGCTGGCCTGGAACACCGGCCGCCATCTGGAGGCCTGGTACGGCATCATGGGCATGGGCGGCGTCTACCACACGCTCAACCCGCGCCTGTTTCCCGACCAGATCGCCTGGATCATGAACCATGCCGGGGACCGGGCGATCTTCGTCGACCTGACCTTCCTGCCCATCGTGAAGAAGATCGCGCCGCAGGTGGCCTCGCTGGAGAGGATCATCGTGCTGACCGATGCCGCCCACATGCCGGCCGACGCGCCGGACGGGGCCGTCGCCTACGAGGAATGGCTCGCCGGGGCCGGCGGCGGGTTCGCCTGGCTGGACATGGACGAGAACGAGGCGTGCGGCATGTGCTACACCTCGGGCACGACGGGCGACCCCAAGGGCGTCGTCTATTCGCACCGCTCCAACGTGCTGCACGCCATGATCGCCGCGCTGCCGGACGCCATGGGCGTGTCCTCGCGCGACGTGATCCTGCCGGTCGTGCCGATGTTCCACGCCAATGCATGGGGGCTGGCGCAGACCTCGCCGATGATCGGCTCCAAGCTGGTCATGCCGGGCGGCAGGATGGACGGCGCCTCGATCTACGAACTGCTCGACACGGAGAAGGTCACCTTCACCGCCGCCGTCCCGACCGTCTGGCTGATGCTGCTCCAGCATCTGGAGGAGACCGGCAAGAAGCTGCCCTACCTGAAGAAGGTGGTCATCGGCGGCTCCGCCTGCCCGCGCGCGATCACCCAGAAATTCCAGGAGAATTACGACGTGGAGGTCATCCACGCCTGGGGCATGACCGAGATGAGCCCGCTCGGCTCGCTCGGCACGCAGAAGCCCGAGACGGCGCACCTGACCGGCGAGGCGAAGCTCGACATGCAGGAAAAGCAGGGTTTCCCGCCCTTCGGCGTCGAGATGAAGGTGACCGACGACGACAATCGCGAGCTGCCGTGGGACGGCGCCTCCTTCGGCCGGCTGAAGGTGCGCGGCCCGGCGGTCGCCGCCTCCTATTACGGCGGCACGGGAGCCGAGCAGTTCGACGCCGAGGGCTGGTTCGACACGGGCGACGTCGCCCATATCGACGCCAACGGCAACATGCAGATCACCGACCGGGCCAAGGACGTCATCAAGTCCGGCGGCGAGTGGATCTCGACCATCGCGCTGGAGAACCTCGCCGTCGGCCATCCCGACATCGCCGAGGCGGCGGCCATCGGCATCCGGCATCCGAAATGGGACGAGCGGCCGCTGATCGTCGCTGTGCCCAAGCCCGGAAAATCGCCCAGCAAGGAGGCGCTGATCGCCTTCATGGAGGGCAAGATCGCCAAATGGTGGATGCCCGACGACGTGGTATTCGTGAACGAGATCCCGCACACGGCAACCGGCAAGATCCAGAAATCGACGCTGCGCGAGCAGTTCAGGGACTACAGGCTGCCCACCGCCTGACGAAACCGCCGCACGCCCCGGCTTCAATCCCGCCGCAAAAGCCTTTAGAGCTTTCACGGAGTTCTTGATGCGGCGCGGGACATGGATTTTCACTTCGAGCGGCGTGCGTCCGCATCCGCCCTGTGGGCGCGGCGCATCTCCACCTTTTCCGCGGTGCTGCTGCTGACCGCCGCCGCCGGCCACCGCTACGGCGCGGTGGACACGATCCCGCTCTTCTGGCTGCTCGGCCTCGTGGCCCTGCTCGCCTTGCTGGCGCTCCTCCTCGCCGCCGTCGGCTATGCCCGCCTGTGGACCTATGGCGACAAGGGCGGACGCGCCTCGACGCGCGCGGTGATCGTGGCGCTGCTGGTCCTGCTGCCCTTCGCCTATGGCGGCTACCGGGCCGTGACGCTGCCGCGGCTGACCGATGTGAGCACCGACGTCGTCGACCCGCCGGGCTTCGTCGCCGCCCCCCGCCTGCGCGGCAAGGACGCGAACCCGGTGCGTCCCTATGACGGCGCGCTCGCCGCCGGCCAGATGGCGGCCTATCCGGCCGCCACCGGCCGCCGCTATTCGCAGCCCGCCGACCGGCTGGTCGAGATCGTCCTCTTCACGCTCGCCGACCTCGGCTGGCCGCTGACCTATCGCGGCGATCCGCAGGCGCTGTCGGGCGAGAGCAGGGTGGAGGCGGCGGCGCGCTCGCTGGTGCTCGGCCTCGTCTCCGATTTCGCGCTGCGCATCGTCGACGAGGGCGAGAGCACCTATGTCGACGCCCGCTCGAACTCCCGCTACGGCCCGCACGATCTGGGCGACAACGCCGCCAAGATCGTCCGCTTCTTCGACACGCTGGACGCCGAGGTGACGCTGCGCAACCTGCCGGTCAATGTCGAGGACTGATGCTCATGTCGGCGCGTAGACGCTGGCGAGCGTGGTGGCGCCGTTCTCGGCGCTGACGAGGCCGCGGGCGACGAGATCCTCGATATGGGCGAGCACCGACAGCCCCGCCGCGCCGTGGAGGCGGGGGTCGGTGTCGCGATAGATGGCGCGCACGATGTCGGGGATCATGCGGTCGCCGGAGCGGATGCGCTCCAGGATCGCGCGCTCGCGCATCTTCCGGTGCGCCTTCAAGCCGCGCATGAACGCGGCGGGGTCTTCCACCGGCCCGCCATGGCCGGGCAGCAGACGCGCGTCGCCGCGCTCGATCAGTTTGTCGAGCGAGGCCATGTAGTCGCTCATCGAGCCGCCGGGCGGCGCGACGATGGTGGTGGACCACGCCATCACATGGTCGCCGGAAAACGCGATGCCGGTGCCGTCGAGCCCGTACGCATGGTGGTTGGCGGCGTGGCCGGGCGTATGGACGGCGCTCAGCGTCCAGCCGTCGCCGGCGATCGCGCCGCCGTCGGGAAGCCGGATGTCGGGCACGAACGGCTCGTCGTTCGCCGCGTCGAGCCGGGCGGTTTCGCCGGCCTGGAGCGGGCGGGCGTCGCGATGCGGGCCTTCCGCGACGGTGAGGGCGCCGGTCGCCGCCTTCAGCCGGGCCGCCAGCGGCGAATGGTCGCGATGGGTGTGCGTGACGACGATGTGGCTCACCGGCCGCCCGCCGATCGCAGCGAGCAGGGCCGCCAGATGCGCGTCGTCCTCGGGGCCGGGATCGATGACGGCGAGCGTGTCGCCTCCAACGATGTAGCTGTTCGTTCCGTGAAAGGTGAACGCGCTGGGATTGGCGCAGGTGACGCGGACCACGCCGGGTGCGATGGGCACGGCTGTCCCGTGGTGCGGAACGAAATTCATGTCGAACTGGACGGTCATCGTATTGCTGGGAGGAGGGCAGGGCGTTGCCGCATAGCACGGAACGACTTATACGGGAACCGATCCGCGGGTGCGTTGCCCGCGACGCGAGAGGGACCCCATGGCCGCTGCTGCACATCCGCTGATTTCACTGACCCTGCCCGAAAACCGCACCGCGCGGCTGATGACGCAGATGGCGCTGGTGGTGGGCGGCACGCTGCTGCTGACGCTCGCGGCCAAGACCAAGGTGGTGCTCGGCCCGGTCGACCTTTATCTCGGAAACTTCGCCGTGCTGGCGCTGGCCGCCGCCTACGGCTCGCGGCTCGGCCTCGCGACGGTGCTGCTCTACATGGCCGAGGGCGCCGCCGGCCTGCCCGTTTTCCAGAGCACGCCGGAAAAGGGCATCGGCCTCGCCTACATGATAGGCACCACGGGCGGCTATCTCGTCGGCATGGTGATCGCGGCCGCACTCGTCGGCCTGGCGGCGGATCGCGGCTGGGGCCGCCACCCGCTGAAACTCTTTGCCGCGACGCTGGCCGGCACCGTGATCATCCTTGCGGTCGGCTATGCCTGGCTCGCCACGCTCATCGGCCCGCAGGCGGCCTGGATCCACGGCGTCGTGCCGTTCGTCGTGCCCGACCTCGTCAAGGCGGCGCTGGCCGCGTCGGCGGTTCCGGCCGTATGGGCGCTGGTCCGCCGCTGACCGGCGCCGTATCGGAAGCTTCGGAAGGCGGGCTCCGGCCCGCCTTTTTCGTTGCCGGGCCGCGCCTTGACCCGGCGGGAAGCGGCATCCGGACGGTTGCGCTTGCGCGCCGCCTCGCGGCGCAGCAGGATAAGGCATCGTCGTCGAGACCTCCGCCTGCCGCATGAAAGCCGCCCCGCAATGACCGCCAGCACCGAAGCGGAAGACGAGGCGCTGCTTGCGGCGATGACCGGCATCGCCTGCGAGGCGGGACGCGCGGTGCTGCGCGCCTATCGGGAGGGCTGCGTGGTCGGGGCCAAGCCCGACCTGTCGCCGGTCACCGCCGCCGACGTCGAGGCCGAGCGCATCATCCTCGCCGGGCTGGCGCAGGCCGCGCCCGGCGTTCCCGTGGTCGCAGAGGAAGAGGTGTCGGCGGGCCGCGAGCCGGCATCGCCGGGGCCGCTCTTCTTCCTCGTCGACCCGCTGGACGGCACGCGCGAGTTCGTGTCCCGCAACGGCGAGTTCACTGTCAACATCGCGCTGGTGCGCGGCGGCGTGCCGGCGCTCGGCGTCGTGCTCGCGCCGGTCGGCGCCACGCTCCATGCCGGCCGGCCGGGCTTCGCCGAGCGCGTGACGCTCGCCGACGACATGAGCGTCGCCGCGCGGCGGGCCATCCGCGTGCGCCAGTGCGGCCCGGTGCCGACCATCGTCGCCAGCCGCTCGCACGGCAACGCCGAGACCGACCGCTACGTCGCGCAGGTCCGGCAGGCCGAGCTCGTCCATATCGGTTCGTCGTTGAAATTCTGCATGCTGGCGGCGGGCGAGGCCGACATCTATCCGCGCTTCGGCCGCACCATGCAGTGGGACACGGCGGCCGGCGACGCGGTGCTGCGCGCGGCGGGCGGCAAGGTCGGCACGCTGGCGGGCGCGCCGCTGGCCTACGGCCCGCGCGGTGTGGGCGCGGATCGCTGGGCCAACCCGGATTTCATCGCGGTCGGGGACGGCGTCGATCTGCCTCCCTTCGGCATGTAGCTGACCCTCTGCCGTCGCCGGCCAGAACTGCAAAGGGGGTCGATCCGAATCTACAGGCTCAGTTCCTCCCGCCACGGCGGGTTGGCGCCGGCGCGCGAGACGGTGATGCTTGCTGCGAGCGCCGCCAGCGAAAGCGCATCGCCGACCTGCGCCGGCGTGAGCGCGCCGACCGCCTGCCTGGTCAGCAGGCCGCGCTCCGACAGGGCCGCAAGGATGCCGGCATTGAACGTGTCGCCCGCGCCGACCGTGTCGACCACGCTGACGCGCCGCGCGGGCACGGCGACCTTGCCGCGCTTCGTCCAGCCCGTCGCGCCCTTGGCGCCGACGGTGATGACGACCAGCTTCGGACCCATGTCCAGCCAGCGCGCCGCGACTTCGTCGTGGTCGCCGCTTTCGCCGAACCAGTCCAGATCCTCGTCCGACAGCTTCACGATGTCCGCCATGGCGATCATGCGGCGCATGCGGGCGAGATGCTTCTGCCTGTCCGGCACGAAGGCGGCGCGGATGTTGGGGTCGAGCATGATGACGCGGTCGTCTTTCTCGCGCGCCATCAGCGCCTCGTAGGTGGAGCCGCACGGCTCGGGGATCAGGCTGATGCAGGAAAAATGCAGCGCCCGCACCTGCGGCGCGACCTTCGGCAGGTCGGCTTGCGTCAGCATGCGGCCCGCCGAGTTCTCGTCGTAGAAGGCGTAGCTCGCATGGCCGCCCTCGAGGCGCACGAAGGCGAGTGTCGTCGGCCGCGCCGAGAAGCGGACCGGCGCGAGGTCGACATGGCTCTCCAGCAGCGCCGCCTTGAGCTGCGCGCCGAAGAAGTCGGTGGACAGGCCGGTGAAGAAGGACGTGGGCACGCCCAGCCTGCCGAGCGCGATCGCCGTGTTGAAGACCGCGCCGCCGCAGGCGGGCAGGTAGGTGTCGGCGCCGTCCGCGCCCTTGCGCGGCAGCATGTCGATCAGCGCCTCGCCGCAGCACAGGATCATGCGCTTCCTCCTCCTTTGGTTTCGCGTAGCGTCTCGCGCAGCCTGCCGCAAGCGTCGGCACATTGGCCATTGCGCCGTCTGCGAGGGTGCAGATATGCTGCGATGCAGCACCGGGCATGGCTGGAATTAAATCGGTTTAGCTGTCAAGGTGCATGGTGAGGATTCGGCCGGGGGAGGCGGCCTCGACCATGGGGAAGCGACGGTGCCTGTGCAACTGAACGACAATCTGGCCCGCAAGGCCGACGAGGTGATGGGCGCGGCGGCCGACCCCGCCGTGGTGGCGCTGGCCAACGACATCCTGCGCAGCCTGACCTATCGCATCGGCAAGAACGCCTCCGTGGCGACGCGCCACGACTGGCTGGCCGCCACAATCAAGGTCATCCGCGACCGGCTGGTCGACAAATGGATCGCCTCGACCAAGAAGGCGTATGCGCGCGGCGACAAGCGCGTCTACTATCTGTCGCTGGAGTTCCTCATCGGGCGGCTGATGCGCGATGCCATCGCCAATCTCGGCATGATGGACGACGTGCGCGCCGCGCTCGCCTCGCTGGGCGTCGAGCTCGACATGATCGCCGAGCTGGAGCCGGACGCCGCGCTCGGCAATGGCGGGCTGGGGCGTCTCGCCGCCTGCTTCATGGAATCGATGGCAACGGTCGACATTCCCGCCCACGGCTACGGCATCCGCTACAAGAACGGCATGTTCCGGCAGGAGATATCCGACGGCTGGCAGGTCGAATTGCCCGAAACCTGGCTCGACCACGGCAATCCGTGGGAGTTCGAGCGGCGCGAGCGGTCGATCGAGATCGGCTTCGGCGGCCATGTCGAGGCCGCGCAGGACGACCCCGATGCCGAGCCGCGTTATGTCTGGAAGCCCAAGGAGCGCGTGCTGGCGGTGGCCTACGACACGCCGGTGGCCGGCTGGCGCGGCAAGCGGGTGAACACGCTGCGGCTGTGGTCGGCGATGGCGGTGGACCCGATCCTGCTCGACGCCTTCAATGCCGGCGACCATGTCGGCGCGCTGCGCGAGAGCAACAAGGCCGAGGCGCTGGCGCGCGTGCTCTATCCGGCGGACACCACGCCGGCCGGGCAGGAACTGCGGCTGCGGCAGGAATATTTCTTCTCGGCCGCATCCCTGCGCGACATCGTCGACCGCCATCTGCACCAGTTCGGCACGCTGGAGACGCTGCCGGACAAGGCGTCGATCCAGCTCAACGACACGCATCCCGCCGTGTCGGTGGCCGAGCTGATGCGCATGCTGATGGACGACCACGGCTTCGCCTTCGACGGAGCGTGGGACATCTGCTCGCGCACCTTCTCCTACACCAACCACACGCTGCTGCCCGAGGCGCTGGAAAGCTGGCCGGTGACGCTGTTCGAGAGCCTGCTGCCGCGCCACATGCAGATCGTCTACGCGATCAACGCGAAGCTGCTGCTGGAGGCGCGCCGGCAGCACGGCTTCAACGACGACCAGATCCGCGCGCTCTCGCTGATCGACGAGAATGGCGAGCGGCGCGTGCGCATGGGCAATCTCGCCTTTGCGGGCTCGCACTCGGTCAACGGCGTGTCGGCGCTGCACACGGAGCTGATGAAGGAGACGGTGTTCGCCGACCTGCACCGGCTGTTTCCGGCCCGCATCAACAACAAGACCAACGGCATCACGCCGCGCCGCTGGCTGATGCAGTGCAACCCCGGCCTGACGGGGGTGATCGCGGACGCCATCGGCGACAGGTTCCTCGACGACATCGACGCCCTGCGCGGCCTCGACGCGCTCGCGGAAGACGCCGGTTTCCAGGAGAAATTCGCGGCGGCGAGACGCGCCAACAAGGAGCGGCTCGCCGCCCTCGTCGCCGAGCGCCTGTCGCTGCGCGTCGACCCGGGCGCGATCTTCGACATCCAGATCAAGCGCATCCACGAATACAAGCGCCAGCTTCTCAACCTCCTCGAAGCCGTGGCGCTGTACGACCAGATCCGCACCAACCCGCACAAGGACTGGGTGCCGCGCGTGAAATTCTTCGGCGGCAAGGCGGCGCCGACCTACCACAACGCCAAGCTGATCATAAAGCTGGCCAACGACATCGGCCGGGTGATCAACCGCGACCCGGCGGTGCGCGGTCTGCTCAAGGTCGTGTTCATGCCGAACTACAATGTGAGCCTCGCCGAGATCATGGTGCCGGCGGCCGACCTGTCGGAGCAGATCTCGACGGCCGGCATGGAGGCGTCCGGCACCGGCAACATGAAGTTCGCGCTCAACGGGGCGATCACCATCGGCACGCTCGACGGCGCCAATGTCGAGATCCGAGAGGCCGTCGGCGAGGACAACGTCGTCATCTTCGGCCTGACGGCCGGGGAGGTGCTGTCGCGGCGCGCCAGCGGCTACGACCCGCGCGCGATCATCGAGAATTCGCCGGAACTGTCGCAGGCGTTGTCGGCCATCGTCTCCGGCGTGTTCTCGCCCGACGACCGCGACCGCTACAAGGAGCTGATCGGCGGTCTCTACGAGCACGACTGGTTCATGGTCGCGTCGGATTTCGACGCCTATTGCGCGGCGCAGCGCAAGGTGGACGCCATCTGGCGCGACCCCACCGCATGGAACGCCATGGCCATCAGGAACACGGCGCGCATGGGCTGGTTCTCGTCCGACCGGACCATCCGCGAATATGCACGCGACATCTGGAAGGTGCCTGCCTGAAGGCATCGCAGAAGCGCAGGGGAGGAGCAATGGGAGGAATGACGGGAGGCGATGGGCGAGCCGCGTAGCGAACCGAAGCGTCCGGCGTCCGCGGCGGGTGCCGCTTCCGACGCCGACGTGGCGGCGATCGTCGCCGGCCGGCACGGCGACCCGTTCGGCGTGCTCGGCCTTCAAGCGGCGGGAAAGAGTTTCATCGCGCGCTGCTTCATCCCCGGCGCCGAAAACGTGATTGCGCAGACGCTCGACGGCCGGCCCGTGGGCGAGCTGGCGCGCCGCCACGACGACGGCTTCTTCGAGGGCGCGGTCGCCGTGACCCGGCGCCAGCCGCTGCGCTACGTGGCGAGGAATGCCGGCGGCGAATGGCACGTCACCGATCCCTACGGCTTCGGGCCGGTGCTCGGGCCGATGGACGACTATTACATCGCCGAGGGCTCGCATCTGCGCCTGTTCGACCGGCTGGGCGCGCATCTGATCGACCATGAGGGCGCATCGGGCGTGCATTTCGCCGTCTGGGCGCCCAATGCGCGGCGCGTGTCGGTGGTGGGCGACTTCAACGCGTGGGACGGCCGCCGCCATCCCATGCGGCTGCGGCGCGACACCGGCGTGTGGGAGATATTCCTGCCCGACATCGGCGAGGGCAGGGCCTACAAGTTCGAGATCGTCGGGCCCGACGACGTGGTGCTGCCGCTGAAGGCCGATCCCTTCGCCTTCCGCTCGCAGATGCGCCCCGCCACGGCCTCCGTCACCGCGCGCGTCGGCGGCCATGAATGGGGCGACGATGCGCATCGCGACTTCTGGTCGAAGGTCGATCCGCGCCGCCAGCCGGTCTCCATCTACGAGGTCCATGCCGGCTCGTGGCAGCGCCACGCCGACGGCGCGTTCCTGTCATGGGACGAACTGGCCGACCGGCTGATCCCCTATGTCGTGGAGATGGGGTTCACCCATATCGAGTTCCTGCCGGTGTCGGAGCACCCCTACGACCCGTCGTGGGGCTACCAGACGACCGGGCTCTACGCGCCGACCGCCCGCTTCGGCGAGCCGGAGGGGTTTGTGCGCTTCGTCGACGGGGCGCACCGCGCCGGTCTCGGCGTGATCCTCGACTGGGTGCCGGCGCATTTCCCGACCGACGCGCACGGTCTGGCGCGCTTCGACGGCACCGCGCTCTACGAGCACGCCGACCCGCGCAAGGGTTTTCATCCGGACTGGAACACGGCGATCTACAATTTCGGCCGGCGCGAGGTCGCGTCCTTCCTCGTCAACAACGCCCTGTTCTGGGCGGAAAAATACCATGTGGACGGGCTGCGCGTGGATGCCGTGGCGTCGATGCTCTACCTCGACTATTCGCGCAAGGCCGGCGAGTGGATCCCGAACAAGGATGGCGGCCGCGAGAACCTAGAGGCGGTCGACTTCCTGCGCGCCATGAACAGGGCCGTCTATGGCGCCCATCCCGGCATCGTCACCATCGCCGAGGAATCGACCTCGTGGCCGAAGGTTTCGCAGCCGGTGCATGAGGGCGGGCTGGGCTTCGGCTTCAAGTGGAACATGGGCTTCATGCACGACACGCTCGCCTATCTGGCGCGCGAGCCGGTGTACCGCAAGCACCACCACGACGAGATCACCTTCGGGCTGATGTACGCCTTCGCCGAGAATTTCGTGCTGCCGCTGAGCCATGACGAGGTGGTCCACGGCAAGGGCTCGCTGATCGAGAAGATGGCGGGCGATGAGTGGCAGAAATTCGCGACGCTGCGCGCCTACTACGCCTTCATGTGGGCCTATCCCGGCAAGAAGCTGCTGTTCATGGGGCAGGAATTCGCCCAGCGCCGCGAGTGGAGCGAGGCGCGTGCGCTCGACTGGGACCTGCTCGACAGGCCCGCCCACGGGGGCGTCCAGCATCTGCTGCGCGACTTGAACCGCCTCTACCGCGAGAAGCCGGCGCTGCATGCGCGCGACTGCGAGGGCGAGGGCTTCCGCTGGCTCGTCGTGGACGACCGCGAGAACTCGGTTTTCGCCTGGGTCCGGCAGGCGCCGGGCGAAGCGCCCGTGGCGACGGTATCCAACTTCACGCCCGTCCAGCGCGATTCCTACCGCCTGCCGCTGCCGGCGGACGGGATTTGGCGCGAGATCGTCAACACCGATGCGGCCGTCTATGGCGGCGGCGGCAAGGGCAATGGCGGCGCCGTGCGTGCCGAGGGCGGGGCCGCGCGGGTGACGCTGCCGCCGCTCGCGACCGTGTTTTTCGAGCATGTCCCGCAATCGGGCACAGGACCGGCGGGCAGGGAGGGGTGACATGGGACTGAAGAGGACACAGCCGCTGGCCCGCGACGCCATGGCCTATGTGCTGGCAGGGGGGCGCGGTAGCCGGCTTGCCGAGTTGACCGACAGCCGCGCCAAGCCGGCCGTCTTTTTCGGCGGCAAGACGCGCATCATCGATTTCGCGCTGTCCAACGCTCTCAACTCCGGCATCCGCCGCATCGGCGTCGCGACGCAATACAAGGCGCATTCGCTGATCCGCCATCTCCAGCGCGGCTGGAACTTCTTCCGTCCCGAGCGCAACGAGAGCTTCGACATATTGCCGGCGAGCCAGCGCGTGTCCGAGACGCAATGGTACGAGGGCACGGCCGACGCGGTGTTCCAGAATGCCGACATCATCGAGTCCTACGGCCCCGAATACATGATCATCCTGGCCGGCGACCACATCTACAAGATGGACTACGAGCTGATGCTGCGCGAGCATGTCGACAGCGGCGCCGACGTGACCATCGGCTGCCTCGAAGTGCCGCGCATGGAAGCGACCGGCTTCGGCGTCATGCATGTCGACGCCAAGAACCGCATCACCGCCTTCGTCGAGAAGCCCAAGGATCCGCCGGCGATCCCCGGCCGGCCGGACACGGCGCTGGCCTCGATGGGCATCTACGTGTTCCGGACGAAATTCCTGATGGAGCAGTTGCGCCGCGACGCGGCGACGCAAGGGTCCAGCCGCGATTTCGGCAAGGACATCATCCCCTACATCGTCAAGCACGGTAAGGCGCAGGCGCACTACTTCTCAAAATCCTGCGTGCGCTCCAGCCAGGAGGGCGACGCCTACTGGCGCGACGTCGGCACCGTCGACGCCTATTGGGAGGCCAATATCGACCTGACCGACGTGACGCCGGAGCTCGACATCTACGACAGCGAATGGCCGATCTGGACCTATGCGGAGATCAAGCCGCCGGCGAAGTTCGTGCATGACGAGGACGGCCGGCGCGGCTCGGCGGTGTCGTCGCTGGTGTCGGGCGACTGCATCATCTCGGGCGCGTCGTTGCGCAAGAGCCTGCTGTTCACCGGGGTGCGGGTGAATTCCTTCTCCTCGCTGGAGGAGGCGGTCGTGCTGCCCGACTGCTACATCGGCCGCAACGCGACGCTGCGCAAGGTCGTGCTCGACCGGGGCGTGAAGATCCCCGAGGGGCTTTCGGTCGGCTTCGACCGCGAGGCCGATGCGCGCAGGTTCCGGGTGAGCGAAGGAGGCGTGTGCCTGATCACCCAGAAGATGATCGACCGGCTGGAAAATTGATTGAAATGGCTTTCACCCCCCTCTGTCCTGCCGGACTGCCTGGCCCGAGCCACTTGTCTCGGCCCGTCCTTCGGACCCCCCTCAAGGGGGGAGATTGG
>CAZVTK010000070.1:0-22656 GCA_964629765.1 uncultured Mesorhizobium sp.
CCTGCTGATCATCGTCGCGGCGATCATCACGCCGGGCTTCTTCGTGCTGCTCGGCATCCTGCTGCTGTTCTCCTGGGTGGCGCTAGTCGGCGTGGTCAGGGCGGAGTTCCTGCGGGCGCGCAATTTCGAATATGTGCGGGCGGCGCGCGCGCTCGGCCTCGCCAACCGCGCCATCATGGTCAAGCACCTCCTGCCCAACGCCATGGTGGCGACGCTGACCTTCCTGCCCTTCATCCTCAACGGCTCGATCACCACGCTCACCTCGCTCGACTTCCTCGGCTTCGGCCTGCCGCCCGGCTCGGCCTCGCTGGGCGAACTGCTGCGGCAGGGCCAGCGCAACCTCAACGCGCCGTGGCTCGGCATCACCGGCTTCCTGACGCTGTCGGTCATGCTGTCGCTGCTGATCTTCATCGGCGAGGCGACGCGCGACGCGTTCGACCCGAGGAAGACTTTCAGGTGAACGAGGAGAATGGTATAAAGTCGATGGCTTTCTACCATGGAGTTCGACATGGGCATGAACATCAAGAGCGAGGAAGCCCATCGACTCGCCAAGCAGCTCTCGCAAATGACCGGCAAGAGCCTGACCGCGACGGTGGAGGACGCGCTGCGTGAAAAATACTTTCGTGAGTCCAAGGAGCGGGACATCGAGCTGCGACGTAAGCAGGCGCGAGCGATCATCGAGCGCTCCGGTCCTACGCCGCGCGGGCTGACGAGCGATCACTCCGACCTCTACGATGAGATCGGATTGCCGAAATGATCGTCGATGCATCTGCGATACTGGCGATACTGCTGGACGAACCAGAGGCCAACGCCTTCAGCGAAGTTCTGTTCGCGTCGGACGATCGTCATGTGATGTCGCCGATCAACTACCTTGAGGCGGCTATCAAGGTCGACTCGCCGCCGCATCGAGAAAAGGCGCAGGATCTGGACCCGCTCATGAAAGTGCACGACATTTCCATGGCGTTCGTCACGCCTGAGCAGGCTCTCATCGCCCGCGAAGCCTACCAGCGTTTCGGCAAGGGCAACCACCCCGCCAAGCTGAACCTCGGCGACTGCTTCGCCTACGCGCTTTCTAAAGCACGCTCGGAGCCGCTTCTCTTCAAGGGCGACGATTTCCGCCGGACCGACGTCGAGGCCGCGATTTGACCACCCCCCTCCTCTCCGTCCGCGACCTCTGCGTCGCCTTCGCGCAGGGCGGGCGCGAGACGCTGGCGGTCGACCACGTCTCCTTCGACATCGGCAAGGGCGAGACGGTGGCGCTGGTCGGCGAGTCCGGCTCGGGCAAGTCGGTCTCGGCCCTGTCGGTGCTCAAGCTCCTGCCCTACCCGCCGGCCAGCCACCCGTCCGGGTCGATCCTGTTCGAGGGGCAGGACCTGCTGGCGCTCGGCGAGGACGCGCTGCGCAAGGTGCGCGGCAACAGGATCACCATGATCTTCCAGGAGCCGATGACCTCGCTCAACCCGCTGCACACGATCGAGCAGCAGATCGGCGAGGTGCTGTCGCTGCACCGGGGCATGGGCCATGCCGCGGCGCGCGGGCGCACGCTGGAGCTGCTGCACGAGGTCGGCATCCGCGAGCCGGAGAAGCGGCTGGGCGCCTATCCGCACCAGCTTTCCGGCGGCCAGCGCCAGCGCGTGATGATCGCCATGGCGCTCGCCAACGAGCCGGAGCTGCTCATCGCCGACGAGCCCACCACCGCGCTCGATGTCACCGTGCAGGCGCAGATCCTCGAGCTGCTCGACGCGCTCAAGCGGAAGAAGGGCATGTCCATGCTCTTCATCACGCACGATCTCGGCATCGTGCGCCGCATCGCCGACCGCGTCTGCGTGATGACCAAAGGCAGGATCGTCGAGACGGGCCCGACGAAGGAGATCTTCGCCAACCCGCAGCACGACTACACGCGCCACCTGCTCGCCGCCGAGCCGAAGGGCAAGCCGCCGGTGCCCGACCCCGCCGCCGAGACGGTGATGCGGGGCAAGGACATCAAGGTCTGGTTCCCCATCAAGGCCGGCTTCTTCCGCAAGACGGTCGACCATGTGAAGGCCGTCGACGGGCTCGACATCGAGGTGCGCGCCGGCGAGACCATCGGCATCGTCGGCGAGTCGGGCTCGGGCAAGACGACGCTGGGCCTGGCGCTGACGCGCATGATCTCCTCGCAAGGGGAGATCGACTTCGCCGGCAAGCCGATCTCCGGCCTGTCGTTCAAGGGCATGCGCCCGCTGCGCAACCAGATCCAGATCGTGTTCCAGGATCCGTTCGGCTCGCTCAGCCCGCGCATGTCCGTGTCGGAGATCATCGCCGAGGGGCTCGCCATCCACGAGCCCGGCCTTTCCGAAGACCAGCGCGACGCCCGCGTCGTCGAGGCGCTGAACGAGGTCAATCTCGACCCGTCGACCCGCTTCCGCTACCCGCACGAATTCTCCGGCGGCCAGCGCCAGCGCATCGCGATTGCCCGCGCCATGGTGCTCAAGCCGCGCTTCGTCATGCTGGACGAGCCGACCTCGGCGCTCGACATGAGCGTGCAGGCGCAGGTCGTCGACCTCCTGCGCGACCTGCAGGCGAAGCACCGGCTCGCCTACCTCTTCATCAGCCACGATCTGAAGGTCGTGCGGGCGCTCGCCTCCAAGGTCATCGTCATGCGCAACGGCAAGGTGGTGGAGGCGGGCGACGCCGACGACATCTTCCGCCGTCCGAAGGAAGACTACACGCGCGCGCTCATCGCCGCCGCCTTCGACATCAGGACCGCGCCGGAAGGGGTCGTCAGCCAATGATCGCGCCGCACGAGGGGCGGATCCTGCTCGCCGTGTCGGGCTACGATCCCGAGGACTGGCGCGGGCCGCTTTCGGCCCGCCGCGCGGTCGTGCTGGAGCCCGACGGCCCGCGCGACCCGACGATCCGCTTCGCCGTGGTGTGGAAGCAACTGCCGGACGCGCTGTTCAGCCTGCCCAACCTCGAGGCCGTGTTTTCGACCGGCGCGGGCGTCGACCACCTCTTTGCCGGCCAGAAGCTGCCCGACGTGCCCATCGTACGCGTCGTCGCCGCCAACCTCACGCGGCACATGGTCGAATATGTCTGCTGGCGCGTGCTCGACCACCACCGTGAGGGCCGGATCTATCGCGAGCAGCAGCAGCTCAAGACATGGCATTGGCGGCCCCAGCCCGACGCGACGGAGGTCAGCGTCGGCATCATGGGCCTCGGCAATCTCGGCCGCGCGGCGGCGGCGGCGCTGCTTGCGCTCGGCTTTCGCGTCAACGGATGGACGCGCACCGAAAACCCCATGGAGGGCGTCGCCTGCTGGCATGGTGCCGCCGGCCTGCCCGGGTTCCTTGCCGCCACCGACATCCTCGTCGTGCTGCTGCCGCTGACGCCGGCGACGGAAGGCATCCTCGACCATGCGCTGCTGCGGCAGTTGCGCCGCGACGGTGCGCTCGGCGGCCCGGTGCTGGTCAATGCCGGGCGCGGAAAGCTCCAGAAGGAGGCCGACATCCTGCGCGCGCTGGACGACGGGACGTTGAAGGAAGCGAGTCTGGACGTGTTCGAGCGCGAGCCGCTGCCGGCGACAAGCCCGCTATGGTCGCATCCGAAGGTGTTCGTCACCCCGCATGCGGCCGCCGCCTCGTGGCCGCAGCATCTCGCGCCGCTGATGCTCGACCAGATGGACGCCTTCGATCGGGGCGAACCGCTCACCAACGTGGTGGATCGCGACGCGGGATACTGAGGCGCCGGAACGCGGCAGCGCCCTACGGCCGCCTGTATGCCACCGGCTGCGAATAGAGATAGGCGATGCGCTCCACCGCCGCGGCCAGCCCCTCGCACGCAACGCTCATCGTGTGGCCGTTGGCGTGGATGACGGTGTCCGCGTCGAGCATGATGGCGACATGCCCCTTCCAGAACACGAGGTCGCCGCGCTGCAGCCCGGCGGCCGGGTCGATCTCCGCACCGATTGAGCGCTGCTGCATGTCGGTATCGCGCAGCACCGCCCTGCCCGCCATGCGCAGGGAAAGCTGCACCAGCCCCGAACAGTCGATACCGAAGGCGCTGGCCCCGCCCCACAGATAGGGCGTGCGCTCCAGCGTCTCGGCGACGGCGACGAAATCCGCAGCCGCCTCGCCGGCCGGCGCCAGATGCGCGGCGACCACGTAGCCCACGTGCGGCACCCGCGCATACACCGTGCCGCGCCGCTCGCTGGTGCCGGTCACGACGACCTCGGCGCCGAGCGACAGCGCCGCAAGGCGCGGCGACTTCAGGTCGTCGGCCGAGTAGGCGAAGCTCCGCGGCACGACCACGCGATGCGTCGCCGCCGGCCAGGGCGGCGACAGATCCTCGGAGCGGACATAGCCGACATAACCGTCACGGATGCCCTGCACCCAGCTCCAGCCTTCGGCCTCGTCGAACACGGTCACGGCATCGCCGAGCAGGAACTGCGTGTCGAGGCCGGCATCGCCGCGCGGCGCGGCATGCACATCGGCCACCGGCGCCCGCACCACAGCCGCCTGTCCCGCGCGAAACGCGGCGGCCTCCACCTGCCCCTTCAGCCGCGCATCGGCGAGGTCGGGCCGGAACGCATTCAGCCGCCGGTCCAGCGCGCTCATGGCCAACTCGCTCATGCCGGCAACTCCCTTGCGCGCGCGATCACGGCGTCGCCGAAGCGCTCGACGAACAGCGCCCCCTCCACCGTGCGGCGGATCAGCACGTTGCGCCTGTCGAGCTCGTCTCGCGCCCGCGCCACCAGCTTCATCGCCCCCATCGTGTCGAGCGCGCGCGTGATCACCGGCTTGGTCACGCCCAGCCGCGCGGCGAGAGCCCGCACCGTGTGCGGCGGCGGGTCGAGATAGATGGTCAAGAGGATGGCGAGCTGGCGCATGGTCAGGTCATGCGCGCCCTGCCCGACCTCGCCGAGCGCGACCTGCTGCCAGAGCCTGAGCGCCTGCGAGGGGCGCAGATTGACCGACATCGGTCCAACCGCGATTGTTTCGGAACCGTTTCATTCAACCGGCGAAAGATTAAGAAAGAGGGGAATAGGGGAGTAAGGGAGTAGGGGAAATCGAAAGTGCAGCGCCAGCGAGGCCGCGAACACATTCCCCTATTCCCCCTACTCCCTTACTCCCCTCCCCCGTACCTCTCCTCCAGCACCTTCGCCAGCGCCCTTATGCCCTGCGCCTCGCCGCCCGTCGGGCAGTGCGGCCGGTCGATGGGGCTCCAGCCGTAGACGTCCAGATGCGCCCAGCTTTTCGCCCGCGCCACGAAGCGCCGCAGGAACAGGGCGGCGACGATCGCCCCGGCGAAACCGTCGGTGTTGACGTTGTTGATGTCGGCGACCTTGGACGCGTAGCGGTTGTCGTAGCCGTTCCAGAGCGGCAGGCGCCACAGCGGGTCGGCCTCGCTCGCGGCGGCGGACGAGATCGCGGCGGCGAGCTTCTCGTCGTCGGTGAAGAAGGGCGGCAGGTCCGGCCCGAGCGCCACGCGCGCCGCGCCCGTCAGCGTCGCCATGTCGATCATCAGGTCGGGCTCTTCCTCGTCGCCGTAGGCGAGCGCGTCGGCGAGGACCAGGCGTCCCTCGGCGTCGGTGTTGCCGATCTCGACCGTCGTGCCCCTGCGGCTTTGCAGCACGTCGCCGGGCCGGAAGGCGCTGGCCGAAATCGCGTTCTCCACCGCCGGCACCAGCACGCGCAGGCGCACGTTCAGCTTCGCCGCCATGACGATATGGGCGAGCCCCAGCACGTTGGCGGCGCCACCCATATCCTTCTTCATCAGCAGCATGGAGGAGGCAGGCTTGATGTCCAGCCCGCCGGTGTCGAAGGCGACGCCCTTGCCGACCAGCGTCAGCTTCGGCGCATCCTTGCGCCCCCAGCGCAGGTCGACGAGCCGCGGCGCCTGCGACGCCGCGCGGCCGACTGCATGGATCATCGGGAAATTGCGCTTCAGCAGCGCGTCGCCGACGATCGACGTCACCTGCGCCTTGTGGCGCTCGCCGAGCTGGCGCAGCGCCGCCTCGATCGCCTCCGGTCCCATGTCGTTGGCGGGCGTGTTGATCAAGTCGCGCGCCAGGAACACGCCTTCGGCGAGCCGCGTCAGCGCCTCGGCGGAAACGCCGGCCGGCGCGGCGACGCGCAACTCCGCGCCCGGCTTGCGGCCGTAGCGCGTGAAGGCGTAGCCGCCGAGCATGAGGCCGAGAACGGCCAGCGCCGGGCGCGGCGGCGCGGGATCGAAATACCAGTCGCCTTCCGGCAGGGTGCGCGCCAGCACGCCGGCGAAAAGCGGGTCCATGCCGTCGGAGCGGTCCGGCAGGCCGACCAGCGCGCCGGCCACCGCGCCGCTCGCGTCGGGCACCAGCAGCACGCGGCCCGGCTCTCCGGCGAAGCTGTTCGCCTTCGCCCATGCCTGCGCCGCCGCATCGAGGCCGAGCTGGTCGACGCGCCCGCGCGCGACGACGCGTATCGGCCGCGCTCCCCTGATCTTCCCCCCGGCCTTTCTGGCAACAAGCGTGACCGGCATGAATGCTCCCTGCGAAGGCCCTCGATGCCCCATCGTTAGGGCGGCCTTTCCGCCACTGTCAAATCCCGAGCGCCGCGCCGGCTTAACCATCCGTTAGGGTTAACAGAATATTTCTCCAGATATGTGCCCGCGCCGCGATGCATGCGCGCAGGCGTATATCGGAGGCGCACCATGCAACATCCCGGCATTTCCCGCAGCAGGCGGCTGGCGTATTCGGCCGCAGCGCTCGTCGTCGCGCTGGCGCTCGCCGGCTGCGCGAGCCGCGACGCCACCACCACCGGCTCGGTCGAGCGCGCCTCTTCGAGCCGCCCCGTCGAGCAGCTCTCGGCGGCCGAGCTCAGCGCCGAGGTCGACATGCTGGGCAAGGCGTATACGCGCGACACCAAGAACAAGGCCGTGGCCATGCGCTACGCCGCCGTGCTCCAGATGAACGGGCGCACCGAGCAGTCGCTGGCGGTGATGCGCAAGGCGGCGATCGATTTTCCCACGGACCGCAGCGTGCTGGCCGCCTACGGCAAGTCGCTGGCGGCAGCGGGCGACTTCCAGCCCGCGCTCGACGCCGTGCGCCGCGCCCAGACGCCCGAATATCCCGACTGGCGCCTCGTCTCGGCGGAGGCCGCGATCCTCGACCAGCTCGGCCAGACCGCGCCGGCGCGCACGCTCTATCGCCGCGCCATCGAGATGGCGCCCAACGAGCCGTCCGTGGTCTCCAATCTCGGCATGTCCTACGTACTGGAGGGCGACTTGAAGCAGGCCGAGAAGTTCATGCGGCAGGCCGCGGGCATGGCGGGCGCCGACAGTCGCGTGCGCCAGAACCTCGCGCTCGTCGTCGGCCTTCAGGGACGCTTCAAGGAAGCCGAAACCATCGCCCGGCAGGAGCTCTCGCCGCAACAGGCGCAGGCCAATGTCGACTATCTGCGCTCGATGCTGTCGCAACAGAACGCCTGGGCGCAGCTCGAACGCGAGGAGAAGAACACGAACTGAGCGAATAGCGAATAGCGAAATAGCGAGTAGGGGAAAAGAAAAGGGCACCGTTTGGTGCCCTTTCTCTATTCGCTATTCGCTATTCGCTATTCGCTCAGAAAATCCCCCGCTCGGCCACCTGTATGCCCGCCGGGCCGAGGATGACGGCGAACAGCACGGGCAGGAAGAACAGGATCATCGGCACGGTCAGCTTCGGCGGCAGCGCGGCGGCCTTCTTCTCGGCCGCGTTCATGCGCATGTCGCGGCTTTCGGAGGCGAGCACGCGCAGCGCGTGGCCGACGGGCGTGCCGTAGCGCTCGGCCTGGATCAGCGCCTGGCTGACCGACTTGACCGATTCCAGCCCGGTGCGGATCGCCAGGTTCTCGTATGCCTGCCGGCGCTCCTGAAGGAAGGACAGCTCGGCATTGGTCAGCACGAACTCCTCGGCCAGTTCGACCGACTGCGCGCCGATCTCCTCGGCCACGCGGCGCATTGCCGCCTCGATCGACATGCCCGATTCCACGCAGATCAGCGTCAGGTCGAGCGCGTCCGGCCATGCCCTCTGGATCGACGCCTTGCGCTTGGACGCGCGGTTGGAGACGTAGAGAACCGGCGCGTAGAAGCCGCCATAGGCGAGCAGGATGCAGACGAACAGCTTCACGAAGAAGGGCTGCTCGGCAAGGCCGCCCAGCACGAAGATCCACAGCACGCCGAAGAACAGGCCGACGAAGGGCAGCACCAGCCTGAAGAACAGGAATCGGGTCAGCGGGTTCTGGCCGCGGAAACCGGCCATGCGCAGCTTCGCCGTCGTGCCCTCGTCGGCCAGCGCGCGCTTGAGGTCCAGCCGCTCGACGATATCCTTCATGCCGCCGGAGCCCTGCGCCTCGCGCAGGCCGCGGCGGCGCTTGTCGGCCTCGCTGGCGAGGCGGGCGCGCTGCTTGGCGCGCAATTCGTCGCGCTCCAGCGCCACCGCCTTCATGCGCTGCTTGAGCGGGTTGCCGCCCAGCGCCGGCATGGCGGTGAACAGCGTGGCGAAGACGGCGATGCCGACGAGCAGGGCGATCAGGAAGCCCGGCTCGAGGATGGCGCCTACGATCTGGTCGGACATCGGCGCCGCCTCACACTTCGATGTTGATCATCTTCTTCATCACAAAGATGCCCATGCTCATCCACAGGCCGGAAATGCCGAGGATCATGTGGCCTGTGCTCGTGGTGAAGAGCGGCATGATGTAGTTGGGCGACGACAGGTAGACCAGGAACGCCACGATGAAGGGCAGCGCGCCGATGATGGCCGCCGACGCCTTGGCCTCCATGGAGAGCGCCTGCACCTTCGCTTTCATCTTCTTGCGGTCGCGCAGCACGCGCGACAGGTTGCCCAGCGCCTCCGAGAGGTTGCCGCCGGCCTGCTGCTGGATCTGGATGACGATGCCGAAGAAGCTCGCTTCCGGGCAGGGCATGGTCTCGCTCATGCGCATCGACGCGTCCGAGACGGAAATGCCCATCTGCTGCGCCTCGACGATGCGGCGGAACTCGGTCCTCACCGGCTCGGCCGATTCGGTGGCGATCAGCCTGATGCCGTCGTTGAGCGGCAGGCCGGACTTGACCGCGCGCACGATCACGTCCAGCGCGTTGGGGAACTCGTTGAGGAACGCCTTCACGCGCCGCCCGCGCACGAAGGAGACGAACCAGCGCGGCAGGCCGACTCCGCCGGCGACCGCCGCGCCCGGCAGGATCAGCGCCGGGGCGCCGAGGATGAAGGCGATCACCACGAAGACGACCCCGCTGACCGCGGAGTAGGCATAGAAGCGGTTGACGGAGATCGACAGGCCGGCCTGCTTGAGCTGGATGCGCAAGGGCGGCTTCTTGATCTGCTTCTCGCGCAGCTTCTCCTTGTCGTCGAGATCCTTCAGCGAATCCTGCACCGACTTGCGGCGCTTCGCCGCCTCGGCCATGCGGTCGCGCGAGGCCTTCACCGTGGCGCGGTCCGTCTCGGCGCTCTTGACCGTGTTGAGGCGCTTGGCGGCGTTCTTCTCGTTCGACATGCGGTCGAACAGGAACACATAGGCGACGGCCGCCGCCGCCACCGCCGCCAGGATCGAGAAGATCAGGAAGTTCACGGGCTCAGTCTCCCTCGCCGGCGCCTCAGCCCGACGTCTTCTCCATGGCCTCCAGGGCGTTGGCCAGCCGCTGTTCCTCGCCGAAATAGCGGGCGCGGTCCCAGAAGGCGGGGCGGCCGACGCCGGTGGAGACGTGCTTGCCGATCAGCTTGCCGTTCGCGTCCTCGCCGGTGATGTTGTAGAGGACGAGATCCTGCGTGATGATCACGTCGCCTTCCATGCCGATCACCTCGGTGATGTGGGTGATGCGGCGCGAGCCGTCGCGCAGGCGCGCGGCCTGGATGATCACGTCGACCGAGCCGACGATGATCTCGCGCACGGTGCGCTGCGGCAGCGTGAAGCCGCCCATCGCGATCATCGATTCCATGCGGTTCAGGCATTCCCGCGGGCTGTTGGCGTGGATCGTGCCCATCGAGCCGTCATGGCCGGTGTTCATCGCCGACAGGAGGTCGAACACCTCCGGGCCGCGCACCTCGCCGACGATGATGCGGTCGGGGCGCATGCGCAGGCAGTTCTTGACGAGGTCGCGGATGGTGATCTCGCCCTCGCCTTCGAGGTTGGGCGGGCGCGTTTCGAGGCGCACGACATGCGGCTGCTGGAGCTGGAGCTCGGCCGAGTCCTCGCAGGTGATGACGCGCTCGTCCTTGTCGACGAAGTTCGACAGGCAGTTGAGCAGCGTCGTCTTGCCCGAGCCGGTGCCGCCCGAGATGATGGTGTTGCAGCGCACGCGGCCGATGATCTTCAGGATCTCGGCGCCCTGCTGGTTGATGGCGCCGAACTTGACGAGCTGGTCGAGCGTCAGCTTGTCCTTCTTGAACTTGCGGATGGTCAGCGCGGCGCCGTCGATGGCCAGCGGCGGGGCGATGACGTTGACGCGCGAGCCGTCGGGCAGGCGCGCGTCGCAGATGGGCGAGGATTCGTCGACGCGGCGGCCGACCTGGCTGACGATGCGCTGGCAGATGTTGAGGAGCTGCTGGTTGTCGCGGAAGCGGATGTTGGTCAGCTCGACCTTGCCGGCGACTTCGATGAAGACCTGCCGCGCGCCGTTGACCATGATGTCGGCGATGTCGTCGCGCGCCAGCAGGGGTTCCAGCGGGCCGTAGCCCAGCACGTCGTTGCAGATGTCCTCGAGCAGGTCCTCCTGCTCGGCGATCGACATCGCGAAATTCTTGATCGCGATGATGTCGTTGACGATGTCGCGGATTTCCTCCCGCGCGCTCTCGGCCTCCAGCTTGGCGAGCTGCGACAGGTCGATCGTGTCGATCAGCGCCGAGAAGACCTGGCTCTTGGTGTCGTAGTAGCTTTCCGAGCGCTCGCGCGAAGGCCGCCGCGCCTCGGGGGCCGGCGGCGCGGCTTCCATGCGGCGCGGCGCGGCGATCGGCGCGGACGCCTCCATCGGGCGCGTCGCCAATGCGAGGTCGGAGCCGCGCTCGGACGGCTGCGGCGCGACAGGGCGCTGCGGCGGCGGCGCAAATGCGGGTGCCGAGCCGGGTCCGTCGCCTATGCCGCCACGCTTTCCAAACATGTCCCAACCAGTCCCGTAGGCGCGGTGCGGCGCGAGCGCCGCCCGCGCGCCGCTACTTCTTCGACTTCTTCAGGTTCAGCCGCCCGAGCAGCCCGCCCAGGCCCGGCTTCTTCTTCGACTTGAACTCGCTGCGGCCGGTCAGCAGATGCGCCAGCTCGTTGATGGTCTGCACCACCGGGTTGTTCGCATCCATCTCGCCCAGCATGCGGCCGTTGTTGGCCGCGTTGCCGAAGAACTGCGGATCGAACGGGATGACGGCCATCGGCTCTATGCCGAGCGGATCGGCGAAGTCCGCCGTCGCGATCTCCGGCCGCTTCGGCACGCCGACCTGGTTGATGATCAGCTTCGGCGGCGGATCGTTCGGCCGCAGCTTCTTCAGCATGTCGACGAGGTTCTTGGAGTTGCGCAGGTTGGCGAGCTCCGGCGTCGCGACGATCACGACGTCGTCGGCATGGGCCAGCACGCTGCGCGACCAGCCGGTCCACACATGCGGCACGTCGAGAACCAGCACCGGCGCGGTGCGCTGGGCGGTGTCGATCACCTGCGAGAACGCCTCGGGGTCGAAATCGTAGACGCGGTCCAGCGAGGACGGCGCGGCGAGCAGCGACAGGTTTTCCGCGCACTGCGCCAGCAGCCGGTCGAGATACACCTCGTCGATGCGCTCGGGCGCGAACACGGCCTCGGCGATGCCCTGCGCCGGATCCTGGTCGAAATTGATGTTGGCCGTGCCGAAGGCGAGGTCGAGATCGGCGACCACCACCTCGGACTTGAACAGGTTGGAGATCGCCCATCCCACATTGTGGGCGATGGTCGAGGAGCCGACGCCGCCCTTGGCGCCGACGAAGGCGAGCGAGCGGCCGATGGGCTTCTGCTCGGGATCGACGAAGATCGAGGAGATGACGCTGACGATGTCGGCCATCGAGATCGGCGCCACGACATATTCGGAGATGCCGTTGCGGATCAGCTCGCGGTAGAGCCACACGTCGTTGTAGTGGCCGATGATGACCACCTTGGTCGTCGGGTCGCACACGTCGGCGAGCTGGGTCAGCGACGCGATCAGGGCGCGCGGCTCGGCGCGCGATTCGAGGATGATCAGGTTCGGCGTCGGCGCCGTCTGGTAGAACTCGATCGCGGTGGCGACGCCGCCCATGTGCACCTTGAGATGGGCCTTCGCCATGCGCCGGTCCTCGCCGGCGCGCTCGATCGGGCTCGCGACGCTCTCGGTCTCGCAGAACGCCTGGATGGAGATGCGCGGCACCGGGCGCATCTGGCTCATCGAGGCGATCTCGGCGTCCTCGACGACTTCGGCGTCGTGCCTGTCATACGCCAGGTTGCTCATCGGTCCATGCTCCCGTCCATGCTCCCCGGCGCGTCAGTAGTTCACTTCGCGATTTTCGATCATGTCCGCGGCGACACCCCTCGCCTTGTACTGGTCGATCGCGTTCTGGCGGTTCTCCGGATCGATCGAGCTGGGCTTGCGCGGCCCGAGCAGATCCGACGGGTTGGCGATCTGCGCCGCCAGATTGTTCTGGTAGGAGCAGCCGAAATTGGCCCAGTGCTTGTTGTCGCCGGAGCTCTTGAGCATGTCCTCCGGCCAGCGGCCGCATTTGCCGGCGCTGGCGCGGATCGCGGTGTAGGACAGCCGGATCGGCGCGGCCACGTCCGGCGCGCCGGCATCGTAGCGGTCGAGGAGGATCGAGCCGCCATGGACGCCCTGGCTGCGCAGATAGGCCGAGATGTCGCCGGCCACATGGGAGGCCGCCACCGCGTTCACCGAATTGGTGGGCACCAGCACGCGCACCGCCGCGTAGGACTCGCGGTCGTAGTCGGAGACGAAGCCGCCGATCACCTCGCGCTGGCCGCGGCTGAGCTTCAGCGCGCTCGCGCCCACCGGCACGTCGAGCACCTGCTCCTGCTCGCCGATGACGATCGGGTGGTTGGTGCGGTAGTCGTCCGGCACCGACCCGACGGTCACGCTGTCGCGCTGCGCGCAGCCCGCCAGCAGGGCCGCCGCGGCAACCGCCGCGAGCGCCAGCCGGCGCGGCGCCGCGCCGCTGCCGATAATCCCCTTAACCTTGCCCGACGTAACTTTGCCCGTCATGGGACGAACCCCGCTCACTTGTAGATGTAGCCGACCACCCCGTGGTAGCGGCCCGCCGGCTTGTTGGTCTTCATCGTGCCGTAGACGCGGTTGACGCGACCCAGAAGGTTCGCGGCGCCGTCGCTGGCCGGGTTGAAATTGTCGTCGGGCTTGGCGAGCGCCGTGCGCGCCACCGGCTTCGACAGATAGGGCGTCACGATGATCACCAGCTCGGTCTCGTTGCGCACGAAGTCGCGGCTGCGGAACAGCGTGCCGAGGATCGGCAGCTTCGACAGGCCGGGCAGGCCCGACACGGTCTGGCGCACGTCGTCGCGCACCAGCCCGGCGATCATCATCGAGCCGCCGGACGGCAGCTCCACGGTGGTGTCGGCGAGGCGGCGGCGGATCGACAGGAGGTTGGTCGACTGGTTGCGGCGGCCGGCGCTGAGCTGGACCGCGCCCTCGTTGGTCGGCTCGGAGACCTGCGTGCGCACCTTGAGGCTGATGCGGCCGGGCGACAGCACCACCGGCTGGAACTCCAGCCCGATGCCGTATTCGACCTTGGCCATCTTGTATTCCAGCGAGCCGGTATCCTCGTCGACGCTCTGGCCGTCGACGAGATTGAACTCGCCGCCGACGCGGAAGGTCGCCTTCTCGCCGGACACCGCCGTCAGCGTGGGTTCCGCCAGCGTCTTCATCACGCCGGCCTGCTCCATGGCGTTGAGGTAGCCCTGCAAGCCGCTGCCGCCGAAATTGAAGCCCGAGCCGCTCATCGACTTGCCGAGGCCGGCGATGTTCTCGCTGATCGCCCCCCAGCTTATGCCCTGGTTGCCGGCCAGCGCGTTGCCGCCGATCAGATTGACGCCGAGCTGCTTCATGACGGTGCGGCTGACCTCGGCGACGGTGACCTTCAGCGTCACCTGGTCCTCGCCGACGATCTGCAACAGGTTGACGATGCGGCTGGTGCGGCGCTCGGAATCCGGGTTGTTGATGTCGACGCCGCCGGTGGCGCCGCCGCCGGCGGCGGTCTGCGAATACTGACCGGTCGTCGCCTCGCCGCCCGTGACGAACACTTCGGCGAGCTGGGCAGCGCGCGCCGCGTCCAGCGGCGTCTCCACCGTGCCGGTCAGCACAACGTTGTCGTTCAGCAGCTCGACGGTGATGTCGGAGTTCGGGATGTACTTCCTCAGGTAGCCGTCGAGGCCGGACACGTCGCGCTCGATATAGAGGTCGAGGCTGGCGATCTGCTCGCCATTGGCGCCGAAGACGAAGATGTTGGTCTCGCCCACCTGCTTGCCGAACAGATAGATGCGCCGCGCCGTGCGCGTCACCGCGTCGGCGACCTGCGGGTTGGCCACGAGGATGTCGTAGGCGTCGGCCGGCAGGTCGACCACGATCGACTTGTTGAGCCCGAGCTTGATGCGCTGGGCGCCGCGCGCGGTCGAAGTGACCGAAGTTCCGGCGGCGGCGCCGCCGCGCTCGGCGGACATGCCGGCGTCGAGGGCCAGCACGCCGAAGGCGAGCGCGCTCGACAGTGCGAGGCGCGAGCCGGCGGTCAGGCCCGTGGTCAGGATCGCGGCGGGCGTCAGCCGTGCCATGGCGTTACTCCGGGTCGACTGGATGTGCATCAGCGTGCCCCCACTTCGGTCACTTCGCCGTTGCGGATGAGGCGCACGGTGCCGCGGCGCCCGTTGCCCGAAACGAGATATTCGCCGGCTGCCTCGACGGGATCCTGCGCATCGGTCACCGCGCGCAGCGCCAGCGTCAGCCGGTCGGCCATCTGCTGGGCCACGGTGATGATCTCGGCCTGCTGCGGCGTCAGCTCCAGCGTCGCCGTGTCGCCGACGCGCACGCGGCGGCCTTCCTCGTCCTCCTGGATCGCCTGGTCGATGGCGAGCACGCGGATGTTCTTGAGGATCGTCTCGGTGATGAAGCCGTCGCCCGAGCCGCCGCCCGCCGTGCCGGAGCGGCGCGTCATGATGACGTCGACATAGTCGTTCGGCAGGATGAAGCCGCCCGCCGAGGTGTCGGCGGCGATCTGCGTCGCCACCGCGCGCTTGCCGGAGGGCAGGATCGAGGACATGAAGCTCTGGCCGCCGCCGATCAGCTTGTTGCGGCGCACGGGCTCGCCCGCGAACAGCGGCACGCGCGCGATGGAGGGCGCCAGCTCCTCCAGCGCGTTCTCCTCGGCCGAGCGCCTGATGAACTTCTCGTCGACCGCTTCCGAGGGCCAGGACTGCCACGCCAGCGAATCGGCGAGCGAGGCGCCCATCGGCACGTCCTGCGTCAGCACCAGCACGTCGGCCAGCTCGATGACCGGAGTCGCCGGCCCCTGCTCGACGATGATCTGCGGGGGCGGCGGGGCCATCATGTTCCTGGCCACGTAACCGGCGCCGATCGCCGCGAAGACTGCGACGCCCAGGATGATGAGGCGTGAAGAATTCATGTCGTCCGGACCTCGTACACGGCGAAACCGATGCGCCAGGCCGGACATTGGGGCTGCAATCGTCAAATTACGGTTAATGGAACGCTTACAATCGTCCTTAACCGAAAGTTGATTCAAAGGCGGCGCAAGCGTGGAGAAACCGTGGCGGCCTCCCCTTGCGCCGCTTGCTTCAGCCGGCGAGCCGCTCCATCACCCACAGGAACAGGGGCGTCTGCGGGAAGACGAGAAGCCCCGCCACGCCGAGCGCGACGCCGTAGGGAACGCCGGCATCCTTGTCGGCGAAGTGGCGCAGAAACATGTTGCGGCCGGCGTACCAGGAGATCGGCGAGCCGCGGAAGGCGAGGATGGCGAGGGTCAGCAGGCCGCCGAGCATGGCGCCGTAGACGCCGTAGGCCAGCAGCGGGAAGCCGAAGCCCATCCACAGCGCGGTGGCCGCCAGCAGCTTGGCGTCGCCGCCGCCCATGCCGCCCATGGCGAATACGGCGAAGGTGGCGCACAGCACCGCCACCCCCGCCAGCACGTGCCAGCCATAGGTGGCCCAGTCCATGCCGGTCAGCGGGGCGAGCACGAGGAACGATCCTGCCAGCAGCAGCGACAGCCGGTTGGCGATGGTCATGGACACGGCGTCGGACAGGGCCGCATGCACCATGCAGAACGGGAAGATGACGAGGATCGCGGCTTCGATCATGGTCGGGCACCGGCTGTTGCGACTGGGCTGTTACGACTGGGCCGAGCGTAGACCGCCCGGCTTTAAGCCTTCGTAAGCGCCCCTCGCGCTATCGCCGGCGGTCAGCAAGCAGGTCAGGCAACGGCAAAAAGGCCGCCCGGTAGAGCGGCCCTTTTCGTTTCAAGACCCAGCCAGACGGCGCAGGGCGACTACTTGATGCTGCCGTCGAGCTTGGTGGCGATCTTGTTGAACTGGTTGCTCAGCGAGCCGCCAAGCGTGGTGGCGCCGGCCGTGATGGCGAGAGCGATGAGCGCCGCGATAAGGCCGTACTCGATGGCGGTCGCGCCGGACTCGTCCTTGGCGAAGCGGGCGAAAAGCTTGGTCATAGTGAGCTCCTAACTCCACATGTTACACAGCACTTCCGTCAACATTCTTGGCTGCGTCGATCGGATGAGGCGAACCTACGCGGGAGCTCTTGCAAACCGCTTAACGAACAGCATTAACGAAACATTGCCGCCCGCACTCGCCCGGATTGGTAAAGGATTGCATAGCGGCCCGCGCCAAATTGCGGGCATGCCGCGGGCGTCGCGGACGGGTTTTTTCGCGCCGCGAACGCGTCCCGCACGCTTCTTATAAAGGGGCACGCCAAAAGGCCCGGCGCCGGCGAACGAGCATGCGGCGGTCCCCCGCTCCGCGCTTAACCGCCGGTTCACCAATATCCTTCATCTTCGGGCAAGGTTCCTGCCGCGCCCGGAGTATTGGCGATGAAGCCCATGACCATTCTTGCCGCCACTGCCGCCCTTCTCGCCGGCCTTGCCGCCGCTCACGCCGCCGCGGGCATCGAGGTGGTGATGAACCAGGCCAAGATCGTGAAGCTGGCGCGCCCCGCCGACACCATCGTCATCGGCAACCCGGCGATCGCCGACGCCTCCGTGCAGGACGCCACGACCATCGTGCTCACCGGACGCGGCTTCGGCGTGACCAACCTCGTCGTGCTCGACCAGGACGGCAACCCGATCGTCGACGAGCAGGTCATCGTCTCGCGCGGCAGCAGCAGCACCGTGCGCGTCTACCGGCGCGCCGCGGTGCAGACGCTCTCCTGCACGCCCTATTGCGAGGGCTCGTTCAAGTCCGACGCCGAACGCGCCTCCGAGGCGGAGATGGGCGCGGCCGGCCAGTAGGGTCGGGACCCGTTAAGCATTCGTTGACCGCAACGACAGGAAGTGCCCCGGTTTCACAACCGGATATCAACCCCTGCGCTTATATGTTCGTCGCCATCACGCGAGGCTGTCGCGACAATTGCGGGGCGAACGATGAGCAACGACGGCACAACGGCAGCAGGCAAGCGCAGGCGCTTCGGTCTGCGCGGGTTCCGTGAGGACAGTCGCGGCGCGGTCGCCATCGAGTTCGTGGCCCTGGCCATCCCCTTCGCGCTGCTGGTCTTCGCAATCCTCGAAAGCAGCATCTCCTTCGCCGCGCAGCAGGTGCTCGCCAACGCGACCGACGACGTCGCGCGCCAGCTCCGCACCGGCCAGATCAAGGCCGTGGACATCACCAAGGAGAAGCTGAAGACGATGATCTGCAACCAGCTCGAGATCATCACCAGCAATTGCAAGGACGGGCTGGAGGTCGACCTGCGCCGCTTCGACACCTTCCAGCAGGCGGCGGCGCTGCGCATACAGATCAAGAACGGCGACATCGACACCACCGGCTTCGGGGTCTCTCCCGGCCCTTCGATGTCGAAGAACACGCTGCGCGTCTTCTACCGCTGGCCGGTGATGACCGACTTCATGCGCAAGTCGATGTCGAACCTGAAGGACGGCAAGACGCTGCATTTCGCCACCGCCACCTGGCAGAACGAACCCTTCGACGATTAGAGCCTGTTATGGACCCTGGATGGAGGCTGCGTTGAGCGACGAAGGATCGCATGACAGAAGAAAGGCGCAGGCCGGTATCGGGCATACCGGCAAGCCTTTCGACGCATCAGGCGGCCTTCGCCGCTCAACCCTTCGGGCTGCGCCGCTTTTGGCCCACCGGTTCGTCGCCGGTCTTGCAGGTATTCCCGATACCGGTCTGCGACCGGCTCCTGCCGGGCGGGCCAAAACCGGCAGCAGCGCAGCCCCATCCATGGTCCATAACAGGCTCTAGGCGGGAGGCTTCCATGACGTCCCTGACCAGCACCCCCAAGACCGGCACCCCCAAGACCGGCACCCCCAAGACCGGCACTCCCGGCCCGATGGGCCGCCTGCGCGCCGCAATCGCCCGCCTTCGCCGCGACCGGCGCGGCGTGGCGGCGGTCGAATTCGCCTTCATCGCGCCCGTCCTCCTGTCGCTCTACTTCGTCACGATGGAGGTCTCGCAGGCGATCGAGGTCAACAAGAAGGTCGGCCGCGTGGGCTCGATGGTCGCCGACCTCCTGACCCAGCAGCAGGCCACCGCCAAGTCGGAGGTGGAGGCGGTGCTGCGGATCGGCGAATCCATCCTCCAGCCCTACAACCGCTCGACGCCCAAGATCACCGTGACGGCGATCCAGATCACCGACGAAAACACCCCCAAGGTGCAGGTCGCCTGGTCGCGCAAGCTCGTCGGCGCCGTCTTCAGCGTCGGGGAGGCGAAGAACGCGACCACCTCGGTCCCCGACTCGCTCAAGATCCGCAACACCTTCCTGATCCGCGTCGAAAGCGAGCTGGCCTACAAGCCGGTCATCACCTGGAGCGCGGAAGGCAAGCAGGTGCTCGGCCTCGCCGCCGCCTTCGACGGCATCGCGATGAAGGAAACCTACTACCTGCGCCCGCGCATGAGCGCGACCGTGCCCTGCGCCGACTGCTGATCCATCCTGCCTGAATTACCGGGCCCGTACCTACCGGGCTGCGGCGACCAGCGCCTCGGCCGCCGCGTAGTCGGCCTGCGTCACCGCCACGAAGCCGCCGAGATGGCGGCCCTCCAGCCTGTCGTACAGCAGCGGCGACTGGGCATGCAGATAGGTAAGGAAGGTGCGCAGGCTCGCCTTGGTATCCGCAGCGAGATCGGCGCGCACCACATGCGGGCCGTAGCGCAGCAGGTCCGACGTCCACACCTTCTCGAAGGCCGATCCCTTCATCCCCGCCGCCGCCAGCCGCGCCGCCGTGCCGTCCAGCGGGTCGGGACCGGCAATGCTGCCCGCCTCGAAATCCTGCTCCCAGCCCACCAGCACGTCGGCGCGACCCTCAGTGAAGGCCACCTCGGCCTCTTCCTGGCTGTCCGCGAGGATCACGTCGTCGCCCGCGCCGGCCTCCGCAAGCGCCTCCAGCGCCAGATGCTGCGGCCCGAGGCCGCGCGCCGGGCCGGCGACCACGCGCAGGCGCGCCGCATCCGCCAGCGTCCCGACCATGCCGTCGCGGGCATAGATGACGGCGCGAAGCCCGACATCGCCCTTCGAGCCGACCGGCGCGACCAGCGGCTCGACGCAGCCGCACAGCGCCTGCGCCGCCGCATAGCCGGCGGCGCTGTGGATCGCGTAGTGCACGCGCCCGCCGGCCTGCGCCTCGATCAGCGAGGCGGTGTCGCGCGCCACGAAGACGCGCACCTCGAGCCCCGTGGCCTGCGTGAAGGCGCGGCGTATCTCGCCGAGGCCGGGAATGGCGCGCCCCGAGCCGTCCGGCGAGACGACGCCGATGCGCAGAATCGACGGCGCCGGCCGCTCGCCTTCCTGGGCCGCCGCCGCGCCGCCGAAGGCCAGCGCCGCGCCGAGCAGCAGATACCGCCAGGACTTGTCCATGATTCGCCGGCCCCGTTCCGTCGGGCGGCAGATTGCCCAGTCCGGGTTGCCGAATGGTTTACAAATTGCCAATGGCCCGCCGCGCTCCTATCTCTGTCGCCTGCCAATCCGGGAGATCCGCGCCATGGCCCGCGCATTCGTCTTCGTCCTCGATTCCTTCGGCATAGGCGGCGCGCCCGACGCGGCGCGCTTCGGCGACGAGGGGGCGGACACATACGGCCACATCCGCGCCGGCTGCGCGGACGGGCGCGGCGACCGGGACGGCCTGCGCGCCGGACCGCTGTCGCTGCCCAACATGGACCGGCTCGGCCTCGCCCACGCCCATGCCGCGGCCAACGGCCTTGCCGCGCCCCAGATGCCCGCCGGGCCGGCGCCCGCGGGCATCTGGGGCGCGGCGACCGAGACCGCCTCCGGCAAGGACACGCCGTCCGGCCATTGGGAGATCGCCGGCGTGCCGATCACCTTCGACTGGGGCTATTTCCCCGACACGTTTCCCGCCTTCCCCGCCTGGCTGACCGACGCCGTCATCGCCGAAGGCAAGCTGCCGGGCATTCTGGGCAACCGGCACGCCTCGGGCACCGCCATCATCGAGGAGCTGGGCGAGGAGCACCTGCGCACCGGCAAGCCGATCTTCTACACCTCGACCGATTCGGTTATCCAGATCGCCGCCCATGAGGAGGCGTTCGGGCTGGAGCGCCTTTACGAATTGTGCCGCATCACGCGGCGCCTGTGCGAGCCGCTGAATATCGGCCGCGTCATTGCGCGGCCTTTCATCGGCACAAAGGCCGGCGATTTCCACCGCACGCCCAACCGCAAGGATCTCGCTGTGCCGCCGCCCGAGCCCACTTTGCTCGACCGGGCGACGCAGGCGGGCCGGCGTGTCATCGCCGTCGGCAAGATCGGCGACATCTTCGCCCATCGCGGCATCGCCGAGGTGCGCAAGGCGCCCGACAACATGGCCATGTTCGACGCCGCGCTCGGCGCCATGCGCGACGCGCGCGACGGCGATTTCGTCTTCGTCAACTTCCTCGATTTCGACACCAATTTCGGCCATCGCCGCGACATACCGGGCTACGCCGCCGCGCTGGAGGCGTTCGACGCGCGCCTGCCCGAGGCGTTCGCGCTGCTCGGCCCCGGCGACCTCCTCGTGCTCACTGCCGACCACGGCAACGACCCGAGCTGGCGCGGCACCGACCATACGCGCGAGCGCGTGATGATCCTCGCCACGGGGCCCGGCCTGAAGCCCGCCGCGGTCGGGGTGCGGCCCACCTTCGCGGACATCGGCGCGACCGTGGGCGAATTCCTCGGCCTTCCCGCCGGCCCGCACGGAACCTCCTTCCTGAAAGACTTCGCCGGTGCCTGAGCTGCCCGAGGTCGAGACCGTGCGCCGCGGGCTGGCGCCGGTGATGGAAGGGGCCGCGATCGAGCGCGTCGAGCAGCGCCGGCCAGACCTGCGCTTCCCCTTCCCCGAACGCTTTGCCGAGCGTCTGGCCGGGGCGCGCATCACCGCGCTGTCGCGCCGCGCCAAATACCTGCTCGTCCATCTCGACCGCGGCCCGGTGCTGATCTGCCATCTCGGCATGTCCGGCTCCTTCCGCATCGAGGCCGACGGCGATGCCCACATCCCCGGCGAATTCCACTACGAGCGCTCCAAGGCCGCCGCGCACGACCATGTCGTGTTCCATCTGTCGCGGCCAGGAGGCGGGGGATCGGGCCCGCTCAGGGTCGTGTTCAACGACCCGCGCCGCTTCGGCTTCATGCTGTTCGCCGATCCCGGCGAGCTCTATTCGCATCCGCTGCTCGCCGGCCTCGGCGTCGAGCCCACCGGCAACGCGCTGGACGGGGTGCTGATCAACCGCCTGTTCGCCGGCAAGCAGGCGCCCCTGAAGGCGGCGCTGCTCGACCAGACGCTGATCGCCGGGCTCGGCAACATCTATGTGTGCGAGGCGCTGTGGCGCGCGAAGCTGTCGCCGAAACGCGCCGCCGGCACCATCGCCTCGACCCGCGCGCCTGCGACCGCCCGCGCCACCAGGCTGGCCGAGGCGGTGCGGGCCGTCATCGCCGACGCCATCGCGGCCGGAGGCTCGTCGCTGCGCGACTATGTCCATGCCGACGGCTCGCTCGGCTATTTCCAGCATTCCTTCAGCGTCTACGACCGCGAAGGCGAGCCCTGCCCGCGCATCGCCTGCGCCGGCGTCGTCACAAGGGTTGTGCAGTCGGGCCGCTCGACATTCTATTGTCCGCTCTGCCAGCGCTAGGCTAAGGCTCCTTCCACACACGCAGAACACCAACAGCGGAGGGCGGCAATGGCCTACGAAACGATCCTTGTGGAGACGCGCGGCAAAGTTGGGCTGATCACGCTCAACCGCCCGAAGGCGCTCAACGCCCTCAACACGCAGATCATGGCCGAGGTGGTCGACGCGCTCGCCGCCTTCGAGGCCGACGCGGACGTCGGCGCCATCGTCGTCACCGGCTCCGAACGGGCCTTCGCGGCCGGCGCCGACATCAAGGAGATGCAGTCGAAGACCTATGCCGGCGCCTATCTGGAGGATCTGTTCTCCGGCTGGGACGCGGCGGTGCGCGTCCGCAAGCCGATCGTCGCAGCC
>CAZVTK010000071.1:0-13705 GCA_964629765.1 uncultured Mesorhizobium sp.
AGCGCCGCCGGTAGGCCGTAGCCCATCGTCCCGAGGCCGCCCGAGGTCATCCAGCGGTTCGGCTTCTCGAAACCGTAGAACTGGGCGGCCCACATCTGGTGCTGGCCGACCTCGGTGGTGATGAAGACATCGCGGTCCTTCGTCGCCTCGTAGAGGCGCTCGATGGCGTATTGCGGCATGATCGTCTCGGCGCTGGGCGTATAGGCGAAGGAGTTGCGCGCGCGCCAGCGGCCGATCTCATCCCACCAGCCCTTGAGCTGCGCCTTCTCCTGCCGGGCGCCGGCGCGCCACAGCCGCACCATGTCCTCCAGCACCCGGCCGACATCGCCGAGGATCGGCACGTCGACGCGCACGTTCTTGTTGAGCGAGGACGGGTCGATGTCGATGTGGATCTTGCGCGAATGCGGGCTGAACGCGTTGAGCCGCCCGGTGATGCGGTCGTCGAAGCGCGCGCCGATGCAGACCATCACGTCGCAATCGTGCATGGCCATGTTGGCCTCGTAGCTGCCGTGCATGCCCAGCATGCCGAGCCAGTTCTTGCCGCTGGCCGGATAGGCGCCGAGCCCCATCAGCGTCGAGGTGACGGGGAAGCCGGTCAGGTCCACCAGCTCGCGCAGCAGATGGCTCGCCTCCGGGCCGGAATTGACCACGCCGCCGCCCGAATAGATGACCGGCCGCTTGGCCTGCGCCATCAGCGCGACGGCCTCGCGCACCTTGTCGAGGTCGCCCTGCACCTTCGGCTGGTAGCTCATGCGCGGCGCGGTCTGCGGCGGCGTGTAGGTGCCCGTGGCGAACTGCACGTCCTTGGGGATGTCGACCACCACCGGGCCGGGTCGGCCGGTCGTGGCGACGTGGAACGCCTCGTGCAGCGTCGCGGCCAGCTCGTTCACGTCCTTCACCAGCCAGTTGTGCTTGGTGCAGGGCCGCGTGATGCCGACCGTGTCGCATTCCTGGAAACCGTCGGAGCCGATCAGCGTGGTCGGCACCTGGCCGGTGATGCAGACCAGCGGGATCGAATCCATCAGCGCGTCCTGGAGCGGCGTCACCGCATTGGTCGCGCCGGGGCCGGAGGTGACCAGCATGACGCCCGCCTTGCCGGTCGAGCGCGCATAGCCCTCGGCGGCGTGGCCGGCGCCCTGCTCGTGGCGCACGAGGATGTGCTGCACGTCCTCCTGCTGGAAGATCTCGTCGTAGATCGGCAGCACCGCGCCGCCGGGATAGCCGAAGATGTGCTTGACGCCGTTGTCCTTCAGCGCCTGCACCACCATCTCGGCGCCGGTCATCTCGCGGCGCCCCGTTTCCTGGCGACCCGTTTCTGCTCGTGCATTCATCGTTCCGGTCCCGTCTCGCGCTCTGAAGGCGCCGTTGCCCGTTGTCGGGCTGGAATGTCGTCTAGTCTGATCGGAGGCAATAAAAAAGGCCCCCGGAGGGAGCCTGCTTGGTGCGCATGGGTTGGTTTCGCCCGGCGGTCACACCGCCTTGCCCACGCGCCTTCCTACTACGAGAATGATCATCTTCGACATGGCGCGAACAGTAGTGGCGACTGCGCCGGCCTGTCAACGGTTTTATGAAGCGGCGTCCCTGCCACCGGCAGGATCGACGCGGCCTCTTCTTTCGCTCACGGCGGGCGTCTAGAGCCTTTCATGGCTACACGGAATCGTTCTGCCGGAGCGATTTCGGGCCAAGGTCGAGGGCTTCGGCGAAGGTCGTATCGGGATACGGCCGAGACGAAGACCGAAGGATTTGGCCCGAAAGCGTCCGGCCCGAAGGGTTTCCCGCTGGCGGGCGACCGCGGCGTCAGCCCACTCGGCCGTATCCCGATACGACCGTCGTGGGCTTCCTGGCGGATCGCCTCGCCATCGAGGAAACAGAACTGTTTCCGTGTAGCCGTGAAAGGCTCTAGGGTCGGACCGCGTCGAACGACGACGCGCGAGGAGTGTTCGGATGCTGGAAATGCCGCCTGCTGACTATGCCCGAGGATACTACACGAAGGCGATAAGCTGGCGTGGCATCTATATTCTCGGCAACGAGGCGGTGCCCGACGAGGCCGTCATCCGCGCGGCGCAGATCGTCGCCGGCTCCCTCGCGCTGGTCGACCCGCGCATCGTCGAGGCGCTGGCGGCAGACGGCACGAGATTTGCCGTCATCCCCTACGGGGTGAAGATCACGGATTTGCCCGATTATGCGCATCTGCCCACCGCGTATCCCGGCATCGACTATTCCGGCCTTCGCGGACTTGGCGGCGTCATCGGCCTTCCCACCTCGTCGGCAGGCGAGGAAAACCTCCTTCGAACGGCCGAAGACCCCTATCGCGGCGCCGAGAGCATAGCGCTCCATGAATGGGCCCACGCCATCGAAGGAATCGGCCTCGCCATCGGCGATCCGCATCTCCACGGGCGTTTCCGGGCGGCATACGAAAACGCGGTCCGAAGCGGGCTGTGGGCGGACACATATGCGCTGACTGATTTTCACGAATATTTTGCCGAGACGACGCAGGCTTTCTTCAACGACAACCCCGACGTCGATCCGCCGGACGGCATTCACGGCACGATAAACACCAGGACGGAGCTGCGCGCCTACGACCCCACCGTCTTCGATTTGCTTCTGGAGCTGTTCGGAGACAGTCACTGGACGGTCGGGACCACGTTTCTCGCCGGAACTTCGGCGCAGCTCTTCGGCGAGAAGGTTGCCCGGTTCGGCCCCGGCGACACGATCCGCTTCACCGATACGGTCACGAAACTGGCGGACCTGCTCATTGCCGGCAACGAACTCCGCCTCTCCGCCGCCGGCGCCGGATCCACGGCCCTGACGCTGCCGGGAGACTTCTCCGGCGGACGCTTCTTCGTCGTGTCGAATCCCGGCGGCGGCGGCGACCTGTTCTTCCAGAAGAACCTCGCCGACGACGTCCTTGTGGAAGGACGGGCGGTGGCGCAGGCCGACCTGAACGGCGCGCCGCACCCGTCATCCCTCACCGGCGACGGGATCCGCAAGTTCGTCGTGACCCTTTCCGGCAAGGCCGCCGCCGACAATTCCAACGCGCTCGGCGTCTATGAGATCGACGCCGCCGGCAACATCCTCGACGCCCGCATCCTGTTCGGCGACGTCAAGGGCGCCGCCGGGCGCAGCGTCACGGTCGACGGCGTCGACGCGGGCCACAGGCTCGGCTTCTTCATCGTCGGCGGCGGCACGGGCATCGGCAGCGCACGGTTCACCGACGCCGCCGGCGGCGGCCCCGACATCGCCGATGGCGCCGGCCTCCGGCTGTCGGTCGCCGGCGCGCCGGTGTCGGGTCCGGTCTTCCACGCCTTCTCCGCATCTCTCAACGCCGACGGCCTCACTCACGTCCGTTCCGGCGCCGACCCTTCCGGCCTTGGCGTGCGCATCGCCTTCGAGGACGTCGACGGCGGCGGCGACCGCGACTTTCAGGATGTCGTGTTCCGCGTCGGCGCCATCGACGAGAGCGGTGATTTCATCGTCTGAAGAAGGGAAGGGACGCCCGCGATCCGCCCGTTCGCACCCGCCGCGCTCACCCCCCCTTAACCCTCTTTAGTTAAGTTCGGGGACAGTGGGATGACAGGGGTGAACGAATGTATGTGGAACGCGGGGTCGTCCAGCCCGAAGCGACCGACCAGGAGCGTCGCGGCGCTGCCCAGCCGGCTGCGCGCGTGCTCGGCCGGGTCGTCCAGTGCGACGGCGCCCGCGCCACGATAGCCGCCTACGCCCATGGCGAGGACAGCGCCGTCAACGGCCTGTGGACGGTCGGGCGCATGATCTCCATCAACCTCAAGGAAACCCGCACGGTCGGGCTCGTCTACGCCATCAACCAGCCCGAGCACGGCTGGCGCGAGGAAGATACCAACGCCATCGAGGTCTCGGTCGAACTGATCGGCGAGGTGCGCGACGTCGACGGCAAGCCCGTCTTCGACCGCGGCATCACCATCTACCCCAATATCGGCGCCATCGCCCACCGCATCCGCGCGCGCGACCTCGAAGCCGTCTACGATCTCGGCGGCAAGCACAGCGTGCGCATCGGCAACCTGTCGCAGGACGACGGCATCGCCGCCCATATCGCCATCGACGACACGCTGAACCGCCACTTCGCCGTGGTCGGCACGACCGGCGTCGGCAAGTCGACGGCGGTGTCGCTGCTGCTGCGCAAGGCGATCACGGCGCGCCCCGACCTGCGCGTGCTGATCCTCGACCCGCACAACGAGTTCGCCAACACCTTCCCCGACCATTCGGTGCGCATCGACGCGCGCAGCCTCGACCTGCCGTTCTGGGTGTTCCGGCTGGAGGAGCTCGTGGAGGTGTTCTTCCGCGGCCGCGAGGCGGTGCCCGAGGAGGTCGAGTTCCTGCGCGACCTGATCCCGCTCGCCAAGCAGATGTTCCGCGGCGCCGCCCAGCCGGTTCAGCTTCGCCGCTCGAACGACGGCGTCATCACCGCCGACACGCCCGTGCCCTACCGGATGCCCGACCTCGTCAAGCTGATCGACGAGCGCATGGGCATGCTCGATGCCAAGAACGACCGGCCGGTGCTCAAGGCGCTGCGAATACGCATCGAATCGGCGATGAACGACCCGCGCTACCGCTTCATGTTCTCCTCGCGCCTGTTCGAGGAGAACCTGCACCACACGATCGGCCGCATCTTCCGAGTGCCCCATGAGGGCAGGCCCATCACCTGCCTGGAGATGGCCGGCATGCCGGCCGAGGTGGTCAATTCGGTCTGTTCGGTGCTGGCCCGCCTCGCCTTCGACCTTGCCATGTGGTCGAACGGCAAGCTGAAGCTGCTGGTGCTGTGCGAGGAAGCGCACCGCTACATGCCGTCCGACGCCCGCCTCGGCTTCGCGCCCACCCGCCACGCGCTGTCTCGCATCGCCAAGGAAGGCCGCAAATATGGCTGCTACCTCGGCGTCGTGACGCAACGGCCGGGCGAGCTCGACCCGACGATCCTGTCGCAATGCTCGACCATCTTCGCCATGCGCCTTGCCAACGAGCGCGACCAGGAGATCATCCGCTCGGCCATCGCCGACTCGTCGGCCTCCACCCTCTCCTTCCTGTCCTCCATGGGCCAGCGCGAGGCGATCGCCTTCGGCGAGGGCGTGGCGACGACGATGCGCATGAAGTTCGAGCGGCTCGACCCTTCGCAGATACCGGGCTCGGCGGAAAAGCACGATTCCGGCAGCCGCGGCGCGGTCGACGACCGCGAGATCGACCTCGTCCAGCTCGTCGGCAAGCTGTCCAACACCCAGCGCACGCTCGAGCCGGTGGAAAGCAGCACCGGGCTCGACACCGGCATGTTCGGGTCCGACAGCATCCTCAAGCGACCGCAGGTCGTGCACGCGCCGGCGGACGACGATCGCGGCTTCTACGGCCGCCGCGCCTACGATCTGGGTCGGCCGCGCGCCCCGCGCCGCTAACCATCCCCCGCGGTACGCTTTGGCCGGCCGGCGCGTTGGCCTTTGCTGGCGGCCGAGTCGGGCGGCGCGCGCCGCCCGGGGACGCGACGATAGGCGCATCATTGTTGGCACCGCAACCCGAGCCCGGCAGCGCCGCAAGCTGCGACACCGCCCCGCGCCTGTCGCGCGGCGCCGTGCTCGCCCTTGCAGCGGCGGCGCTCGCCTTCGGCGCGGCGGCGGCGGCCGTCACAATCGCCACCTCCGGCGTGCTGGAGCTGGCGGATGCTGCGGCGAGCTGGCCTCTCTCCGCCCTGCTCGTGGGGCTCGTCGCCGCGCTGTGGTTCGCCGGCATCAGCCTTGCCTGCCTGTTCGCCGCCACGGGGCTGCGGCGGCCGCGGCGGCTCAACGGCTGGCTCGCGGCCTTCGGCCTCGCGCCCTTCGCCGCCGCGCTGTTCTTCTTCCTCATCGGCGTGGGCGGCAACGCACCGGCGGTCGGCTATCTCGCCGTCGCCGCCATATTGTGCCTTGCGGTGCTGGCGCGCCGGCTCCTGTCGGAAATCGCCGAGAAGCTGCTGGTCGCCTTCTTCCTCTGGCTCGGACTGCTCGTCGCGCCCGTGCTGTGGCGCGACCCGGTCAACGAGGCGTTCTCGTCGGCCCTGCTGGCGATGCTGCGCGCCAGCGGCGTGATCGCGTAGCGGAAACGCCGCCGCTCAGGCGCAGACGCGGTTCCGGCCCTCGCGCTTGGCCTGATAGAGCTGCTTGTCGGCGCGGCGGTAAAAATCCTCGCCGCTTTCCTTGCCGTCCCACACGGCGAGCCCGACGCTGGTCGTCACCTTGAGCCGGACATTGCCGACCTGCACCGGCTGCGCGGCGATCGCCTTGCGGATGCGCTCGGCCAGCTTGAAGAGCTGGTCCTCGTTCATGTTCGGCGCGACGACGGCGAATTCCTCGCCGCCCAGCCGCGCCACCACGTCGTGGTAGCGCGTCATATCGCGCAGCGTGCTGGCCACCGAGCGCAGCACCTCGTCGCCGACGTCGTGGCCGTAGGTGTCGTTCACCTGCTTGAAATGGTCGAGGTCCAGCGTCATCAGGCCGATCGGCTTCTGGATGCGGCGGAACTCGGTCAGGTATTCGCGCAGCGCATCGTCGAAATAGCGGCGGTTCTGCATGCCGGTCAGCCCGTCCGTCAGCGCGGCCTGCTCCAGCGTCTCCGAGCGCGCCGAGAGCGTCTGCGTCATCTCGCGCAGCTTCACCTCCTCGCGCGCCTGCGTGCGGATGAGCGGGTAGATCAGGAAGAGGCCGAACATCAGCGCCGTCGAGATCAGCACGCCGCTGGCGAAGAGCAGGCGCGAGACGGTCTCCAGATCCGAGGTGGGGCCGGGCACGGCAAGATTGCCTGCCGCCGCATACAGCACGCCATAGGCGTACAGCACCAACGCGCCCGAGCCGAGAATCAGCGCCATGAAGACGAAGAACGCCGATTCGGATTTGTGGAACCGCATCGTCTCCCCATTGGAACGACCTGTACCGCGGCTTATGGCAGAGGCCGACTTACGCGAGGTTAATTCCGGAGGTGAGATCGCAAATTTACCCAACGTCAGGTTGTAGCTCAGTGAATGAACAAGTCCTTCCAGGACAAGGAAAATTCATCAGGCGACCTGACTCTCGCCCAGTCGCCGCCGAACTGGTGACGGAACCAGGTCGACTGCCGCTTGGCATAGCGGCGGGTCGCCGCCGCGGCCTCCTCCAGCGCCTCTTCCAGCGACGTTTCGCCGGTGAGATGCGCCGCGAACTCGCGCACGCCGATCGCCTTCATCGCAGGCAGCGCGGGGTCGAGCCGCATTGCGGTGAGCGCCCGCACCTCGTCCAGCGCGCCCTCCTCGACCATCGCACGCAGGCGCCGCGCGATCCGCGCGGCCAGCAGCTCGCGCGGCGGCTCCACCACGACCATGCGCGCGCTCGCCCGCTCGACCAGCGGCCGCGCGCGCGCGCTTTGCCACGCGGCGATGGGGCGACCGGACGCGTCGAGCACTTCGAGGGCGCGCACGATGCGCTGGCCGTCGGCGGGCGAAAGCCGCGCCGCGCCGGGCGGATCGCGCTCGGCGAGCACGCGGTGGAGCGCGGCGGCGCCCTCCGCCGCGAGCCGGTCGCGCCAGCGCTGCCGCACCTCGGCCGGGATCTGCGGCATCTGCGACAGCCCTTCCACCAGCGCGGTGAAATAGAGCCCGGTGCCGCCGACGAAGATGGCGCGCCGCCCGCCCCCGAGCTCGTCGCCCGCGAGCGCGGCGACATCGGCCAGCCAGCGCCCCGTGGAATAGGCGTCGGCCGGCGAGACGTGCCCATAGAGCCGGTGCGGCAGCTCGGCCGTCTCCTGCGGGCTCGGCCGCGCGGTCAGCCGTTCGAGCACGCCGTAGACCTGCATGGAATCGGCATTGACGATGATCCCGCCCGTCTCGCGCGCGAGCCCCAGCGCCAGCGCCGACTTGCCGCTGGCGGTCGGCCCCGCTATCAGGACCGCGTCCTTCAGCGGCGCAACGCCGCCCGAGCCTCCGGTCCCGTCCATGGCCTTCTGCCGATGCCCCTCGTCGCCACGCTGATCGCCGCTCCGTCCTCCGGCGCGCTCGATCCCGACCTTGCGCATAGGGCGGCATCCGCCGTCGAGGCAAGCGAAATGGCCTGGCTCGCGCCCGGCGAGGCGCTCGACCTGACGCTGCCGCCGGCGGTCGACAGGCTTCTCGCCGAAGCGCGGCTGCGCGGCGCGCTGGACGGCGCCGCCGCCGACATCGTGGTCCAGCCCGCCGGGGGCCGCCGCAAGAAGCTCCTGATCGCCGACATGGATTCGACCATGATCGACCAGGAATGCATCGACGAGCTGGCCGACGAAGTCGGCATCAAGGCGCCGGTCGCCGCCATCACCGCCCGCTCGATGAACGGCGAGATCGCCTTCGAGCCGGCTTTGCGCGAGCGCGTCGCGCTGCTCCGCGGGCTCGACGTGTCGGTGATCGACAGACTGATCGCCGGCCGCATCACGCTGGCCTCCGGCGGGCCGACGCTGGTGGCGACCATGCGCGCCAACGGCGCCTACGCCGCCCTCGTCTCGGGCGGCTTCACCGCCTTCACCGCGCGCATCGCGGAAAAACTCGGCTTCGACGAGCATCGCGCCAACGTCCTGAACGTGGACAACGGCAAGCTCGCCGGCACCGTGGCGGAGCCGATCCTCGGCCGCGAGGCCAAGGCGGTCGCGCTGCGCCAGATCTGCGGCCGGCTCGGCATCGGCCTCGACGCCGCGATCGCGGTCGGCGACGGCGCCAACGACCTCGACATGCTGGCGCTCGCCGGCAGCGGCGTCGCGCTCCACGCCAAACCGTCCGTGGCCGCGCAGGCGAAGATGCGCATCGACCACGGCGACCTGACGGCGTTGCTCTACGTGCAGGGGTATCGGCGGGAGGACTTCCTGAGTTAGCCGCCGCTATCCCTCCCCGCAAGGGGGCGGGAAGGCGCCCGCCCTGCGTCTACTGCATCCGCACCGTCTCGAAGCGCAGCTCGCCGCTCTTGGACGACAGCATCAGCAGCGCGTTGCGCCGCCCCTGCCCCTTCAGCGCGGTGACGCGGTCGAGCACCTGCTTGGGCGAGCTGACCGATTCCTGCGCGACCTCGGCGATCACGTCGCCGGCCTGGATGCCCTTCTCGGCGGCAGGCGAATCCGGCGCTACCTCGGTGATCACCACGCCGTTGACCTCCTTGGCGATGCCGAACTGCGCGCGCGTCTCGTCGTTGAGCTCGGCCACCGTCATGCCCAGCACGCTGGCCGTGGCGACCGCGCCCTCGTCGGCGTCGTCGCTCGCAGCACCGCCTTCGGCAACCGCCATCTGCTCGCCGTCCTCGAGGCGTCCGACGGTCACCTTCACCGTCTCCTCCTTGCCCTTGCGCACGATGACGACGTCGACCTCCTTGCCGACCGGCGTGTCCGCCACGATGCGCGGCAGGTCGCGCATCTCGCGGATCGTGCGCCCGTCGAAGGTCCGCACCACGTCGCCGGCCTGAAGCCGGCCGTCCTCGACCGGCCCGCCCTTGATGATGCCGGCGATCAGCGCGCCGCGCGCGCCGTCCATGCCGAGGCTTTCTGCGATCTCGTCCGTCACCGGCTGGATGCGCACGCCGAGCCAGCCGCGGCGCGTCTCGCCGAAATCGCGAAGCTGGGTGATGACGTTGACCGCCAACTCGGACGGGATCGAGAAACCGATGCCGATCGAGCCGCCGGAGGGCGAGATGATCGCCGTGTTGATGCCGATCACCTCGCCATACATGTTGAACAGCGGGCCGCCCGAATTGCCGCGGTTGATCGCCGCGTCGGTCTGGAGGAAGTCGTCGTAAGGGCCTGAATTGATGTCGCGGTCGCGCGCCGAGACGATGCCGACGCTGACGCTGCCGCCCAGCCCGAACGGGTTTCCGATCGCCATCACCCAGTCGCCGATGCGCATCTTGTCGCTGTCGCCGAAGGACACCTGCGTCAGCTTCCTGGTGCCGGGATTGACCTTCAGCACGGCAAGGTCGGTCTTGCTGTCCTTGCCGACCAGCTCGGCCCGCAGCTTGGATCCGTCGGAGAAATTCACCTCGATCTCGTCCGCGTCGGCGATGACGTGGTTGTTGGTGACGATGATCCCTTCCGCGGCGTCGATGACGAAGCCGGAGCCCAGCGACTGGACGCGCTGCGGCGCGCCGCCGCCGCCGCCACGGCGCTCGCGGAAGAATTCGTCGAAGAAGTCCTGGAAGGGCGAGCCCTCGGGCAGGCGCGGCGGCGGCACGGCGTTGCCGCCGCCGGTCTGGCCGACGCGCTGCGAAGTGGAGATGTTCACAACCGCGCCCAGCAGCTTCTCGGCGAGGTCGGCCACCGAGGCCGGCCCCTGCTGCGTGGCCATGGGCGGCTGCGCGGCGGTTTCCTGCGCGCGCGCGGGGCCGGCAGCGGCCATCGCCATCAGCGCAACCGCCGCGAGGCCCGCGGCCAGACGCTTGTCGAACCTGTCAGTGAGCATCGAATTCGCTCCGGGGCTTGGGCGGACGGCCGTTCCGCCACCGATGGCCAATGATCGCACGAAATGGGGCGTGTTTGCGGCCTCGCCGCGGGTGCCGGGAATAAATCCTCCGTTACCCGCGCACAAGCCAGACGATGACGACGCCGGCCGCCATCGCGGCGATGCCGCCGATGCGAAGGGTGCTCTCCGGCATGGTCATGAGCTCGGCCGCCAGCCGCTTCGCAAAAGCGGGAAAGGCGCCGTAGACCAGGCCCTCGAGCACGAGGACCAGGCCCACGGCGGCCAGCAGTTCATCCACGGGCGCGGCCTATTCGGTCGCGCCGGTCACCGCCGGCGCTGCGGGCGCCGGAGCAGCGGGCGCCGCCGGGCGGGCGCCGCTCTGCGAGCCGAAATAGCGGAAGAAATCCGAATCCGGCGACAGCAGCATCGTCGTCCCCTCGCCCGTGAGCGCGCTCGCATAGGCGGCCATCGAGCGGTAGAAGTCGAAGAAGTCGGGATCGCGCGAGAAGGCGTCGGCGAAGATGGCGTTGCGCTCGCCCTCGCCCTCGCCGCGCAGGATCTCCGACTCGCGCCGCGCGTCGGCGGTGATCTCCACCACCTCGCGGTCGGCGCGCGCCCGAATACGCTGGGCCGCCTCGCGGCCGCGAGCCCGCAGGCGCTCGGCCTCGGCGAGGCGCTCGGCGCGCATGCGCTCGTAGGTCTGCTGCGACACTTCCTGCGTCAGGTCGGTGCGCCGGATGCGCACGTCGGTGACCTCGAGGCCCAGCGACGTCGCGTCGGGACGCATCTGGTCCGCGACCTCGCGCATCATCGACGAGCGCTCCTCCGACAGAGCCGCCTCGAAGCCGCGCAGGCCGTAGACGCGGCGCAGGGCCGCGTCGAGGCGGGTGCGAAGCCGCTGCTCGGCGAGTTGCACAGAGCCCGACACGGCAAGGCGGAACCGGCGCGCGTCGCTGATGCGATAGGCGACGAAGGCATCGACCTCGTAGAAGCGGCCGCCCGAAACCTGCACGCGGATGTCGTCGAGGTCGAAGCGCAGGATGCGGTCCTCGATGATCTGGACGTTGTCGGCATCGAGGAAGCCGAAGGGCGCCTTGAAGTAGATGCCCGGTTCGGTCTTGACGTCGACGATCTCGCCGAAGCGCAGGACGATCGCCTGCTGGCGCTCGGTGACGACGAAGATGGAGGACCAGCCGAGGAACAGCAGGACGGCGGCGACGATGCCGATGATCGGAAGACGGCCCATCAGTTGTTACCTCCCTGCCCGGCGCCGCCCTGGCGGCGCTGCTGAAGCTCCGGCAGCGGCAAATAGGGCACTACGCCCGCGCCGCTGCTGCCCGGCTCCACGATGACCTTGTTGGAGCCGCGCAGCACGTTCTCCATCGTTTCGAGGAACAGGCGGCGGCGCGTCACGTCGGGCGCCTTGGCGTATTCGTCGTAGACGGAGACGAAGCGCTGCGCCTCGCCCTGCGCTTCGAGGACGACGCGGTTCTTGTAGGCGGCGGCCTCCTCGCGGATCTGCGCCGCCTCGCCCCGGGCGCGGCCGAGCTGCTGGTTGGAATACTGGTTGCTTTCCTCGACGAAGCGGTCCTCGTCCTGCTCGGCGCGCTGCACCTCCTCGAACGCGTCGGCCACCTCGCGCGGCGGCGCCGCGTCCTCGATGGAGATGGCGGTGATCGCCAGCCCGGCGCCGTAGCTCTCGACCGTGTCCTCGATGATCTTGCGCACGTCCTCGGCAATGCCCTGCCGGTCGTCGCGGAAGATGTCCTGCGCCGGGCGCCGGCCGACGATCTCGCGCATCGCGCTCTCGGCGATCTGCCGCAGTGTCGAGTCCGGATCGGCGACGTTGAAGAGATAGGCGCGCGGATCGGCCACCTGGTAGGCGACGGAGAAGCGCACGTCGACGATGTTCTGGTCGCCGGAAAGCATCAGCCCGGTCGACGCATTGGGGCCGCGCGCCTCGCCGACATTGATGAGGCGCTCCGCCACGGTCGCCTTCTCGACGGTCTCGACCGGCCACCAGTGGAAGTGCAGGCCCGGCTCGGAAATCTCTTCCTTCGGCTTGCCGAAGCGCAGCTCGACGGCGAGCTCGTCCGGCTGGACCGTGTAGACGGCCTGGAACAGCCACAGCGCCGCCAGCGCCAGCGCGATCACGCCGAACAGAGCCGGGCTGGCGCGGCCGCCGCCGGGAAGCGCCTGCTTCAGCCGGTCCTGCCCGCGGCGGATGATGTCCTCCAGATCGGGAGGCGTGCCGGTCGGGCCGCGCCCGCCGCCGGGCCGCTGGCCCCACGGACCTCCATTGCCCGGGCCGCCGCCATTGCTGCCGTTGCCGCCACCGCCACCCCACGGGCCGCCGCCGCCGGTCTGATTGCTCCAGGGCATGTCGTTCCTTCCTTGCAATACGGCGCTGTCCGGAACCGAAGACCCGCGCGCCCGTTATCGGTCGTTATAGGTATGCAATCGTTGGCTTTCAACGCGCGGGACACGATCCGGCGCCGTTTCGTCGTGCGGCCATTCGCCTTTTTTAGGCCGTTCACGCCTTCGGGCGCCGAAGGTAGAGCGCATAGCGCGTGGCGTGATCGTCCTTCGGGCCGGCCGGCACGTTCTCGCCCGAAATCTCTTCCCATTCGCCCGGATCGATTCGCGGGAACAGCGTGTCGCCTTCCGCGTCGGCGAGGACATGGGTGACGTCGAGCCGGTCGGCGAGCGGCATGGTGGCGGCATAGATCTGCCCGCCGCCGATCACCTGCACCGCCTCCCCGCCCGGCGCCGCGCGCGCGACGCGCAAAGCCTCGTCGACGGAATGGGCGACGAGCGCGCCTTCGGGCGAGAAGTCGCGGGCGCGGGTCACCACGATGTTCGTCCGCTCCGGCAGCGGCCGTCGCGACAGGCTCTCCCAGGTGCGCCGCCCCATGACGACGGGGTGGCCGATCGTCAGCGCCCTGAAGCGCCGCAGGTCCGTCGACAGCCGCCATGGCAGGCCGCCATCGCGGCCGATCACGCCGTTGCGCGCGACCGCGACGACCAGCGCAAGGCTCACGAACCGTCATCCGCCCCGCCGGGCGGAGGGTTGGCCGCAGGCGGCTGCTGTGCGGGCGGACGCTGACCCGGAGGGGTCTGGCCCGGCGGGTTCTGCGCAGGCGGCGGGTTCGGCTGGTCGCCGCCATCCGCCCCACCGGGCGGCTGCTGCGCCGGGGGTTGTTGTGCCGGCGGCTGTTGCGCGGGCGGCTGCTGCGCCGGAGGCTGCTGGGCTGGGGGTTGCTGCGCAGGTGGCTG
>CAZVTK010000071.1:13805-22572 GCA_964629765.1 uncultured Mesorhizobium sp.
GGCCCGGCGGATTCTGCGCGGGCGGCGGGTTCGGCTGGTCGCCGCCATCCGCCCCGCCGGGCGGCTGCTGCGCCGGGGGTTGTTGCGCCGGCGGCTGTTGCGCAGGCGGCCTCTGGCCCGGCGGACGCTGACCCGGAGGAGTTTGGCCCGGCGGGTTCTGCGCGGGAGGCGGGTTCGGCTGGTCGCCGCCATCCGCCCCGCCGGGCGGCTGCTGCGCCGGAGGCTGCTGGGCTGGGGGTTGCTGCGCAGGTGGCTGTTGTGCAGGCGGACGCTGACCCGGAGGGGTCTGGCCCGGCGGATTCTGCGCAGGCGGCGGGTTCGGCTGGTCGCCGCCATCCGCCCCACCGGGCGGCTGCTGCGCCGGAGGCTGCTGGGCTGGGGGCTGTTGTGCCGGCGGCTGCTGCGCCGGAGGCTGCTGCGCCGGGGGCTGCTGTGCAGGTGGCTGCTGTGCAGGCGGCCTCTGGCCCGGCGGACGCTGTCCCGGAGGATTTTGGCCCGGCGGGTTCTGCGCGGGAGGCGGGTTCGGCTGGTCGCCGTCGTCGGCCTGAACGGGCTCGGTCGAGACCGGCAGCGCCCTGTCGTCGAACCGCTTGAGGATCAGGATTTCGAGGTCGCGCGCCGGATAGAAATTCTCGGCCGCCATCTGGAAGGTGGTCGCACCGATCTTCTTCACGTTGTCGCCGCAGAAGGAGACGAGGTTCTTCGCCGCGCCCTTGTCGACCGTGAGCGTGAATTTCTCGATGGTCGAGCCGCCCCAGTGCCCGCCGGTGGTCAGCACGTAGCTGATCCAGCTTTCCGTATAGGGCGGAAAGCCGTCCTGCCGGGCCGAGTTTGCGACCGCGCGCTCGATGCCGCCGTCGAGGCAATATTTGTGGCGATACTCGTTGAGATAGGGCCCGCCCAGTTTGTCGTCGTAGTAGAAGGTCACGCCCGCCGTGCCGCCGACGCTCGGCGTATAGCGGTGCTTGACGGAAATGGTGCGGCCGGCGGGAAAGGTCATCGTCCACCAGTAGGTGGACTTCATCGTCCAGGCCGGAATCCACGGCGCCTCGTCCTGGTCGCCGTAGGGATCCTTGGCGACGATGCCGCGCACCTCCCACTCGCGCAGCTTGCGCTCGTTCACCCGGCGCAGCGCCGCCGTGGCCGCGTCGCCGACCGGGTTCACCGGCACGGCGGCAGCCTTCAGCTCGGCCGTGATGTCGAGCTCGGCCGAAAAGGCGCGCTGTTCGAGCGACGGCGCGATCGCCTTGCCTTCCACCTCCACCGTGAAGCCGAGGAAATTGTCGGTTCCGGGCGCGGGAATGGCGAGATCCCCATAGGGGCTGTTGTAGATGTCCGGCATCGGGAAGGCGACGACCGACTCGACGTCGCGGCTGCTCTCGTTGCGGAACCGGTAGGCGACCCGTATCTCCTCCTCGGAGATGAACAGATCCTCGCTGGCGATGGCCACCACGTCCGAGCGGACGAAGACCAGCCCGCCCGTGTCGAAATTGGCCATCGTGTCGTTGGCGGCGGCCGGCGCCGCCAGCGCGGACGACAGAAGAAGAGCCGCGCCGAATCGTCTGAGCATGCAAGCCTCCCGCAAAGCCAGACGCACTCTTTGCCACGAACTGGGCGGAATTGGGAGCGCGATCGCGCCACCGTCGAAACGCCGCGCGGCCCGCGCCGCGAATTTTCTGAAAACGCCTCTTGCACCTCTAGTGACTAGAGGAACTACGGTCGTTCCATGAAGGCGTTCGGGTGAAGCGATGGACACGATCGAAAAGACGCGATTCCGTATCGAAGGCATGGACTGCGCGGCCTGTGCGGCGAAGATCGACAGGGCGGCGCGCCAGGTGCCGGGCGTGCGCGACGTCGCCGTCTCGGCAACGGCGGGGACCATGCTGGTCGACCACGAGCCCGCCGCCGACATGGAGCGGCTGGGCGCTGCGGTGACGACGCTGGGCTACGGGGTGGCGGGCTTCGGGCCGGCCGGCAGGCAGGTGAAACCGGAGCCCATGGCGCCGGCGCACGGCGATCATGCCGGCCCCGATCACTCTGGTCATGATCATTCGGGCCACGACCACGGCCTGTCCGACGGGCCGTGGTGGGCGACGGCCCGGGCGAAGCTGACCATGGCTTGCGGCGCGGCCCTCGGCGCGGCGATGCTGCTCGCCTCGGCCTGGCCGCAGGCCGGGCCGTGGCCCTACATCGCCGCGATGGCCATCGGCCTCATCCCGATCGCGCGGCGCGCCTTCGCGGCGGCGCGCATCGGCATGCCCTTCACCATCGAGACGCTGATGACCATAGCGGCGGTGGGCGCGGTGCTGATCGACGCCGGCGAGGAGGCGGCCGTCGTCGTCTTCCTCTTCCTCGTCGGCGAACTGCTGGAGGGCGTCGCCGCCGGCCGCGCCCGCGCCGGCATCCGCGCGCTGGCGGCGCTGGTGCCCGCAACCGCGCTGCTGGAGACCGATGGCGCAACGCGCGAGGTGCCGGCCGAAACGCTCACCCCCGGCGCGGTCGTCATGGTGCGCCCCGGCGACCGGATCCCCGCCGACGGGACGGTCCTGTCGGGCACGGGCTCGGTCGACGAGGCGCCCGTCACCGGCGAATCCGTGCCGAAGCGCAAGCAGCCCGCCGACGCCGTCTATGCGGGAACCATCAACCAGGACGCGGTGCTGCGCGTGACGGTCACCGCCGCCGCCGCGGACAACACCATCGCGCGCATCATCCGGCTGGTCGAGGAAGCGCAGGAGACCAAGGCTCCCACCGAGCGCTTCATCGATTCCTTCTCGCGCTATTACACGCCCGGCGTGCTGGTCGTGGCCGCGCTGGTCGCCATCCTCCCGCCGCTGATTGCCGGCGGCCCGTGGGACGAATGGATTTACAAGGGTCTCGCCGTGCTGCTGATCGGCTGCCCTTGCGCGCTGGTCATCTCGACGCCGGCGGCCATTGCCGCCAGCCTCTCGGCCGGCGCGCGGCGCGGCCTGCTGATGAAGGGCGGGGCCGTGCTGGAGCAGCTCGGCAAGGTGACGGCGGTCGCCTTCGACAAGACCGGCACGCTGACCGCCGGCAGGCCCGAGGTGACGGATGTGGTCGGCGTCGCGCTTCCTGAGGAGGAGACGCTGCGGCTGGCCGCTGCGCTGGAGGCCGGCTCGTCGCACCCGCTGGCGCTCGCCATCCGCGGCGCGGCCAGGGCACGCGGCATCGCGCCGGCATCGGCGCGCGACGCCCGCGCCATCCCCGGCGAGGGCGTGGCGGGAGAACTGGACGGCGTGGGGCTGTTCCTCGGCTCGCCGCAGGCGGCTGGCGAGCGCGCCGGCCTGCCGGAGCATCTGGCCCAACGCATCGCCGGGCTGAACGACGCGGGCAAGACCGTCTCCGTGCTGGTGGCGGACGGCGAAGTCGCCGGGCTGGTCGCCATGCGCGACGAGCCGCGCGAGGATGCCAAGCGTGGCATCGCGGCGCTGAAGGCGCTCGGCATCGGCTCGGTCATGCTGACCGGCGACAACCGCCGCACGGCCGCTTCCATCGCCGCAGATCTCCGCATGGAAGCACGCGCCGAGCTGCTGCCGCAGGACAAGCAGCGCATCGTCGGCGAGATGCGGGCGGCGGGCGAGATCGTCGCCAAGGTCGGCGACGGCATCAACGACGCCCCCGCGCTTGCCGCCGCCGATGTCGGCATCGCCATGGGCGGGGGCACCGACGTGGCGCTGGAGACCGCCGACGCGGCGGTGCTGCACGGCCGTGTGCTCGACGTTGCCGGCATGGTGCTGCTGTCGCGCGCGACCATGGCGAACATCCGGCAGAACATCGCTATCGCGCTGGGGCTGAAGGCGGTGTTCCTTGTCACCACCGTGGTTGGCATCACCGGCCTGTGGCCGGCGATCCTGGCCGACACCGGCGCCACCGTTCTGGTCACGGCCAACGCCATGCGCCTGCTCGCATGGCGCGGGCCGCGCTGAACGCGCGACCCGGCAACCGGGTTCTTCCGTTCAAAATACCGGCGGATAGGGCCGCCCGCCGCGATCCAGCGTGATCCAGCGCGTCTCGGTGAAGGTTTCCAGCGACCAGCGGCCGCCATGCTTGCCGACGCCCGACGCCTTGAACCCGCCGAACGGTACATGCGGCTCGTCGTTCACCGACGAGCAGTTGATGTGGCAGTTGCCCGTGTCGAGCCTGTTGACGATGGCCAGCCCCCTGCCCTCGTCGCGCGTCATGACGCCGGCCGACAGCCCGTATTCGGTGTCGTTGGCGATCTGGATCGCCTCGTCGTCGGTGCGGAACGGGATGACCGGCACCACGGGGCCGAACGTCTCGTCCTGGTAGAGCTTCATGTCCGGCGTCACGCCCGTCAGGATGGTCGGCTCCACGAAGCGGCCGTCGATGCGCCCGCCGAGCACCACCTTCGCGCCCTTGGCCTTGGCGTCGTCGAGCTGCTCGCGCACCTTGGCGACCTGCTTGTCGTTGATGAGCGGGCCGATGACGTGCTCCTTGCTCTTCGTCGGATCGCCGACCTTGAGGCGGCCGGCTCGCTCGACGAAGCGCTTGAGGAAGTCGTCATAGATCTTCTCGTGGACGAGCACCTTCTCGACCGACATGCAGATCTGGCCCTGATGCATGAAGGAGCCGAAATTGGCGGCCTGCGTGGCGCGTTCCATGTCGGCGTCGTCCAGCACGATGAGCGAATCCTTGCCGCCCAGCTCGACGCAGCACTTCTTGAGATGCGCGCCCGCCTTGGCGGCGATCTGCCGGCCGACGGCGGTGGAGCCGGTGAAGGACACGCCCTTGACGTAGGGGTGCTCGATCAGCTCGTCGCCGACCTCGCGCACATTGTCGCGCGAGCAGGTGACGACGTTGAACACGCCCTTGGGCAGGCCGGCCTCTTCAAAAATCTCGGCGAAGAGCAAGCCGCCGAGATAGGGGGTTTCTTCGGAAGGCTTCAAGACGATGGTGTTGCCGGCGACCAGCGGGAAGAGAAAACCGCGGGCCGAGAGGATGCACGGGAAATTCCACGGACTGATGACGGAGACGACGCCCATCGGCCGGCGCACGGCCATCGACACCTTGCCGTATTCGGACGGCAGCACCTCGCCGGTCGACTGCCACACCGAGGCGGCGGCGGCGTGGAATACCTCCAGCACATAGCCGGTCTCGAACATGCCCTTGCCGAACCAGCCGCCGCCTTCCGCCTGGATAGCGTCGACGATTTCCATGCGGCGCTTTTCCCAGATCTCGGCGGCCTTGTGGATGATGTGGGCGCGCTTGGAGAAGGGCAGCTTCGACCATTCGGGGAAGGCGGCATGCGCGGCCTCGATCGCGGCGGCCGTCTCGGCACGGCCGGAATCCGGCACCTCGGCCCAGACCGAGCCGTCGGCCGGGTTGTAGTCCTTGAAGGTCTGGCGGGTCGGCGCCCAGCCGCCGCCGATATACATGCCTTCGAATACGCGGGCCATGCTCAAGCCTCCTTGTGCTTCTTCCGCTTCTTCTTCGCGGGGTCTCTGTTGTCTTTCCGTCCGCCGACGGCGGCGGCATCGGATATCGCATCGCCGGCCGTGACAGCGGCGGGAATGGTGAAGATCGCGAGCGACTTGCGCCGCTCCGCCTGATGGGCCGCGAGCCGCGCGGCGGCGCGCGCCGCCATCTCGGCCATCGGGTCGGCGGCAGGCGGGGCAACCGTCTCCGCAGGCAGGGCGATCGCCTCGGCAGGCTTGTCGCCCGCACCTCTTACCTTCGTTGCCGGTCTTTCCTTCTTCGCCGGCCGCGCGGGCGCCGCCGGCGGCTCGTCGTCCAGCGCCGCTCCGGCGCTGTTGTGGCCGATCAGCGGGTGGTTCGGGTCGGGTTTCGGCAGCGGCACCGAGCCGGTGGCCGCAGCACTCGCAGGCGCCTTCGCCGCGATGCGGCTCTGGCGCATATGGGCCGCGAGCCGCGCGGCCGCACGCTCGGCCAGCGCGGCCGGATCGAGCGAGGCGCTGACGGGCGTCGCAATGTCCACCGAGGGCCGTGCCCGCATGCCGTGCTCGCGCATGCGGCGGGCATGCGCGGCCGCGCGCTCGCCCGCATGGCGCGCCAGCGCTTCCATGTCCCCGAAATCCCGGCGCCGGTGCGCCGGCCGCTCGGCCGAAGGGCCGAGCAGATTGCGCGGCGTCTCGGGCAGTGGCGGCAGGACCGGGGGCTGGATTGGCGGCGGGGGCGCCAGGGGAACGGCAGCAGGCTCGGCGGCGGGCGTTTCGCGCAGCAGCGGCCCGCCGCGCCCTTCCGTCAACCGGCTCGTGCGCACATGTGCCGCCAAGCGCTCGGCCGCGCGGGCGGCCAATTGCTCGGCCTCGCCGGCGAGGCGGCCGGCCTCCTGCGACACCGCCGGCTGGTTCGGCCGCCATTCAGGCCCGGACACGGCCGCCGCCGCCCACGGGTCGGGCTCCTTCGCCGCATCGTAGCGGCCGACGAAAGCGCTGGGCGCCGCCCCGTCGCGGCGCAGCGCCCGCACGAACGCATTCTGGATCGCCCCGGCGCGGGCCGCGATGTCGCCGATCGCCCGGCCGATGCCTTCAAGCCCGGCAGGCAGCGCGAAGCCGGCCGGCAGCCGGATCTGCGGAGCCTTGCCGCGCCCGCCCGCGCCCCCGCCGCCGAGATAGGCATTGACCACGGCCGGGTCGCGCATCAGCGCCTGCGCCCCGTCCTCGCCGGTGATCGCGCCGTTCTCGATCAGATAGCCGCGCGCCGCGATCTTCAGGCTGAGCCGCGCATTCTGCTCGACCAGCAGGATGCCGACGCCGGTGGCCGCCACCGCCGAGAGCGACTTGAACAGCTCCTTGGAGAGCAGCGGCGACAGGCCAAGCGACGGCTCGTCCAGCATCAGGATATCGGGCTTCGACATCAGCGCGCGGCCGATCGCAACCATCTGCTGCTCGCCGCCCGACATGGTGCGGGCGATCTGCGCCTTGCGCTCGGCAAGCCGCGGGAAAAGTTCGTAGATCTGCCTGAGCGTCGCCGCCTCGCGGCTGCGCGCGCGTTTGGCGAAGGCGCCGAGCTGGAGGTTTTCGGCCACCGTCAGGTCGCCGAAGATGCCGCGCCCCTCGGGCACCAGCGCGATGCCTTCTTCCACGATCAGGTGCGGCTTCATGCCGGCGATCGGCTTGCCGTTCATGACGATGGCGCTGCCCGGCTCGGTCTTGACCATGCCGGCTATGGCCTTGAGCATGCTCGACTTGCCGGCGCCGTTGGCGCCCAGCACCACGCAGATCTCGCCCTTGCCGACCTTCGCCGAGACGCCGTGCAGCGCCACATGCGGCCCGTAGCGAACGGCGAGGTTCTGGACCTCAAGCATCGTCGTCATCCCCCAGATACGCACGCACGACTTCGGGGTCGGAAAGCACCGCGTCGACCTTGCCTTCGGCGATCTTGCGGCCTGAGTTCATCACCACGCAGCGCCCGCACAGCGAGCGCACCGCGTCCATCACATGCTCGACCATGACGATGGTCCGGCCCTCGCGGCCGAGGCTGGCGATCAGGTCCATGCCGACCTTCAGCTCGGTCGGGTTGAGCCCCGCCAGCCACTCGTCCAAGAGCAGCAGGCGCGGCGACGACGCCAGCGCACGCGCCAGCTCCAGCCGCTTCTGGTCGATATAGGTCAGCGACGCCACGGGCGCGTTGGCACGGCCGCCCAGCCCGACGCGGGCGAGCAGCGCGCGGGCAAGGTCGCGCGCCTCCGCGCCCCACAGGCGGCGATGGCCGAACACCGCCCCCGCCATGACGTTCTCCTCGGCGCTCATGCCCGGCAGCACGCGCACGAGCTGGAAGGTGCGCGCCACGCCCTCGCGCGCGATCCTGTGCGCCGGCTTGTCGGAGATGGTATGGCCGCCGAGCCGGATCTCGCCGCCGCTGACCGGCAGCGCGCCCGAGATCAGGTTGAGCATGGTGGTCTTGCCCGACCCGTTGGGGCCGATCAGGCCGAACAGCTCGCCCTCGCCGACCTCGAACGACACGTCGTTGACGGCCACCAGCCCGCCGAACAGTTTTCGCGCGTCGCGAACCTGGAGCGCAGCGCTCATGCGTGCTTCTCCGCGCCGACCGCCGCCGCCCGCCGCGCCTTGGCCCATGCCCAGAGCTGCTCGAGCCGGCCCGTCACGCCGTTGGGCAGCAGATAGACGATGGCGAGGAACGACAGGCCCATGACCACCGGCATGGTGCTGGAGAAGCGCGCGGTGACAAAGTCCATCAGGATGACGAAGGGGATGACGCCGACCAGCGGCCCCCACAGCCGTTTCGTGCCGCCCAGCAGCGCCATGATCACCGTCAGGAACGAGATCATCGGGTTGAAGGCCGAGGGCGGCTGGATGTAGCCGTAGCGCGGCGCGCTGATGGCCCCGGCGATGCCGATGAAGGCGCCCGAGATCATGAACAGCAGGATCTTGGCGCGCGCCGTGTCGATGCCGACATGCTTCGCCACCGTCTCGTCATTGCCGATGATGTTGAGCGCGAAGCCGAGCCGCGAGCGGTTGATCAGCCAGCCGGTGAGGAAGACGACGACGGTGAGCGCCAGCAGCATCCAGAAGATGTGCGTCTCGCGCAGGTCGGTGAAGACGTAGAGGCCCATGCGCGTGGTGAACTTGGCCTGCGCCCAGGTCGTGAGCTGCCGCACCAGCTCGGCCAGCCCCAGCGTGAAGACGACGAAGTAGACGCCCGAAATGCGCAGCGTCGCCGCGCCGACGAGGCCGGCGAGCACCGCTCCCGCGACCGCGCCGAAGGCGACCAGCAGCGGGAAGGGCAGGACGTCGACCCACAGGCC
>CAZVTK010000072.1:0-21751 GCA_964629765.1 uncultured Mesorhizobium sp.
CCGACTTGCGGCTGATCTTGTCGATCTCGTCGATGTAGACGATGCCGCGCTGCGCCCGCTCGACATTGTAGTCGGCCGACTGGAGCAGCTTGAGGATGATGTTCTCCACATCCTCGCCGACATAGCCCGCCTCGGTCAGCGTCGTCGCGTCGGCCATGGTGAAGGGCACGTCGATGATTCGCGCCAGCGTCTGGGCGAGCAGCGTCTTGCCGCAGCCCGTTGGGCCGATCAGCAGGATGTTCGACTTCGCCAGCTCGACGTCGTTGTTCTTGGCCGCATGGGCCAGCCGCTTGTAGTGGTTGTGGACGGCAACCGACAGGACGCGCTTGGCGTGCTGCTGGCCGATCACGTAATCGTCCAGGACCTTGAGGATTTCCTGCGGGGTGGGCACGCCCTCGCGCGACTTCACCATCGAGGATTTGTTCTCCTCGCGGATGATGTCCATGCACAGCTCAACGCATTCATCGCAGATGAACACGGTGGGGCCCGCGATCAGCTTGCGGACCTCGTGCTGGCTCTTGCCGCAGAACGAGCAGTACAGCGTATTCTTGGAATCGCCGCCGCCGTTGCCGATCTTGCTCATATTCCGGTTCCTTTCAGTGCCGCCGCCGCGACGGCGCACGCCGCAAGGCGCTGCGTTCGGCCCGATCCCTTTGGCCCGATCAAGGTGCTTTCCGAACGAAATACAAATCGAAAATCACGACGATGATTCGCCACGCCCCGACCAAACGCTAAGCCGCCGAAACTCAACATTGGCTTAACGTAGGCCGGGCCGGCGCCGGAGTGAACAGGCAATCGTGGCGGAATTGACGCACAACCGTCAAAAACGTGTCATGTTCCGCAGCGCGAGATCAGCCCTTCGACGCCGTTTCCATGGCTTCGCGCGAGGTGATCACCTTGTCGATCAGGCCGAACTCCAGCGCCTGGTCGGTGGTCATGAAGCGGTCGCGCTCCAGCGCGCTGTGCACGCTCTCGTAGCTCTGGCCCGTGTGCCTGACATAGATCTCGTTCAGCCGGCGTTTCAGCGCCTCGGTCCACTGGGCATGGATCATGATGTCGGTCGCCTGGCCCTGATAGCCGCCGGAGGGCTGGTGCACCATGATCGAGGCGTTGGGCGTGGCGAAGCGCATGTCCTTGGCGCCGGCGCACAGGAGCAGCGAGCCCATCGAGGCGGCTTGCCCGGTGCACAGGGTCGACACAGGCGGCTTGATGAACTGCATCGTGTCGTAGATGGCGAGGCCCGAGGTCACCACGCCGCCGGGCGAGTTGATGTAGAGGTTGATCTCCTTCTTGGGGTTCTCCGCCTCGAGGAACAGCAACTGGGCGCAGACGAGAGAGGCCATGCCGTCCTCGATGCCGCCAGTGATGAAGATGATGCGTTCCTTGAGCAGGCGCGAGAAGATGTCGAAGGCGCGCTCGCCGCGGTTGGTCTGCTCGACCACCATCGGAACGAGGTTCATGTAGGTCTCGACGGGGTCTCTCATGGTGCGGTCCTTCGGGCTGCGCGAAGCGGGCGCCGGCAGCGGCCGGCCCGCGGGATTCGGGATTGTTCGACGTAGATAGGATGGCGGCTCCGGCTTGCGCAAGGCTGGCCGCCGGGGCGGCAGCGCCTGCCCTCGCGTTAACGTAACCGCAAGATTTGGCTTTCCCGTCCGGCCACGGCGTCTATGCTTGCCCGAAAAAGCAGACAGTGCGCGTCATTACCGGAGTTCTCAGGCATGTCCTCGCGTATCCTTTCCATGGCGATCGCCGGCACGGCGATCATGGCCATGACGACCCAGACCGTGGCCGGCGGCTACGCCCAGTCCTGCTTCGAGCAGGTCAACTATCCTCCGCAATACAGGACCGTGCACGAGACGGTCATGGTCGATCCCGGCCGCAAGCATGTGGAGACGATCCCGCCGGTCTACGGCACCGAGAAGGTGCGCGTGCTGATCCGGCCCGAGCAGGTGAGCTACCGCGTCATCCCGGCCCGATACGGCTGGGCGACGGAAAAGGTGATGATCCAGCCGGAGAGCACGATCGCGCGCCACATCCCGGCCGTCACGAAGACCGTACACCGCAAGGTGATGGTGTCGGAGGGCGGCTACACCTGGGAGTACCAGTGGATCAAGGGCCGCAAGGTGCTGTGCAAGATAAAGCGCCCGGCGGTCTGGCAGACGGTGGCCGAGACCGTGGTCGTGCGCCCCGCGCAGACTGTGCACGAGCGCGTTCCCGCCCGCTGGGGCACCGAGAAGCGGCAGGTCATGATCTCGCCGGAGCGCAAGGAGCGCATCGTGATCCCGGCCGAATACGGCTATTCGCACAAGCAGGTGATGATCCGCCCGGCCGAGAAGCGCGTGCACCACACGCCGCCGCGCTACGAGACGGTGGCGCGCACCGTGCAGGTTAGCCCCGGCTCGTCAGGCTGGCGCCAGGTGCAGATCGCCGGCCACTGCAAGGGCTGACCGGCAGCGCATCCGCAGACGAGAAGGCGTCGCGCCCGCGCGGCGCCTTTTCTTTCAGTCCCAGGCCGCAATCCTCTCCTCGGACCAGCCGACAGGGACAAAACCCATCTTCTGGTAGAGCTGGAGCGCGCGCGGGCTGTCGAGCGTGTTGGTGTCGATGGTCAGCCTTTGCGGCCGCCGGTCCCATGCGGCGAAGATGGCCGAGGACAGGAGGAAGCGCGACAGCCCCCTGCCCTGAAACTCCGGCACCAGCCCGAAATACCGGATGCCGGCGCTGTCCGGCAGCGGCGCGAGGTCGAGCTCGAAAAAGCCGGCCGGGGCGCCGTCGCAATAGAGCACCTCGATCACGGTCGCCGGATCGTGCAGCGCGGCGGCAAGGTCGGCATCGCCGAGGCCGCGCCGCATCTGCCAGTGATGCGGCCGGCCGACGACCTCGTAGAGATACCGGTAAAAATGCGGCGGGATCGCCTCCACCCGCATCAGCGCGAGGGCAAAACCGCTCGGCGCATGGACCCGCTGCGCGGGCGGGGCGCGCATCTCCAGATGCGTGATGCGGGCGAGCAGCTCCCGCGCCATACTAACCTCTCGGGTCAGCCTTTCGGCTCCGCAGGTCCGGTGACGACCGGGGTGTCGGCCCGCCCGCCCCACTCGCTCCACGAGCCGTCGTAAAGCCGGTTGTCGGTATGGCCGAGCGATTCCAGCGCGAGCGTGATCACGGCCGCGGTCACGCCCGAGCCGCAGGAGGTCACCACCGGCCCGTCGAGGTCGATGCCGGCGTCCTCCAGCTTCGCGCGCAGTTCGTCGAGCGGCAGCAGCTTGCCGTCCGCCGACAGCGACGCGGCCGGCACGTTGCGGGCGCCGGGCATGTGGCCCGAGCGCATGCCTGCGCGCGGCTCCGCGTCCGCGCCGGTGAAGCGGCCCGCGGGCCGCGCGTCGGCCACCTGCGCCGAGCCGGTCTCGACGATCTTGCGCATCGCCTCGAAGCTGGCGACGCGGCTTGCGTCGAAGTCGACGTCGAAGAGGTTCCCCGCGATCTTCGTCGGCTCGCCGGTCACCGGGCGTCCGTCGCGCTTCCACCCGTCGATGCCGCCTTCCAGCACGTAGACCTCCTTCGCGCCCATCACGCGGAACAGCCACCACACGCGCGGCGCGGAGAAGAAGCCGGGGCCGTCATGCACGACGATGGTGTCGTCCGCCGCGATCCCCATGGAGCCGGCATAGCGCGCGAACAAAGGCGCGGGGGCGAGCGTGTGCGGCAGCGTCGCCTCGGGATCGACGACCTGATCCTGATCGAAATAGACCGAGCCCGGAATATGGCCGGCATCGTATTCGGCGCGCCCGTTGCGGCCCTGCGGCGGCAGATACCACGATGCGTCCACCACCTTCAGGCCCGGCGTGCCCAGCCGCTGCTGGAGCCAGTCGGCACTCACCACGAAACGGCTGGTCTTGCCCATGCAGTCCTCCTCAAATGGCCTCAGGCGGCCGGCAACGGCCCGAACCTGATGCGGAAGCGCCGGTTCTCGCGGCCCTTCTTCTCTATCTTGGCAATATGGATCTCGCCCACCTCTATGGTGGAGGCGACGTGCGTGCCGCCGCAGGGCTGGCTGTCGACCGCGCCTTGCGCGCCGATCAGCACGAGGCGGATGCGGCCGGAGCCGGTGGGCGGGCGCACGTTCTTCGACTTCACCAGCCCCGGATTGGCCGCGAGCTCGGCATCGCTGATCCAGCGCGTCGAGACCGGGTGGCCTGCGCGCACCAGCTCCATCAACCGCTCGCTGACATCCTCGCGGGTAAAACCGGTGTCGGGAAGGTCGAAGTCGACGCGGCTTTCCTCCTCGCCGACCGCGGCGCCGGTGATCGGAAACGGGCACACCACGGTCAGCAGATGGCAGGCGGTGTGCATGCGCATCAGCTTCTGCCGCCGCGGCCAGTCGATGAGGAGGCGCACCCGCTCGCCCGGAACGGGCAAATCGTCCGCCCCCGCTGTGACATGGGCAGGGACGTGGACGATGTCGTCCTTGGTCTCGCCCGTCACGGTGGTCGCGATCGCGACGGCCGAGCCGTCGGCGCGAACGAGCCTGCCGCTGTCGCCCGGCTGTCCGCCCGACGTGGCGTAAAACACCGTGCGGTCCGTCACGATGCCGCCGCGCTCGTTGACCGCGACGACCACGGCCTCCGTTTCCGTCAGATAGGCGTCTGCGCGAAACAGCGCCTCGGTGGTGCTCATGCAGCAGGCTCCGGGGGCACGTCGATCTCGCTGCGCCGCTCCAGCCAGCCGGGCGTCGGCAGGCCCTTGCCGCGCAGGAAGGCCGGGTTGAACAGCTTGGACTGGTAGCGCGTGCCGTAGTCGCACAGCACGGTGACGATCCGCTTGCCCGGCCCGAGCGTCTTCGCCAGCCTGACCGCGCCGGCGATGTTCACGCCGGTCGAGCCGCCGAGGCACATGCCCTCCTCCAGCACCAGATCGAAGATGATCGGCAGCGCCTCGTCGTCGGGGATCTGGAACGAGAAGTCCGGCGCGAAGCCTTCGAGGTTCGCCGTGACGCGGCCCTGCCCGATGCCCTCGGTGATCGACCCGCCCTCGGCCTTCAGCTCGCCGGTGCTGTAGAAACTGTGCATAGCCGAGCCGAGCGGGTCGGCGAGCGCGATCCTGACGTTGCGGTCGAAGCGCCGCAGCCCCTCGGCGACGCCGGCCAGCGTGCCGCCGGTGCCGATGGCGCTGACGAAGCCGTCGACCTTGCCGCCGGTGTCGCGCCAGATCTCGGCCGCCGTCGTCTCGATGTGGCCGTCACGGTTGGCGACGTTGTCGAACTGGTTCGCCCAGATCGCGCCGTTCGGCTCGGTGCGCGCGAGCTTCTCCGCCAGCCGGCCCGAAACCTTCACGTAGTTGTTGGGGTTCTTGTAGGGGACGGCGGGCACCTCGATCAGCTCGGCGCCGAGCAGGCGCAGCGCGTCCTTCTTCTCCTGGCTCTGCGTGTCGGGAATGACGATGACCGTGCGGTAGCCGAGCGCGCGCGCCACCACGGTCAGGCCGATGCCGGTGTTGCCGGCAGTGCCCTCGACGATCACCCCGCCGGGGCGCAGGAGGCCGCGCCGCTCGGCGTCGCGGATGATGAACAGCCCGGCGCGGTCCTTGACCGACTGGCCGGGATTCATGAATTCCGCCTTGCCGTAGATCTCGCAGCCGGTGAGCTCCGACGCCTTGCGCAGCTTGATCAGGGGCGTGTTGCCGATGGCGCCGAGAACGGTGTTGTGCATGTGAAGCCTTCCCGATTTTCGGCCGCGACCGTAGAAATGTGGCGCCGGGCTTTCAAGCAGTGATTTTTCTCGAACCGCCCGCAAAACCGGCCTGAAAGACGCTTTCAGCAGGGTTCTGGAGAAAATTCTTCCAACGGCCGATCTTCGCGCGCCTTTGCCGGCGCCTCGTCAGGATGCGGGCGACGCATCGTCCAGCGCATCGAGCGCCGTCGCAGCCGCCTCCATGTCGCGCCAGCGCGTCGCCCGGCGGGCCGCCGCTTCCGCATCCTCGCCCCAGAGCGCGACGTTCCAGTCCTCGTCGACATGGGCAGCACTCCATGCCTCGCGCGCGGTGAGCGCGCGGTCCTCGACCGCCAGCGCCAGCAGCGCCGAGCCTGTGAGGGTCGTCATCACATGCAGGCTGGCGAGGCGGAACGGCTCCATGCGCCGCTCCAGATGCGCGCGCACCAGCGCGATGCTCTCGCGCGGCTGGGCTACATGCATGATGCCCTCCGACAGCACGAAGCGCGCACCGATGGCCGACCGCGCCCAGTCGAGCACCGGATCCCAGGCATCGGCCTGCTTTTGCACCAGCCCCTCCGGCGAATCGGCGCGGTAGCAGACGAGGTCCGACGAGGCGTAGCGCAGCACCTCCTCCATCACCGCGCCGGGCTCGCTGGCCACCCCGTCGACGACGGTATTGGCGAGCCGGGTCAGCGGCATGGTGCGCGGATCGACGCGCTCGGCTTGCGCGGCGAACTCGGCCGCGACGAGAGCCGCAAGACGCAGGGCCGGGATCGCCAGCACCGCGCGGCCGGGCGTGCGCGCCGCCTTGCCGTCGAGCAGGACACCGTAGCCGCCATCCACCGCCCCGGCCGTCGCTTTGCTGTAAAAACGCTTCGGCAAGGGCTGCCGCATCTGGTTCTGCGCGCGCCTGACCGGGTCCGGGTCGGAAGGCCCCGTCTCCAGGTCGCTCAGGATGTCACGCATGGCTAGCATCCTCCGCCGCTGCCGGCCGGCCCGGCCGGTTGACCACATAGAGACCGACGGCGATCAGCGCCAGCGCCGCGAAGATGCGCCACGAGATCGGCTCGCCGAGGATGGCGGCGCCGCACATCACGCCGAAGGCGGGCGACAGGAAGGTGAAGCTCGACAGGCTGGACGCCGGATAGTGGCGCATCAGCCAGAACCAGACGACATAGGTGATCGCGACGATGTAGACCGCCTGCGCGAGCAGGGCGCCCGTGGCGGTCGGCGTCACCGCGCGCACCAGCGCGCCGCCGAGGGGCAGCAGCGGCAGCACCACGACCGCCGACACGGCGAGCTGGTAGAGCAGCACCTTCTCGGCGCTGGCGGCGGCGAGCTTCGAGCCCTTGATGACGATTGTCGTGCCGGCCCAGAACACGGCGGCGGCAAGGAGCATCAGGTCGCCGCGCAGCGCCCCGGCATCCGGCAGCGTCAGCCTGTCGGAGAACACCAGCACGACGCCGGCGAAGGCGAAGACCAGCCCCGTCACCTTGGCCGCGGTGATCCGCTCGCCGAGGAACAGCCAGGCGCCCACCAGCACGAAGAAGGGCATGGTGTTGATCATCAGCGACCCGCGCGCCACCGTCGTATAGTCGTAGGCGAAGAAGATCAGCACGAACTCCGCCGCAAACAGCACGCCGGCCAGCAGGCCGCCCCGCAAGGTGCCGTCGCGCTCGAAGACTGCGATGCCGCGCAGCCGGCACCAGCCGTAGACCAGCGCGGCCGCGATGACCGAGCGGGCGACCATCACGAAGAGCGGGCTGTAGCCGGCATTGGCCAGCTTGATCAGCACGCCGTTGAGGCCCCACGAGAAGGTGAGCGCGATCATGGCCACGACCGCGAAGCCGTCGATCGCCTGCGGCTGGCGCAGGACGCCCGTGCCGGTCGCCGCGCTCATGCTTCGCCTGCCATGTTCTCGTCGAAGCCCAGAAGGTTCCAGCTCTGCACCATGTGCGGCGGCAGCGGCGCGGTGACGTCGACCGAGCCGCCGTCGGGATGCGGCACGACGATGCGCCGCGCGTGCAGGTGCAGGCGCTTCTGCATGCCGCCCGGAAAATCCCAGTTGTGGTCCGCCTCGAAATATTTCGGGTCGCCGATGATCGGGTGGCCGATATGGGCGGCGTGCACGCGAAGCTGGTGGGTGCGGCCGGTATAGGGCTCCATCTCCAGCCAGGCGAGCGCCTGCCCCGCCTGCTCGACGACGCGGTAGTAGCTGACCGCATGGTCGGCGCCGTCCTCGCCGTGCCGGGCGACGCGCATGCGGTCGCCGTCCGGCGTCTGCTCCTTCACCAGCCAGGTCGAGATCTTGTCCTCGCGCTTCTTCGGCACGCCCTTGACCAGCGCCCAGTAGGTCTTCTTGGTCGTGCGTTCGCGGAACGCCTCGGTGAGCTTGACGGCGGCCAGCCGCGTGCGGGCGACCACGAGGACGCCGGAAGTGTCGCGGTCCAGCCGGTGGACGAGACGCGGCTTCTCGCCCTTCCTGTTGCGCCATGCCTCCAGCATCGAATCGACGCTGCGGTTGACGCCCGAGCCGCCCTGCACGGCCAGCGCCGAGGGCTTGTTGAAGACGAACACCTTGTCGTCCTCGTGGATCAGCATTTTTGCAAGCAGGTCGCCGTCGGACTGGTCGCGCATGGTGCGCGCCGTCAGCGGGCCGCCGCCCTTGTGGTCGGCCTCGATGGGCGGCACGCGCACCATCTGGCCGGGCGCGACGCGCGTGTCGGCCTTGGCGCGGCCGCCGTCCAGGCGCACCTGGCCCGAGCGCAGGAGCTTTTGCAGATGGCCGAAGCCGAGCCCCGGATAATGAGCCTTGAACCAGCGGTCGAGGCGCATGCCCGCCTCGTCCTCGCCGACCGTGATCTGTTCGACACCCGCCATGATGCGGGCGGGCATAGCATCAGGCGAAGCTGCGCGCGAGCCACAATCCGGCGACCAGCGCGCCGATCGACACCGCGACCGAGGCGCCGACATAGAGCACCGCAGACGCAGGGACGCCGCGCTCCCAGAGCGCCACGGCGTCGAGCGAGAAGGCCGAGAACGTGGTGTAGCCGCCCAGCACCCCGGTGGCGAGGAACAGCCGCATCTCGGTCGACGCGCCGAAACGCCGCGCGATCAGCTCGATGAGCAGGCCCATGGCAAACGAGCCGGAGACGTTGACCGCGAGCGTACCCCAGGGAAATGCCGGCCCTGCGATGCGCAGCGCCGCCATGCCGACGAGGTGGCGCAGGGCCGAGCCGATGGCGCCGCCGATCGCAACGAGAAGCAGATGGTACATGGCATCGCCATAGAACCGCCGGCCGGCGCGGTCAACGCGGAGTCAGGGGGCGGAGTCAGGGGGCGGCGTCAGGGGGGCTGCCTCCGGGCACAGTCAGGGCCGGGCGTCGCCGCCGCGACGCAAAAACTCCTCCGCGCCCGCGAGCATCAGCGCAGCGGCCTTGGCAAGGGAAGCCGCCAGCGCCCCGGCCGCGCCGTCCGCCCCGCCCATGCCCAAAGCGAGGACCGGCGCGAGCCCCATCGCCGAGGCCGCCCGGTCGGCCACCGGGTCGGCCACCGGGTCGCCGCCGCCATCGACCAGCCGGCAATGCGCCGCTCCGCCCGGCGCCGCCCTTTCGACCACGGCCGCGGCGGCCAGCGCCGCGCGCCCGTCGAGCAGCACCGGCACGCGCTCGATGCGCGCCGCGACAACGGCCCCCGCGAGGGCGGCGATCTCGCGCCCGCCGAGCCGGCGCAGCGCCTCCAGCGGGTCTGCAAGGTGGCCGCGGTGAAACGCCAGCGCGGCCGCCGCCGGGGCGGACAGGAGGGCGTGGTCCCCGTATCCGAGCGCGGCCAGCAGTACCTCGGCCGATTGCGCGCCCGCATCGCCCCCCTGCCCGCACAGGACGAGCAAATCGGTGCCGCCGGCAACCGCCTCCATGCCGAAGGCGATGGTCGCCGCGCACGCCTTCTCGTCCAGCGCCGGCGCGGCGGCCATGTCGTCGACGGGCACGTCGAGGGCGAGGTCGAAGATCTTCAGGCCGACATCGCCGGCTGCGCAGGCCTGGTTCACGGCGCCGCCGCCGGCCGCCGCACGGTCGACATGGGCCTGCACCTCGGCCGTGTTGGCAACGCCGCCGCGCAGATGCGTGCCGGCGAACAGCGCGACCACCGGCCGCAGCACGCGCGGCGCCCGCTCGCCCGCCGCCGAAAGCCAGGCCGCGATGTCGGCGGCCCTGCCGAGCGGCGACGCGACCTCCGCGTAGCGGGTCGCGGCCTCCGTCACGCGCGCAGCGTCGGGGCCGCCGGGCGCGGGAAGCTGCCGCAGCAGGTTGCGGATGTCGTCGAAAGGCAGTCCTGAAATCATGTCGCGCCCGCTGCGGTGTCCGGTGGTTCCCAATCGGGGCGCTGATAGCCAATTTTGCGCGGCGCAAGAAGGCTCGACAGCCGCTATCTTATGCGCTCACGCGGGCGACGGCGTCTGTTCGAGCCCGAGAATCGCGGCGAGGCGTCCCGCGAGCCTGCCTTGAAGCCCCCGGCACTGCTCGTCGGCGGCGAAGATCGCCGCGAGACGCAGAGCCAGCGTCCGGCGCCGGTCGAGCGGCATGTCGCGCAGCGCCGCCGCCGCGCCGCCCGTGCCGGCGGCGGCCACGAGATGCTCGATCTCCTGCGCCACCTCCTCCACGCCTTCGGCGCCGATGCCGACGCGGTCGGCGGCGATGCGCCGCAGCAGGGCGGCGGCCGGCGGGGGCGCCTCGCCGTCGGCCAGCACGAGCCGCAGCAGCAACAGCAGCTCGGCGACGATGGACGGATCCTCGACGGCCGCCGCTGGCATCTCAACCTGTGGCTCCTCGGCCAATCCGGTATTCCTCATTGCATCGGCGAGACGCTACAGGGAACGCCGCCGGACGCAAGCCCCCGGCCCTGCGGCGCGGAACGGGAAACAATGCACAGCGGCCGTGCCGCGGCCCGGCGTTGCCAGCGCGCGGAATCCTTCTAGACTTCGGCAGGTTGGACTTCGGGGAAGCCAGCCGGGAGGATGTTCATGGACGGATCGGCCGCACAGTTCGAGCTCGGCGAGGACCAGCGCGCGGTCCAGGAGATGGCCCGGGCCTTCGCCGCCGACCGCGTGGCGCCGCACGCGCTGGACTGGGACAAGGCGCGGCATTTCCCCGACGACGTGATCCGCGAGACCGGCGCGCTCGGCCTCGGCGGCATCTATGTGCGCGACGACGTGGGCGGCTCCGGCATGGGCCGGCTCGACGCGGTGCTGATCTTCGAGGCGCTGTCAGCCGCCTGCCCGGCCTTCTCGGCGATGATCTCCATCCACAACATGGCCGCGTGGATGATCGACCGGTTCGGCGACGAGGCGCAACGCCGGCGCCTGCTGCCGGGCGTGACGTCGATGCGGGAGCTCGCCAGCTACTGCCTGACCGAGCCCGGCTCGGGCTCCGACGCCGCCGCCCTGAAGACGCGGGCGCTGCGCGGCCCCGGCAACGGCGCCGACTATCGCCTGACCGGGACAAAACAGTTCATCTCCGGCGCGGGCGCCTCCGACCTCTACGTGGTCATGGCGCGCACCGGCGAGGACGGCCCCAAGGGGATCTCCACCTTCGTCGTGCCGAAGGACGCGCCCGGCCTCTCCTTCGGCGCGGTGGAGAACAAGATGGGCTGGCACATGCAGCCCACGCGGCAGGTCGTCTTCGACGACTGCAAGGTGCCGGCCGAGAATCGCCTGTCCGACGAGGGCGCGGGTTTCCGCATCGCCATGGCCGGGCTCGACGGCGGCCGGCTCAACATCGCCGCCTGCTCGCTGGGCGGGGCGCAGGCCGCGCTCGACAGGGCGCTGGTATATGCGGGCGAGCGCAAGGCGTTCGGCCAGACGCTCGACCGCTTCCAGGCGCTCCAGTTCCGGCTCGCCGACATGGAGACGGAGTTGCAGGCGGCCCGCCTCTTCCTCTACGCCGCCGCGTCCAAGCTCGACCGCAAGGCGCATGACGCGTCCAAATGGTCCGCCATGGCCAAGCGGCTGGTCACCGACACCGGCTTCGACGTGGCCAACGGCGCGCTGCAACTGCTCGGCGGCTACGGCTACCTGCACGATTACGGCCTGGAGAAGCTGGTGCGCGACCTTCGCGTCCACCAGATCCTCGAAGGCACCAACGAGATCATGCGCGTGATCGTCGCGCGGCACTTGATCGGCCGATGAGCGAATAGCGAATAGGGAGTAGCGAATAGGGGAAGAATGAAATCCCCGGCCACCGCTGCAGACCCTGTCCCCTACTCGCTATTGGCTATTCGCTACTCGCTAGTTCCGGAGGACTTCACATGACCACCATCGCCTTCATCGGCCTCGGCAACATGGGCAATCCCATGGCCGCAAACCTCGTCAAGGCGGGGTTCGACGTTCACGGCTTCGACCTCGTGCCGCAAAACCTGAAAGTGGCGGGCGACAACGGCGTCACCGTCATGGCCAATGCCGTCGCGGCGGTGAAGGACGCCGACGCGGTGGTGACGATGCTGCCGGCCGGGCGGCACGTCCTGTCGGTGCACGAGGACATCGCGCCCGCCATGAAGAAGGGCGCGCTGCTCATCGACTCCTCCACCATCGACGTCGAATCGGCACGCAAGGCGCACGCCATTGCGGGCCGGCAAGGCTTGCTGTCCATCGACGCGCCCGTGTCGGGCGGCACCGGCGGCGCCAGCGCCGGCACGCTCACCTTCATGGCCGGCGGCAGCAGGCAAGCCTTCGCGGCGGCCGAGCCGGTGCTGAAGCCGATGGCCGGCCGCATCGTCCATTGCGGCGAGGCGGGCGCCGGACAGGCCGCCAAGATCTGCAACAACATGATCCTCGGCGTCTCGATGATCGGCGTCTGCGAAGCTTTCGTGCTGGCGGAAAAGCTCGGCCTGTCGCATCAGGCGCTGTTCGACGTGGCGTCCACCTCGTCGGGCCAGTGCTGGTCGATCACCTCCTATTGCCCCATCCCCGGCCCGGTGCCCGCCTCTCCGGCCAACCGGGACTACAGGCCCGGCTTTGCGGCGGCGCTGATGCTGAAGGATCTGAAGCTGGCGCAGGAGGCGGCGCAGTCGGCCGGCGCGGTGACGCCGTTGGGCGCCGAGGCGGCGCAGCTCTATGCGCTCTATGCGGCCATGGGCAACGGCGAGCGCGACTTCTCCGGCATCGTCGAGTTCCTGCGCGGCCGCTGAGCCGGAACTGCCGCTGCGTCACCTTCGCCGCCCGCCACCTTTGCGCCAAAAAAGTGCGGATTCATCTTTGCTTAAGCGGCTGATAACCGGCCGGTAAGGATGTGCCTGTAGAACCCGATGCGTGGCGGCCAACGCAGTCGCCCACCGCTCCGGAAAAGGTCTCGCGTACCGGAGCAGTAAGCTTCGCAGTGTAGAGTCGCGAAGCGCCAAGCGTATATTGGCAAGACCGCGCCTTCTCCCAGTTGGAGAGCGCGGTTTTTGCCTTTTCAGCGCGACTTGCGCGCCAGCCGGCCGAAATTGCTCCTGACCGCCCTGCCCGACGGGGCGAGCGCCGCGTGCGCGGCGCGTTCCATGGCGGCGCCGTCCAGCAGCGAGGGCGTCTTGCCCGACATGATTTCGAGCCAGAAGCCGGATGCCGACATCATGATCGACATCTGCGCCGCCGCCAGCCCTTCGGCGGCGGCTGCCATCTTCTCCGTCAGGGCACCGGCGGTCTCGGCCGGCCACCCGTGGCGACCGGCCTCGGCCGCCATCAGCGGCAGGCGCATGGCGATGACGGCGGGCGCCAGCATGAGGTTGCCGCCGAGCGAGGCCGCCGCACGGCTGCTTCTCGACGCACGCTTCCTGCTTTTCATCGGGCGTCCCTTCGTGACCGGCGGGAAGAACGCGCCGCGGCGCAGTTCGATCCATATAGGGGCGATCCCCATGTGGGCGGCCTATCTGCGCAGATCCTTCCCGGCAAGGTCGAGCGCGCGCAGAATGCGCTCGCAGGCCATGTCGATGGTGGCTTTCGTCCAGATCAGCGGCGGCGACAGTATCATCGTGTCGTTGACCGCGCGCATCATCATGCCGTTGGCGATGGCGTGGTCGCGCACCGTCACCGCCGCCGTCCCTTCATTGGGGAAGCGCTTGCGCGTCTGCCGGTCGGCGACGATCTCGATGGCACCCATCAGGCCGATAGTGCGGACCTCGCCGACGATGCCGTGGCCGGAAAGCGCCTCGGTCAGCGCCTTCCGGAAATAGGGGCCGGTCTCCTCGCGCACGCGCTCGACCAGCCCCTCGCGCTCGATGATCTCCAGATTGGCCAGCGCCACCGCGCAGGCCACCGGATGCCCCGAATAGGTGTAGCCGTGGTAGAACTCGCCGCCCTTGTCCACCAGCGTCCTCGCCACCCTGTCGCCGACGAACAGCGCCGACAACGGCTGGTAGCCCGAGGTGAGCGCCTTGGCGGTGGTGATCGTGTCGGGCTGGAGCCCGTAGGTCTGGGCGGCGAACCATTCGCCGGTGCGGCCGTAGCCGGTGATGACCTCGTCCAGCATCAAGAGCACGTCGTATTTGCGGCAGATGCGCTGCACCTCGGGCCAGTAGCTCTCGGGCGCGATCTTGACGCCCCCTGCCCCCATCACCGGCTCGCCGATGAAGGCGGCGACGTTGTCCGGCCCGGCTTCGAGGATCGCCTCCTCGATGGCGCGGGCGGCGCGGACGCCGAAATCATGCGCGCTCTCGCCGGTCCGCGCCAGCTCGAACGCATAGGGCGGCATGACGTGCACGATGTTGGGCACGGCGCCGTGGAGCTGCCCGTGCATGCCGGCCATGCCGCCGAGCGAGGCGCCGGCGACGGTGGAGCCGTGATAGGCCCATTGCCGCGAGATGATGCGGTTCTTCGCCGGCCTGCCCTCCAGCGCCCAGAAATGGCGCACCAGCCTCAGCGCCGTGTCGTTGGCCTCCGAGCCGGACGAGCCGTAGAAGATCTGTCTCAGGCCGGCGGGCGCGATCTCGGCCAGCTTCTGCGACAGGAGGATCGGCGTCGGCGTCGAGCAGCGGAAGAAGGAGTTGTAGTAGGGCAGCTCCTTCATCTGCTCGTAGGCGGCCTTCGCCAGCTCCTCGCGGCCGTAACCGACATTGACGCACCACAGGCCGGCCATGCCGTCGAGGATCTCGTTGCCGTCGGCGTCGTAGACGAACGGGCCGTCGGCGCGCACGATCACGCGGCTGCCGGCAGCGCGCAGATCCTTGTGGTCGGTGAAAGGGTGGAGATGATGCGCGGCGTCGATCTCCTGCAACTGCCGGAGAGAATAGTTCCGATATGCCATGGACTTGAAAGCTCCCGTTGAACCTGCGGCCGACCTCGTTGAAACAAGGTCCGGCCGGCGGCGGATTCAGCGGCGAGCGGGCGGCGAATAGCCTATGCGGGCGCACAGCCGCAGCATCTCGGCGTGCAGCGTGCGCGCCGAGACGGTCTGCCGAAGCGATATGCCTTCAAGCCGGGCCATGCCGGGAGCCTAGCCGCCCGGCATGGCATGCTCAAGCCCTTCGGGGCGTGGCCCTCAAGGCGTGGGCGGGCCGTCGCAGGACTGCCGCAGCGACGCCGCGCGGGCGTCCAGCGAGGCCGGGCGCGGGCCGGCGGCGGCCACGATCGTGCTCGGCACGTCGCAGCGGTCGCCGGCGGCGCGCGTGGCGGGCAGCGCGGCGACGCCCAGCGGCAACTGGCGGTCGGCCGTGGCCATCACCGGCGGCACGGCCTCCAGCGTGCGCTGGAGGAACAGATATTCCAGCGCATACCATTCCGCCTGCCGGCGGATGTCGCCGCTGCCGCCATGGCCGCCCTGGAGATATTCGTGGAACAGCACGTCGTGGCCCTGCTCCAGCATCTTCGCCGCCATCTTGCGGGCATGGCCGGGATGGACGCGGTCGTCGGCCGTCGAGGTCATGAACAGCGTCTTCGGGTAGTCCTTGCCGGCGGCGACGTTCTGGTAGGGCGAATAGGCGCTTATATAGGCCGCCTGCTCGGGGATCGCCGGGTCGCCGTACTCGGCGATCCACGACGCGCCGGGCGGCAGCAGCGTGTAGCGCATCATGTCGAGCAGCGGCACCTCGCTGATCGCGGCGCCGAACAGATCCGGCCGCTGGGTGAGCGACACGCCGACCAGCAGCCCGCCATTGGAGCCGCCCTGAATGCCGAGCTGCTTCGCCGTGGTGATGCCGCGCGCCGCCAGATCCTCGGCCACGGCGGCGAAATCGTCGAAGGCGTTCTGGCGCTTGCCCTGGAGCGCCGCCTGGTGCCAGGCCGGGCCGAACTCGCCGCCGCCGCGGATGTTGGCCAGCACCCAGGCATTGCCCTGCTCCAGCCAGAGCTGGCCGCGCAGGCCCGAATACCAGGGCAGCATGGACGACTGGAAACCGCCATAGGCGTAGAGCAGGGTCGGCACCGGGCCGGCCGCATCCTTCGGGCGCGCCACGAAATACGGGATCTTCGTGCCGTCCTTCGACGTGGCCTCGAACTGCTCGGCGACGTATTTCGACGAATCGAAGCGCGCCGGCATCGACTTGACCGGGGCAAACGTCTCGCCGTCGTCGTCGGACCAGTAGAGCGTCGGAGCCGTCGTCAGCGCGTTGAAGGCGATGGAGAGCGCGCTGCCCTCATAGTCCGTGTCGTTGATCGAGACCGTGCCGTTGGGCGGCAGGTCGAGGCGCACGGGCTCGCTCCAGCGATGGTCGGCATGGCGGAAGGCCAGCACCTCGCCGCGCACATTGTCCAGCACGGAGACGAACAGGCGGCCGGCCGTGGCCGCGATGCTCTCGATCGAGCGGCGCTGCGACGGCTCGATCAGCGCCACATACGGCCCCGTCTCGCCGGCATCGCGCCACGACTCGAAATCGAAGCTGTAGAGCCCGCCGGCGCGCATCGTCTCGCCGGCCTGGTTGGTCCAGTCCTCGGCGGGAATGAACACGAACTGGCCGTCGAGCAGGATCCAGTTCATCAGTTGCTCCGGCAGCGGAACCTGCACGGTCGACCCGTCGTCGCGCAGCAGGAACAGTTCTGACGAATAGAAGTCGATCGACCGCTGGAGGAACGCGTCGCGGCGCCCGTCGCGATGGTCGCGCACCACGAAGGCGCCGACGGAAAGGTCTTCGGCCGCGCCCTCGAAGATCGTCTCGGCCTCCCCGACCGGCGTGCCGCGCTTCCAGCGCTTGAGCACGCGCGGATAGCCCGAACTGGTCACCTCGTCGTCGGAGAGCGCCGAGGACAGCAGCGCCGTGTCGGCGTCGAGCCAGGCGAAGTTCGATTTCGACACGGGCAGGTTGAAGCCGTCGGCCATGAACTGCCGCGTCTCAAGGTCGAACTCGCGGACCACCGAGGCGTCGCCGCCGTCCGGCGACATGGATATCGCGCACAGCCGGTAGTCCGGCGCGAGGCAGTCGGCATAGCCGAACACCCACTCCGTGCCCTCGGCCTCGGCGAGGCGGTCGATGTCGAGCACCACGTCCCAGTCCGGCGCGGGCGTCTTGTAGGAGGCGACGCTCGTCCGCCGCCAGACGCCGAGCGGGTTCTTGCCGTCCTGCCAGAAATTGTAGACGAAGCCGCCCTGCGTGTAGCCGTAGGGGATCACGTCCTCGGCCTCGAACAGCGCCAGCGATTTGGCGAAATGGTCGGCGAAGCGCGGATCGGCCATGATCTCGGCCCGCGTCCGCTCGTTCTGCCCCTTCACCCATTCCAGCGCGGGGGCGCCGTCCCGCTCCTCCAGCCACAGATACGGGTCCTCGTCCTGCGCTGCCGCGCCCGATAGCCCCGCGCCGATCAGTGCCGCCACGATGATGCTCCGCATGGTGCCTCCCGAAACCTGTCGGGCGCAGTCTTTCCGCCCGAATCGGGCAAAAGCAAGCACGCGGGACATCTTTCCCGTGCGCCCGCAATCCGCGGCGCCGCCCGCATGTCGTTTTGCTCGCCCTTCTGGTCGCGGCTTCATTACAAGCGCGGCGGCCCGCGGTCCAATATGCCGGCTGCTGCCGGGAACCTTTGCATGAGCGACGAGAGCATGACGGCCGAAGCCGCCTCCGCCACCGAGAGGGGACGCCGGGGCGGGCGCGCCGGCAAGCGGGCCGGCGGCGGTCCCGCCTTCGAGCAGCCGCCCCGGCGCGAGCTGCGCATTCCCTTCCCGCCGACGAAGATCGTTTCCGACGACGAGCTGGAAGCGATCCACGACGCCTCGCTGAAGGTGCTGCGCGAGATCGGCGTCGAGGTCCTGCACCCGCAGGCGCGCCGGCTGATGAAGCAGCACGGCGCCGACGTGAAGGAAGGGGCCGAGCGGGTGCGCTTCGACGGCGACATGCTCTTGGAGCTGGTCGCGCATGCCCCGTCCGAGTTCACGCTGCACGCGCGCAACCCGGCGCACGACGTCACCTTCGGCGGCAACCGGCTGATCCTCGCGCAGATGGGCTCGGCGCCCTCCTGCTCCGACGCCGACCGCGGCCGTCGGCCGGGCAACCGGGAGGATTTTCGCAACTTCCTCAAGCTCGCGCAGGTGCACAACATCATCCACGCCACCGGCGGCTACCCGGTCGAGCCGGTGGACATCCACGCCTCGGTGCGTCACCTAGAATGCGTCCGCGACCTGGCGCTGCTGACCGACAAGCCCTTCCACATCTATTCGCTGGGCAAGGAGCGCAATGTCGACGGCATCGAGATCGCCCGCATCGCGCGCGGCATCTCGCGGGAGCAGCTCGAGCGCGAGCCCTCCGTCTACACCATCATCAACACCAACTCGCCGCTGAAGCTCGACGTGCCCATGCTGGAGGGCATCATCCAGATGTCGTCGGCGGGGCAGATCGTCATCGTCACGCCGTTCACGCTGGCGGGCGCCATGGCGCCGGTGACCGTCGCGGGCGCGCTGACCTTGCAGAACGCCGAGGCGCTGGCCGGCATCGCCTTCACGCAGATGGTCAGGAAGGGCGCGCCCGTCGCCTATGGCGGCTTCACCTCCAATGTCGACATGAAGTCCGGCGCGCCGGCCTTCGGCACGCCCGAATACATGAAGGCGCAGCTCGCCGGCGGCCAGCTCGCGCGCCGCTACGGCATCCCCTACCGCACCTCCAATACCTGCGCGGCCAACACCGTCGACGCGCAGGCGGCCTATGAGAGCGTGTTCTCGCTGTGGGGCGCCATCCAGGGCGGCGGCAATTTCATGCTGCACGCGGCCGGCTGGCTGGAAGGGGGCCTGCGCTGCTCCTACGAGAAGATGATCCTCGATATCGACCTGCTCCAGATGGTCGCCGAGTTCCTCGCGCCGCTCGACCTATCGGAGGACGCGCTGGCCTTCGAGGCCATTCGCGACGTCGGCCCGGGCGGCCATTTCTTCGGCACGGCGCACACGCAGGCGCGCTACAGAAACGCCTTCTACTCGCCGGTGCTGTCCGACTGGCGCAATTACGAGACATGGCAGCTCGCCGGCTCGCCCGACGCCATGCAGAAGGCGAACCGGGTGTGGAAGGAACGCCTCGCCGCATGGGAAAAGCCGCCGATCGACCCCGCCGTCGAGGAGGAGATCGACGAATTCGTCGAGCGCCGCATCGCCGAAGGCGGCGCGCCGACGGATTTTTGAAGCCTTCACGCTTCGAATCATCATTCTCGCGACCTGATTCCAAGAAAGACACCAAGCCTATGAAATCCCATGCAAAGGCAGTTGTGATCGGCGGCGGGGTCGTCGGCTGCTCGGTGCTCTACCACCTCGCCAAGGCGGGCTGGAGCGACGTCATGCTGATCGAGCGCTCGGAACTCACCTCGGGCTCGTCATGGCATGCGGCGGGGGGCTTCCACACGCTCAACGGCGACCCCAACGTGGCGGCGCTGCAAGCTTATACGGTGCGGCTCTACCGGGAGCTGGAGGAGCTGTCGGGCCAGTCCTGCTCGCTGCACCTGACCGGCGGCGTGATGATGGCCGACACGCCCGAGCGCATGGATTTCTTGCGCGCCGCCCACGCCAAGGGCCGCTATCTCGGCATGGACACTGAGCTGATCACCCCGTCCGAGGCGAAGGCGATGTTCCCGCTGATGGACGAGACGAATTTCGTCGGCGCCATGTGGGACCCGGTGGAGGGCCATCTCGACCCGTCGGGCACCACGCACGCCTACGCAAAAGCCGCCCGCAGGCTCGGCGCCGCGATCGTGCTGCGCAACCGCGTGGTGGAGCTGACGCAGGAGCCCGACGGGACGTGGAACGTCGTCACCGAACAAGGCACGGTCAAGGCCGAGCACGTCGTCAACTGCGGCGGCCTGTGGGCGCGCGAGGTCGGCCGCATGGTCGGGCTGGAGCTGCCGCTGCTCGCCATGGAACACATGTACCTCCTGACCGAACCGATGCCGGAGGTCGAGGAATTCAACGCCCGCACCGGCCGCGAGATGGTCGGCGTGCTCGACTTCAAGGGCGAGATCTACACGCGGCAGGAGCGCAACGGCATCCTGCTCGGCACCTATGAGAAGGCGGCGAAGCCGTGGTCGCCGGTCGAGACGCCGTGGGATTTCGGCCACGAGCTGCTGGCGCCGGATCTCGACCGCATCGCCCCCTCGCTGGAGGTCGGCTTCCGGCATTTTCCGGCGCTGGAGAAGGCCGGCATCAAGCAGGTGATCAACGGGCCCTTCACCTTCGCGCCGGACGGCAACCCGCTGGTCGGCCCGGTGCAGGGCCTCACCAATTTCTGGGTCGCCTGCGCGGTGATGGCCGGCTTTTCGCAAGGCGGCGGCGTCGGGCTGGCCCTGTCCAACTGGATGGTGAACGGCGATCCCGGCTTCGACGTGTGGGGCATGGACGTGACGCGCTTCGGCGAGTGGGCCACCTTGCGCTACACGAATGCAAAAGTGCGCGAGAACTATTCGCGGCGTTTTTCCATCCGCTTCCCCAACGAGGAGCTGCCGGCCGCCCGGCCGGCTCAGACCACGCCGCTCTACGACACTTTTGTCCAGCAGAACGCCGTGATGGGCGATTCGTGGGGTCTGGAAACGCCGCTCTGGTTCGCGCCCAAGGGCACCGAGCCGAAGGACGTCGTGTCCTTCCACCGCTCCAACGATTTCGCCCATGTCGGCGCGGAGGTGCGGGCGACGCGCGAGCGGGTCGGCGTCACCGAGATCGCCAATTTCGCCAAATATGCGGTTTCGGGGCCGGACGCGGAAGGCTGGCTCAACCATGTGCTCACCAACCGCATGCCCAAGCCCGGCCGCATCGTGCTCTCGCCGATGCTCAACGAGGCGGGCAAGCTGATCGGCGACTTCACGGTGGCGAATGCCGGCGGCGAGCGCTTCCTGATCTGGGGCTCGTCGGCCGCGCAGAAATACCATATGCGCTGGTTCGAGACGCATTTGCCGAAGGACGGGTCCGCCAAGGGGACGGTGGCCATCCACCGCTTCGACCAGACGCTGGTCGGCCTCTCGATCGCCGGGCCGAAATCGCAGGCGCTTCTGCAAAGGCTGGTGGACGAGGACGTGTCGACCCCGGCCTTCCGCTTCATGGATTTTCGCCGGATGGCGGTGGGCGGCGCGCCGTGCATGGTCAACCGCATCAGCTATACCGGCGATCTCGGCTACGAGATCTGGATGGAGCCGGCCTACCAGCGCAAGGTCTACGCCGCGATCAAGCAAGCCGGCGCGGAGTTCGGCATCGTCGATTTCGGCATGCGCGCGCTGCTGTCGATGCGGCTGGAGAAGAACTTCCCGACCTGGTTCCGCGAGTTGCGGCCGATCTACGGCCCCTATGAGGGCGACATGGGCCGCTTCGTGCGCCTCGACAAGAACGATTTCGTCGGGCGCGAGGCGGCGGCGGCCGAGCGCGCCGCCTTCGACGCCGGCGGCGCGGGCAGGCTGAAGCGCGTGTCGTTCGTGGTCGAGGCAGACACGGCCGACGTGATGGGCGACGAGCCGATCTGGGCACGGACCGGCCGCGACTTCCCCCATGTGCGGCCGCGGCACGACTACGGCGCGCCGCGCTTCGACGGCGACGGGAGGGCGACACGCGGCAGCAGCGCCGAGAGCGGCACGACCTCGGCGATCCCCGGCGCGGCGGACGGCGGCTGGCGCGTGGTCGGCTGGGTGA
>CAZVTK010000073.1:0-21712 GCA_964629765.1 uncultured Mesorhizobium sp.
TCCACGACGATCCGGCCCTGCTGGTGCTCCTCCAGCCGGTTGATGCAGCGGATCATGGTCGATTTGCCGGAGCCCGAGGGGCCGGCGATGACGATGCGCTCGCCGCGCATGACCTTGAGGTTGATGTCCCTGAGGACGTGAAAGTCGCCGTACCATTTGTGCATGCCGACGATCTCGACGGCGACCTCGGTCTTGGAGACCTGCATCCGGGAGCGGTCGACGGCGATCTCGTCTGCTGCGACGGCGTTTTCGGTTGCCATTCCTCGTTCCCCTTGTTGTGCCCGCCGGGTTTTCCCATGGGCGCATTCGCGCTCGTTTCAGGCGGCAGTCAGCGTTTGTGCCCGGTGTCCAGCCTTCGCTCCATGTACATCGAATAGCGCGACATGCCGAAGCAGAAGATCCAGAAGACGAAACCGGCGAAGACCAGCCCGCTCATCGGCGTCTGCGCCGAGGCCCAGGTGGGATCGGTGAAGTTCTGGCGGACGATGCCGAGCAGGTCGAACATGCCGATGATGTAGACGAGGCTCGTGTCCTTGAAGAGGCCGATGAAGGTGTTGACGATGCCGGGAATGACCAGCTTCAGCGCCTGCGGCAGGACGATGAGGCCCATCTTCTGCCAATAGCCGAGGCCGAGGGAGTCGGCGCCCTCATACTGCCCCTTGGGGATGGCCTGAAGGCCGCCGCGCACCACTTCGGCCATGTAGGCGGAGGCGAACAGCGCGACGCCGACCAGCGCCCTCAGCAGGCGGTCGAAGGTCATTCCCGCCGGCATGAACAGCGGCAGCATGACGCTCGCCATGAACAGCACGGTAACCAGCGGCACGCCGCGCACGGTCTCGATGAAGATGACGCAGAGCAGCTTCACGATCGGCAGGTTGGATCGTCGCCCGAGCGCCAGGATGATGCCGAAGGGGAGCGAGACCGCGATGCCGACGAAGGACAGCACCATCGTCACCAGCAGGCCGCCCCATTCGGAGGTGCGCACATAGGGCAGGCCGAAGGCGCCGCCGACGAGCAGGAAATAGGCGACGACCGGGAACACACCGAAGAAGGCGATGGCGTTCCAGCCCTTGTAGGGAGCACGCGGCATCAGCATCGGCACCAGCAGGATCACGAAGAGGATCGCCGTGACGTTGACGCGCCAGCGTTCGGAGATGGTGTAGCGGCCATACATGAACTGCTCGAACTTGGCGTTCACGAAGGCCCAGCACGCACCCGACCAGCCGTCCGGCTGGACGCCGCCCTGCGAGAGCGTGGCGCAGACCGTGCGGTCGGGCCCGGACCACACCGCTTCCACGAAGGCCCATCTGAGGATGTTGGGCACCGCATAGGCGACGATGAGCAGGCCGATCAGGGTGAGGATCGTGTCGGAGGTGGTGGCGAAGAGGTTCTCGCGCAGCCAGTTCTGGACCCCGCGCGTGCTGCGCGGCGCCGGCTGCGCGTTGATCATCTCGGCGCGGACGAAGGAGAGGTCATGTTCCTGCATGGCCTTGTCCCTCTACCGCTCGACCAGCGCCATCTTGGCGTTGAACCAGTTCATGAAGATCGACGTCGCGACCGACAGCGACAGGTAGATGATCATCCAGATCACCACGACCTCGATCGCCTGGCCGGTCTGGTTCATCGTGGTCTGGCCGATCTGCACCAGGTCGGGGTAGCCGACGGCGACGGCCAGCGACGAATTCTTGGTCAGGTTGAGGTATTGGCTGGTCAGCGGCGGGATGATGATGCGCAGCGCCTGCGGCACGATCACCAGCCGGGTGGTCTGGCCGGGCCGCAGCCCGAGCGCGAAGGACGCCTCGCTCTGGCCGTGGCTCACGCCGCGGATGCCGGCGCGCACGATCTCGGCGATGAAGGAGGCCGTGTAGAAGGACAGCGCCAGATAGAGCGACAGGAATTCCGGCTTGATGTCCCAGCCGCCGACGAGGTTGAAGGTCGAGAGCTGCGGATATTCGAAGGTGACCGGAAAGCCGGTGGCCGCGAAGGCCAGCAGCGGCAGCCCGGCGATCAGCCCGATGGAGGTCCACAGGACCGGAAAGGTCTGTCCGGTGGCGAGCTGGCGCTGGCGCGCGCGCCGCGCCACGAACACCGACATGACGATGCCGAGCAGCAGGGCGACCCCGATGAGCCACGCCCCCGGCCCCCACTGGGCGGAGGGCAGGAAAAGGCCGCGCTGGTTCAGATAGGCGCCGAACGGGAGGGCGATGCTCTGGCGCGCGCTCGGCAGCACGGCGAGCACGCCCAGATACCAGAAGAAGATGACGAGCAGCGGCGGGATGTTGCGGAACACCTCGACATAGACGGTGCAGATGCGCGCTATCAGCCAGTTGCCGGACAGGCGCCCGATGCCGACGAGGAAGCCGACGATCGTCGCCGTGACGATGCCGCAGACCGCGACCAGAAGCGTGTTGAGGAAACCGACAACCAGCGCGCGGCCGAAGGTGGAGTCCGCGGTGAACGGGATCAGCGACTGCGCCACGTCGAAGCCGCTGCGGCCGCTGAGGAAGCCGAAGCCGGACGAGATGTTGGCGCGCCGCAGGTTCTCGACCGTGTTGCCGACGATCCACCAGACGCCGGCGGCAAGGACCGCGACCACGACGACCTGGAAGACGAGGCCGCGAACCCGCGGATCGTTCATGAAGCTGGCGCGCGCCGGCTCCGTCGCGCGGATGCTGTCTTGTGACGCCATGGGACCTGCTTTCGGCGGGGTGAAGGCGGGGGCGCCGGCAAGCGCCCCCGCCGCGTCGGTCGCAGGTCAGCGCAGCGGCGGCGCGTACTGGAGCCCGCCCTTGGTCCACAGCTCGTTCAGGCCGCGCGCGATCTTGAGCGGGCTGCCCTGGCCGATGTTGCGGTCGAACACCTCGCCGTAATTGCCGACGCCCTTGACGACGTTGACGACCCACTGGGTGTCGATGCCGAGCATGGAGCCGATCTTGGAATCGGGCTCCTGGCCGAGGATGCGCTTGATCTCCGGATTGGAGGACGCCTTCATCTCCTCGACGTTCTGCTGGGTGATGCCGAGTTCCTCGGTCTGGACCAGCGCGAACAGCGTCCACTTGATGATGTCGAACCACTGGTCGTCGCCCTGGCGGACGGCGGGGCCGAGCGGCTCCTTGGAGATGACCTCGGGCAGCACGACGTGCTCGTCGGGGTTGGCGAGCGTCAGGCGGAGCGCATAGAGGCCCGACTGGTCGGTCGTATAGGCGTCGCAGCGGCCCGCCTCGTAGGCGGCGTTGGTCTCGTCGAAGCCCTGGAACACGACCGGCGTGTACTGCATGTTGTTGGCGCGGAAGTAGTCCGCCAGGTTCAGCTCGGTGGTGGTGCCGGTCTGCACGCAGATGGCGGCGCCGGAGAGCTGCAACGCGGAATTGACGCCCGGCAGGCTCTTCGAATTGATCATGAAGCCCTGGCCGTCATAATAGTTGACGCCGATGAAGTTGAAGCCCAGCGACGTGTCGCGGGTGAGCGTCCAGGTGGTGTTGCGCGCCAAAAGGTCGATCTCGCCCGACTGAAGCGCGGTGAAGCGCTCGGTGGCGTTGGTCGGCACGAAGCGCACCTTGGTCGGGTCGCCGAAGATCGCGGAGGAAACCGCGCGGCAGAAATCGGCGTCGAAGCCCTTCCATTCACCCTTGTCGTCCGGAGCGGCGAAGCCGGCGAGGCCCGTGTGGACGCCGCAGGACACGAAGCCCTTGGCCTTCACATCGTCCAGCGTCGCGGCCTGCGCGGCCTGCGCGGCCAACGCGACGACGCCCGCGCCGATGATCCCAGTCAGAACCTTCTTCATACCCACAAACCCTCTTTGTGTTAGCCGGGGAGAACCCCCGTTTTCTCGTTCCCGTGTAGAAGCGGCGGAAGCGCCCGACGGCAGTGCGGACGATGCGCCGGCAGGCGCACGCAGCTTCCCCTCCCATGCACGTGGCCCATCGAAGGCCATAATTGCGTGCCGGTCAAGCAAGAACCACCTACAGGGACCGGCGCTTCTGCCGGCCGGACGGGCATTTGGGCAACAAGCCCGAATATTGGGCAGCATTGCTGGCCTAATTGCCAAGTTGTTCGGCGCCGCGGCGGCACGGGAATTACAGTTCGCGGCGCCCGCAGACGTCGACCGCCGCGCGACGGCGCTGCAAATGCATCGGCGCGCTGGCCGGAGCCCCCGCCGGAATCACCGCCCCGCCAGTTCGCGATACAGGCCGGCATATCGCCGCGCATGCAGGTCGGCGCCGAACTCGCCCTCGAAACGCCGCCGCGCGGCGGCGCCCATGCCGCGCGCGAGGTCCGGCGCGTTCCACAGGGTCGTCATCGCCGCGGCAAGCGCCGCCGCGTCCGCCGCCGGCACGACGATGCCGGTCTCGCCGTCCAGATTGACGTGGCTGGTGCCGGTGCCGATCTCGCAGGAGATCATCGGCTTGCCGGCCCGCGCGGCTTCGAGCAGGGCAATCCCGAACGCCTCGGAGCGCAAATGCGACGGGAACACGAAACCATAGGCCAGCGAGAGCAGCGCGTCCTTGTGCGCCTCGTCGAGCTCGCCCATGACATGCAGGTTGGCGATCTTTCGCGCGCGCAGCGCCGCCGTCTCGCCGCCGCCGCAGACGACGACGGGCAACCCCGTCCGTTCGGCGGCGTCCGCGAGGTAGGCGATGCCCTTGTAGTAGCGGAGCACGCCGACGAAGAGGAAGAAGCGCTCCGGCAGCCGCGCCCGCAATGCCGCCGCAACGGCAGGGTCCGGCGCGGCGATGTCGGGCAGGCCGATGGGGACGATCTCCACCTTCGCCGCGTGGCTGCGGAGCACCTCGCTGCTCGCAAGGTAGTTGGGCGAGGTGGCGACGATCCGGTCGACGGAACCGAGGAAGCGCCGCATGAGCGGCCCGTAGAGCACCTTGAGCGCCCGCTGCCTGACCACATCGGAGTGATAGGTGAGCAGCGCCGGCTTGCCCGCCGGCCTGATGAGGTCGAGCAGGTCGGAAACCGGCCACGGGAAATGATAGTGGATCACGTCCACGGCACGGGCGCGCTCGCGAAACAGCGGGAAGACCGACAGCGAAAGCGGCGTCGACGCGGTGTCGGCGAACTGGCCGGCACGCCGCACCGGCACCCCGTCGACCTCGACCAGGCGCGGATGCGGATCCGGGCTGACGGTGAGCACCTCCGATTCGATTCCCAGCGGCCGCGTGCCGGCCGCGATCATCCGGATCACGCGCTCCACGCCGCCGGCCCGGTCGGGGTAATAGGTCTTGAAGACATGCAGGACCCGCAACGGCGTCTTCCCCCCGTCCGGGCCCCCGTTCGGGCCTGCGTTCGGGCCCCCGTTCAGACCCCTGTGCGGACGGGGGATGTCGGGCGTCGCCGCCGGATTTGTGCTGCGCGTCAACATCGTACGCTGCGTCGTCGGCCCCGCTCCCTGCGCGGCAGATGTGGACGATATCGGCCGGACCGGTCAATTCCTCCGCGAGGAATGCCGGCGCATTCAGCTTGCGGCGAGCACGCCTCCCCGATCGTCGCCTCCAGCCAACACGCAAGGAATGGCGACCCCGGCAGGACTCGAACCTGCGACCTCGAACTTAGAAGGTTCTTGCTCTATCCAGCTGAGCTACGGGGCCGGGCCGCGCCCGGCGGACACGGACTAGTGGGTCCAGGGCGTCTTGCGGTCATAACGAAAATTGTCGGAGTAGGAAATCTGCCGCCGGCGCGGCTCCTTCGGCTCCTCGACGCGGTAGGCGAGGCCATTGGCCTTGGCATAGGCCTCGGCCTCCTCGCGGGTGGCGAAGGAGAGGCGGATCTGGCTCTTCATGTCGCCGGACGAGGTGTAGCCCATCAGCGGGTCGATGCTGCGCGGCTGCTCGGGGTCGAACTCCAGCATCCAGTGCCCGGTCTTGGCCTTGCCGGACTGCATGGCGTTGCGGGCGGGAGAAAAGATTCGTGCGGACATGGCGTGGCCCCGGTGGCTGCGTTTTTGCTCCATGCCAGCAACGGGCCGACAAGGCAAGGATCGCCGGGGCAGGAACGGGCGGGGTGAAGATGGTCGGAGCGAGAGGATTCGAACCTCCGACCCCCTGATCCCAAATCAGGTGCGCTACCAGGCTGCGCTACGCTCCGACGCCGGAAAGGCGGATGACGCCTAAGGTCTATCGCCCGCAAACGCAAGGGTCGGGTTCCGGCGGCGCGTCAACGCGGCCTTAAGCCGGCCCGGTCAGTATGTCGCCATGGCATCGCGCAGAAAGACCGGCAGAACCAGAAAATCCCGCCGCCGGCGCTCCCGGGTGGGGCTCCGTTGGGGTATCGCCGCCCTTGCCGTGCTGGCCGCGGTCGGCGCCCTCGCCTTCGCGCAAAGCGGGCTCGACCGGGTCGGCGCCATGCTCGCAGGCGGCGGCCAGCCGCGCGCGACCGCAGTGGACCCGACGCGGACCGCCGCCCTGCCTGCCCCGCACCATGCCCTGCCGCGCACGATGCAGGCGCCGCGCAGCCGGCCGCAGGCTTCCCATAACCGGCCGCAGGCGCTGCCGCGCGGCACAGACGGGCCGCGGCCGGGGACAAAAGTCGCCGCCCTGCCCCGCGCGACGGACACGCCGGCAATTCGCCGTCCCCCGGCCGGGCTCGGGCAGACCGCAGCCTTCACGCCCGCGGGATCGAAGCCGGTGCGAAAGCCGCAGGAAGGCGACTGCGCCTGCCCCTACGACCTGATGATGGACGGCTCGGCCTGCGGCGCCCGCAGCACCTACCTTGCGCCTACTCTCGCGCCCGGGCGCGAGCGCCCCGCCTGCTATCGCTAGAGCCTGTTATGAACCCTGGATGGGACTGCGCTGCTGCCGATTTTGGCCCGCCCGGCAGGAGCCGGTCGCAGACCGGTATCGGGAATACCTGCAAGACCGGCGACGAACCGGTGGGCCAAAAGCGGCGCAGCCCGAAGGGTTGAGCGGCGAAGGCCGCCTGATGCGTCGAAAGGCTTGCCGGTATGCCCGATACCGGCCTGCGCCTTTCTCCTGTCATGCGCTCCTTCACCCCTCAACGCAGCCTCCATCCAGGGTTCATAACAGGCTCTAGCCTCGCCCCGGGCGAGCGCGGCGGATCGATACGCTCAAAGGCCGAGGACGCCCTGCCCCGTCCCCGCCTCGCCGAGGACGGCCGCGGCAAGATGGCGCGTGATCGGCGACTTCGTCTCCAGCGCCCGCCTGTCGAGGCGACCGACCACATCCGCCGCGGCCGACAGCGAGCGCTCGATGCGGCGCAGCAGATAGTGCACCGTCTGCGGATCGACCTCGATCTGCCGGTCGGCGAAGAGTTTCGTCAGCACCCCGGCGAGAAGCGCGTCGTCTGGCTCGCCGATCCCGACGGTGGCCGCGGCCCTCAGCCGCGACAGCAGGTCGGGAAGCCGCACGCCCCATGCGGCGGGCAGGCGCCGGGCGGTGAGCAGGACCGGGATGCCGGCGGCGCGCGCGGTATTGAGAAGATGGAAGAGGCCGGTTTCGGCCCCGTGGCCGAGACGGTCGGCGTCGTCGATCAGCACCGCCGGCGCGCCATCGGCGAGCGGCGCATGCAGGGCATCGGCGTGGATCGCAACGGCGCCCGACGCCTCGCGCCAGATGGCGGCGAGATGGGATTTTCCAGACCCGGCGGGGCCGGCGAGCACCACGACCGGCGCCGGCCAATGCGGCCAGCCCTCGACGAGCGCGACGGCGGCCGCGTTGGCCGGGCTGACGACCAGATCGTCGCGCGAAAGGGCCGGCTCGTGGCCGAGATCGAGCGGCAACTGGCGGGGTTCGGTCGCCAAGGCGGTATCCCCGCTCAGTCCCCGCCATGGCCGCGATAGAGCGGCGAGCGCAGATAGCGGCCGATGGCGAAGCGTACCAGCACGGCCACGGCCGCCGCCGCCGGCACCGCGACCAGCAGGCCGACGAAGCCGAACAAATAGCCGAAGGCGAACAGCGCGAACATCAGCCAGACGGGGTGCAGGCCGACGCTCTTCCCGACGAGGCGCGGCTGGAGGATGTTGCCCTCGATGAACTGGCCGGCGAAGAAGACCACGGCGACCGCGACGACCCAGTGCCAGTCGGGCCAGAACTGGACCAGCGCCACGCCGACCGCGAGGACGAGGCCGACGAGCGAGCCGACATAGGGGATGAAGCTGATCAGCCCCGCGAACAGGCCGATCAGCAGCCCGAAATTCAGGCCGACGAGCGTCAGGCCGACGCCGTACATCACGCCGAGGATGAGGCACAGCGTGCCCTGCCCGCGCACGAAGCCGGCGGTGGCGCGATTGATGTCGGCGGCGATCTGGCGCACGGTCGCCACATGGTCGCGCGGGATCCACGAATCCACCGTCTCGACCATGCGGTCCCAGTCGAGCAGCATGTAGAAGGCCACGACGGGCGTGACGACGAACAGGCCGGCTATGTCGATGAGGGCGGCGCCGGAGTTCCAGATGCCGCCGAAGATGGCGGTCAGGAAGCTCGCGCCCTGCGACATCAGCCCGCTCAGGCTGTTGCGCAGCGTTTCCGGCTCGACGCCGAAATTCTCGCGCAGCCATTCGGGGTCGATGCTGGTGATCAGCGCCTGGAGCCGCGACAGATAGTCGGGAATGCGCGCGGCGAACTCGGCGAACTGGGTGGCGAGCAACGGGATGACGATCATCAGGCCGAGCGCCAGCACCAGCAGGAAGCCGATGAGGATGACCACGGTCGCCCAGACACGCGACAGGCCGAGCCGCTCCAGCGCGTCGGCGACCGGATCGAGGAAATAGGCGAGGATCATGCCCGCGAAGAAGGGCAGCAGGATCGACGAGAAGACGTAGAGGAAGGCGATCAGCACCGCCGTCGTGACCAGCCAGAAGGCCGCCTGCCGGCGCAGCGCGGCGGCCGGCGACGCCTGCTCGACATGCACGATCTGCGGCGCGAGGACGGGCGCAGGCCGGTCGGATGCCTGCCGGGGGGGCGCGGCCTCGGTGGTGTTCTTGCGGGGACTAGCCGCGCGGGTCGTTGCCTTCGCCATGTCCGCTCATGTGCCGCAGCCAGGCGACGAGATAGGCAGCAGCCGAGGCGGCGGTCAAGAGGCCGACGACGGCGACCAGCGCGAGCCGCAGCCATCCGAAGGCCGCGGCGAAGGCGAGTTCGGTCAGCACGACGGCCGCGAGCAGGATCTGCGCGGCCGTGTTGGCCTTGGACACGGCGAGCGGGCGCATCGCCATCGGCCGGCCCATCAGGTCGGCCAGCATGACCGCGCCCATGATCAGCACGTCGCGGGTGACGGCGGCGACCACCAGCCAGAGCGGAATCTCCTGCATCAGGCCGAGCATGACGAAGACGGACACCAGCAGCAGCTTGTCGGCCAGCGGGTCGAGCCAGGCGCCGAGCTCGGAGCGCTGGGCAGGCCAGCGCCGCGCGATCAGGCCGTCGACGCCGTCCGACAGCCCGGCGACCACGAAACCGGCGAGCGCCCAGCCCGTCGCTCCCTCCAGCAGCGCGTAGACGACCGCCGGGACGAGGAACAGGCGCAGAAGGGTGATGGCGTTCGGGATCGTCACGATGCGCCTCCTCTGCTGCGATTGACCGGCTCACTGCTAGAGCCTGTTATGGACCATGGATGGGGCTGCGCTGCTGCCGATTTTGGCCCGCCCGGCAGGAGCCGGTCGCAGGCCGGTATCGGGCATACCGGCAAGCCTTTCGACGCATCAGGCGGCCTTCGCCGCTCAACGCAGCCTCCATCCAGGGTCTATAACAGGCTCTAGATGGCGACCGGCGGCGCGCGGATCAAGCGCGGCGCTGATGCGCCCTGTGGGCGGCGGCAAGCCACGCGCTTGCGCGGCCGGCGCGCTTCGTGGCATGTGCCGGGCGAGCGGAGCCCACGATGAACGAGCGCAGGAACGGCCTGACCTATGCCCAGGCGGGCGTCGACATCGACGCCGGCGCGGCCATGGTCGAAAAGATCAAGCCGCATGTGCGCTCGACGCGCCGGCCCGGCGCCGACGGCGAGATCGGCGGCTTCGGCGGGCTGTTCGACCTCAAGGCGGCCGGCTTTGCCGATCCCGTGCTGGTGGCGGCCAATGACGGCGTCGGCACCAAGGTCAAGATCGCCATCGAGACCGGCATCCACGACACGATCGGCATCGACCTCGTGGCCATGTGCGTCAACGACCTCGTGGTGCAGGGCGCCGAGCCGCTGTTCTTCCTCGACTATTTCGCCACCGGCAGGCTCGACCCCGACCAGGGCGCGGCGATCGTCGCCGGCATCGCCGAGGGCTGCCGGCAGGCCGGCTGCGCGCTGATCGGCGGCGAGACGGCGGAAATGCCGGGCCTCTATTCCGGCGACGACTACGACCTCGCCGGCTTCGCCGTCGGCGCGGCCGAGCGCGGCCAGCTCCTGCCTTCGGGCGACCTTGCCGAAGGCGACGTGCTGCTGGCGCTCGGCTCCTCGGGGGTCCACTCCAACGGCTTCTCGCTGGTGCGCCGCATCGTCGCCGACAGCGGCAAGGCATGGGGCGACGAGGCGCCTTTTTCGGCCGGCCGCTCGCTCGGCGCGGCGCTGCTCGTCCCGACGCGCATCTATGTGAAGCCGCTGCTGGCGGCGATCCGCTCCACCCACGGCATCAAGGCGCTGGCGCACATCACCGGCGGCGGCCTGCCGGAGAACACGCCGCGCGTGCTGCCGCAGGCATGGGCGGCGGAATTCGACCTTGCGGCGGTGAGCGTGCCGCCGGTGTTCTCGTGGCTGGCCAGACAGGGCGGCATCGCCCATGACGAGATGCTGCGCACCTTCAACTGCGGCATCGGCATGGTGGTGGTGGTCGCCGAAGCCCAGGCCGCGCAGGTGGCCGCCGTGCTGGCCGAACAGGGCGAGACGGTCACGCCGGTCGGGCGCATCGTGCCGCGCCGCGCGGCCGGCGTCGTCTATCGCGGCAGGATGGAGTTCCAGGGATGACGATGAAGCGCGTCGCGATCCTAATCTCGGGCCGCGGCTCGAACATGGCCGCGCTGATCCGCGCGGCGCGCGAGGACGATTATCCGGCCGAGATCGTCGGCGTCATCGCCGACCGCGAGGACGCGGAAGGGCTGGAGTTCGCCGGCCGCGCCGGCATCGCCGCCCGCGCGGTGGTCAAGACCGAGGGCATGTCCCGCGAGGCGCACGAGGCCGCGCTGGACGCGGCGCTGGGCGAGATGAACGCCGACCTCGTCTGCCTCGCCGGCTACATGCGCCTCCTGTCGCCGGACTTTGCGGCGCAGTGGTCGGGCCGGATGCTCAACATCCACCCCTCGCTGCTGCCGCTCTTCAAGGGGCTGAACCCGCACCGGCAGGCGCTGGACGCCGGCGTGCGCGTTGCCGGCGCCACGGTGCATTTCGTCACCGCCGACACCGATTCGGGGCCGATCGTCGCGCAGGCGGCCGTGCCCGTCCTGCCGTCCGACAGCGAGGGGGCGCTCGCCTCGCGCGTGCTGGAGGCCGAGCATCGGCTCTATCCCTTCGCGCTCAAGCTGGTGGCGTCGGGGCGCGCGGTGCTGAACGGGGCCCGTGTCGACTTCCTCGGCGTCGCCGCGGGCGGCGTCCTGTTCTCTCCCGAGGCGACGGCGTCGGAAGCGGACATCGAGAGCCTCGCGCGGATGACGCCGTGAAATTCTCCTGACGGCCACCTGTCAGGAGGCGTCGTCCACGATGGCGGCGTCACCGGAGACGTCCCATGCCGCAGGATACAGACGCCAATCCCGTTCTCGCCGCGCTCGAGCGGCACAAGGAACCCGTCCGCTCCCGCCTGCTTGCCGTGCGGGCGCTCATCGTCGACACGGCCGCGCAGACCGCAGGGGTCGGCCCCATCGAGGAGGCGCTACGCTGGAACCAGCCCAGCTTCCTCACCAGCGAAAGCGGCAGCGGCAGCACGATCAGGATCGACGCCCACGGCACGACGGGCGCGATCGCGATCTATTTTCACTGCCAGACCGATCTTGTCGAAACCTTCCGCCGGCTCTATCCGGTGGCTTTCGAGTTCGAGGCAAACCGCGCCGTGGTGGTGCCCGACGGCTCCGCGATGCCCGAAGCGGAGCTCAGGCACTGCGTGTCGCTGGCGTTGACCTACCACGCGCGCAAGCATCCCCGGCGCGGCCGGCCGCGCAAGGCTCGGCCGTAAGTTCCACGCCGGGTGTGGCCCGTGCAGCAATGTCGGGCCGCGCAGGCCGATACGGGAGTCGACATGGGCGTTGAAACCAACCGGAACGAAGCGCCCGCGGACGGGTGGCGCGAGCCATGGCTGATGAAGCTGGCGCGCGTCGTGCCGCTGGGCGCCGAGCCGCTGCTGGCGCGGCTGGCGCGCGACGAGCCGCGGCTTCAGGACTATACGATCAGGGTGCGCGGCAGCGACATTCCCCTGCGCGCCGACCTGCGCGAGGCCGTGTTCGCGCTGCTGTTCCGCTGGGGCAACTTCCCCAACCAGAGCGGGCTGGACATCGTCGCCTCGCGCCTCGTCAAGCCGGGGCAACTGGTCTTCGACATCGGCGCCAATGTCGGCTTCCCGACCGTGCTGTTCTCGACGCTGGTCGGCCCTGCCGGCCGCGTCGTCGCCTTCGAGCCGGCGCCGAAGACGTTCGCGCTGCTGCACCGCTCGCTGTCGGGCATCGCCAATATCGAGCTGGTCGAGATGGCGGTGTCGGACAGAGCCGGCACGGCGGAGTTCTACGTGCCCTATTTCATCGACGTCGCCAGCCTCCAGCCGCAGGCCGGGGCGACGGCCGTGTCGGTGAAGACGCAGACGCTGGATGCGCTGGCCGGGACCTACGGCATGCCGGATTTCCTGAAAATCGATGTCGAGGGGTTCGAGCACGCCGTGTTCCGCGGCGGCGCGGGCGTGCTGCGCGAGGCGCGCCCGATCATCGTCTTCGAGGCGATCAGGACCGCCGACCGCGACGCTTCGATCGCGCTCATCCGCGAGTTGAGCGGCGACCGCTACGAGTTCCGGCGCATCACCCGGCGCGGCGCGCTGGTCGCCCCCGAGGCGCGCGGCTACCGCGACTATGTGGCGCTGCCGAAGGGGCGGACCGGAGGGTAGTCCTCACGCCTTGCGCAGCCACACCTTGTTGTCGTGCACGGCCGCGCCGCCATAGGGCGCGGGCGCATCGGCGCCCGTCAGCACGTTGATGCCCTCGCCGCGCTCATGCGCGGAATTCGGCCAGACGCCCTCGGCGATCAGCACGCCGGTGCGCAAGCCCGCGAACAGTTTTGCGTGCAGCACGATCTCGCCGCGCGCGTTGCCGATCTCGACGCGGTCGCCGTCTTCTATGCCGAGCCGCGCGGCGTCTTCCGGGTGGATCTGGAGCTCCGGCCGACCCTCGCGCTTCACCGAACCCGGCGTCTCGGTGAAGCTGGAGTTGAGGAAGGACCGTGCCGGCGAGGTCGCCAGCCGGAACGGGTGCGCCTCGTCCGCCACCTCGATCAGGTCGACATGGTCGGGAAATTCCGGCAGCCGGTCGTAGGGGCCGAAGGCGACGCCCATCTGCTTCGGCGGCCTGTTGGGGGCCATGCCGCCAATCCATTGCGGCCGGAAGCGGAACTTTCCGTCCGGATGGCCGAAACCCTTGAGATAATGCGCGGTCCCGAAATCGGCCTGCACGTCGACCCAGCGGCTTTCCTTCAGCGTGTCGAAAGTGCCGAGGCCGCGGCTTTTCAGCATGATGTCGATATGCTCGCGCTCGCTCATGCCGAAGCCCGGCAGGTGCGACACGCCGAGGCGCCTGGCCAGCTCCTCGATGACGAAATGGTTCGTCCTCGGCCCCTCCGGCGGCTCGACCAGCTTCGGCCCCAGCGTGACGAACTGGTTGCCGCCGCCCTTGTAGAGGTCGTCATGCTCCAGGAACATGGTCGCCGGCAGCACCACGTCGGCGAGCTGCGCCGTGTCGGTCATGAACTGCTCGTGGACGCAGGTGAACAAATCGTCGCGCAGGAAGCCGCGCTTCACCAGCCGCTGGTCGGGCGCGACATTGGCGGGGTTGGTGTTCTGGATCAGCAAGGCGGTGACGGGCGGCCCGCCGAACAGCGCGTCCTCATGGCCCACCAACATGTGGCCGACCAGGACGGGGCCGATGCGCGAATGGTCGAGATAGCGGATCGAGGGATCGCGCAGCCGCTCGCCCTGGAGCAGCGTCTTGTCGAACTTGTAGCCCGACATGCCGGAATTGGAGTTGAGCGCGCCGCCGCCCTCATACTGCCAGCAGCCGAGCACCACGGAGACGGACAGCGCCGCATGCATGTTGACGGAGCCGTTGCGCTGGCGGGCGAAGCCGTAGCCGAGGCGGAAGTAGACGCGCTTCGTCTCGCCGATGAGGCGCGCGAACGCCTCGATCTCGGCGACCGGCAGGCCGGTGATGGCCGACGCCCACTCCGGCGTGCGGGTGGCAAGGTGTGCCTCCAGCCCCTTCGGGTCGTCGGCGTATTTCTCGAGATAGGCCCGGTCGGCCAGACCGTCGCGGAAGAGGATGTGCATGACCGCGCAGGCGAGCGCGCCGTCGGTGCCGGGCTTGACGATCAGGCCCATGTCGGCCTGCTTCATGGTGGCGTTGTCGTAGACGTCGATGACGACGATCTTGGCGCCGCGCTCCTTGCGCGCCCGCACCGCGTGGGTCATCACGTTGACCTGCGTGGCCACTGCATTGGTGCCCCAGATCACCACGCAGTCGGACTTGGCCATCTCGCGCGGGTCGGCGCCGTGCAGCGAGCCGGTGCCCATGACGTAGCCGGTCCAGGCGAGGTTGGTGCAGATCGAATCGAAGAAGCCGGAATATTTCTTCGCGTGGCGCAGGCGGTGGATCGAATCGCGCTGCACCTGCCCCATCGTGCCGGCGTAATAATAGGGCCATACGGTCTCGGAGCCGTACTTCGCCTCGGCCGCCTCGAAGCGCTCGGCCACGAGGTCGAGCGCGGTGTCCCAGCTCGCCTCCTTCCACCGGCCCTCGCCCTTGGCTCCGGCGCGCACCAGCGGCTTCAGCAGGCGGTCGGGGTGGTGAATGCGCTCGGCATAGCGCGCGACCTTGGCGCAGATGATTCCGGCCGTGTAGCTGTTGTCCCTGGCGCCGTGGACGCGGCCGATCCGGCGCCCGTCGATCACCTCCACGTCGAGCGCGCAGGTCGACGGGCAGTCGTGCGGACAGGCCGAATGGCCTATCTTGATCTCTGACCGGGCGTCGGGCCTGATGTCGGGGCGAACGTTCATGCGCCGACGCTAGCCCGTTTCGGCCGGCGGGTGTAGGGGAGCGCTACGCCTTTCGTTGCGCCAGGGCCCGGGACCTTGAACTACCGCCACGTCTACCACGCGGGAAACTTCGCCGACGTGCTGAAGCACGCGGTGCTGGCTCGCATCGTCGACTACCTGAAGAAGAAGGACGGCGCGTTCCGCGTCATCGACACCCATGCCGGCACCGGCTTCTACGACCTGTCGTCGGCCGAGGCGCAGAAGACCGGCGAATGGCGCGGCGGCATCGCGCGCATTCTCCATGCCGAATTGCCGCGCGAGGCCGCCGACCTGCTGGAGCCCTATCTCGACATCGTCGCGCGCTTCAATATCGGCCATCCGTTCCGCTTTTATCCGGGCTCGCCGACCATCGTGCGTGCGCTGCTGCGCGGGCAGGACCGGCTCACGGCGATCGAGCTGCACCCGGAGGATTCCTTCACGCTGAAGACCCGCTTTTCCGGCGACTTCCAGACGCGGATCATCGAGCTGGACGGCTGGCTGGCGCTCGGCGCCCATGTGCCGCCCAAGGAAAAGCGCGGGCTGGTGGTGGTCGACCCGCCCTTCGAGGAGGAAGGCGAGTTCGACCGGCTGATCGAACGGCTGAAGGCGGCATGGCAACGCTGGCCGGGCGGCACCTATGCGCTGTGGTATCCGGCCAAGGACAGGCTGCGGGTCGAGCAGTTCCGCAGCGGGCTCGCGGACGCCGGCATCCCCAAGGTCGTCGACCTGTCCCTGATGATCCGCGACTGGTCGTCCGAGCCGAGGCTCGACGGCTGCGGCATGGTGGTGGTGAACCCGCCCTTCCTGCTGGAAGCCGAAATGAAGGCGGTGCTGCCGGCGCTGGCCTCGATGCTCGGCGAGGAGGGAAGCGGGAAATGGAAGATCGAATGGCTGCGCGGCGAGCGATAATAGCGCCGGCCGGACTGTGATGACGCTGCGACACTCGCCGCCGGACGGAACGAGCCAGCGCCCCGGCGCTTGACCCGGCATGGCCCGGCGCGCAGTGTCGCGCCGCGGCAAGAACGATGGATTCGAACCGGGAGACGGCGATGAGAAGCGTGCTGAGCGCAATGGCGGCGGCGGCGATGGGCCTTTCGGCGGCGCTGGCGGGCACGCCTGCCGTCGCGGCCGACCTTATCCACGGCGTCTACGCCTCCGATCCCGGCGCGTGCGGCAACCCGCGCGTGCTGGCGCGCATCTCCAGCCGCTTCGACCATCAGGTGCGCCATGTGCCGCATCTGCCAGACGTGCGCATCGACGGCTTCCGCCGCGTCGGCCAGACGCGCTACCTGCCGGCGCGCGAGAATCGGCCGGTCGAGCGGCGCTACTGCCATGCCCGCGTGTCGCTGTCCGACGGGCGCGAGCGCCGCGTGTGGTATCTGCTGGAAAACCCGTGGGGTTTTGCGGGCGTCGGCACCAGCGTCGAGTTCTGCGTCGCCGGTTTCGACCGCTGGAACGTCTACAACAGCAATTGCCGCATCCTGCGCTGACCACCTCTCGCCGCCCCGTGATGCGCGCCGCCGCCGCGCTGCTGGCGCTGGTGCTCGCCGCCTGCACGGAAGCACCCAGCGAAGGGGCACCCGGCGAAGGGGCCGCCGCGCCCTCCCCGCCTGTTGCCGCGGCTGCAAGGCCGCCCGTGGCCGCCTCCGGCACGGGTTTCGATTTCTACGTCCTGTCGCTGTCATGGTCGCCGAGCTTCTGCGCCGCGGAAGGGGGCGACGCGCCGAACCTGCAATGCGGCGCTGACCGCGACTTCGCCTTCATCGTGCATGGGCTGTGGCCGCAATTCGAGCGCGGCTGGCCCGAATTCTGCGACAGCGGGGAGCCCCAGCGCGTGCCCGACGCGCTGGCGCGGACGCTGCGCGACATCATGCCCTCGCCCGGCCTCGTCGGGCACCAGTGGCGCAAGCACGGCACCTGCACCGGCCTGTCGCAGGAGGGCTTCGTCGCCGCGATCCGCGAAGCCTGGGACGCCGTGTCGATCCCGCGCCGCTATGCCAGCGCGGCGGCGGCGACGCGGCTCGACCCCGACGCGGTGGAAGCCGATTTCCTCGCCGCCAATCCCGGCATGCCGGCCGGCGGCATCGCCGTGACCTGCGCCAGCGGGCGGCTCGACGAGGTGCGCATCTGCCTCGGCAAGGATCTCGGCTTTCGCGCCTGCGCGGAGGTGAACGAGCGCGCCTGCCGGGCTGTGTCCGTCTTCCTGCCGGCGGCGCCATAATTTTAGATCAGCGCGAGATTGACCCATCGGAATCGGCGGAAAAATCACGTAGTCACCGCTGCGCATTGAGGAGACTGCACCATGAAGATTCTCGTTTCCAACGCTTCGCCCTACAGCGCCAAGGTGCGCATGGCGGCCACCTATGCCGGGCTGAAATTCGAGTCGGCGGTGACCGACACGGCCAACCCGAGCCCCGATTTCCTGAAAGCCAATCCGCTGGGCAAGATCCCGGTGCTGATCGACGACGAGGGCATGGCCGTCTACGACAGCGTGGCGATCGTCCAGTACCTGAACCGCGTTTCGGGCGGGAAGCTGCTGCCGCGCAACCCCGCCAAACGCACCGAGGCCGAGCGGCTGGAAGCGCTGGCGGACGGGCTGTGCGACTGCGCGCTGGCGCATGTCTACGAGCGCCGCTTCCGGCCCGAGGAGAAGCTGCACCAGCCCTGGCTCGACAAGCAGTGGGCGACGATGTCGCGCGTGCTGGACGCGCTCAACGAAAACCCGCCCAAGCTGCCGTCGAGGATCACCGCCGGCCACATCGCCGTGCGCGCCGCGCTCGGCTATCTGGCGCTGCGCTTCGAAGGCAAATGGGAAAAGGGCCGCTCGAAGCTGGTGCGCTGGGTCAAGCGCTTCGACGAGAAATTCCCCGAGGTCGCGGCCTTCGCGCCCAAGGGCTGAAGTAAACGAAAAGGGCCGGTCGCAAGGACCGGCCCTTTCCGAAAGAACCCGGCCGAAAGAACCCGGCTCAGGTCAGAACTTGACGCCGAGGCCCACCGTGACGCGGTGGTTGTTGTAGTCGACGGTCTGCGGGCCCGACCCGGTATTGTAGGTACGGGCGAAATTGTCCGTCCAGCGATATTCCAGGCGACCGAACACCTTTTCGGTGAACTTGATGTCCGAGCCGGCGCCGACCGTGTAGCCGAGCTGAGCGCCCGTGGCCGTGCCGGCCGCATCGGTGATGCCGACCTGCGTCGCCGCCAGACCCGCCGTGCCGTAGAGCAGGACGGTGTCGTTCACCGCCACGCCGGCGCGGGCACGCAGCGAGCCTTCAAGACCCGCGCGGGTCGTGGTGCCGCCGGCCGCGCCGTTGGCGAAATTCCAGCCGAGATCGGCCTCGCCGCCGTAGACGAAGCTGCCGCGCTGGCCTTGCGCGCCGCCGAAGGCGCCGACCATCCAGCCATTGTTGACGATGTTGCCGGCATTGGTGTTGTTCATCACGCCGAAGCCGTAGGTGCCGTTCAGACCGACATAGCCGCCGGCCCATGAACTGACGGGCGCCGGGTCGAGGATCGGCTGCGGCGCCGGCGGCTCCTGGTAGACCACGTCGGCGGCCTGCGCGGCCCCGGCGGCGAGAAAGGCCGCAGAGGCGGCAGCGATCGCGACCTGACGCGCGAGATTGATATTGGCTCTCATTTCACACTCCTTGCAACCGGCGGAAAACACGACCGCCATCCGACACCCCGCGCCGCCTCCTGGGCATGAGAACGACGTTGGTCCCTTCAGGTTCCATCACATCGTCCGCGAATACGGCGGAAGAGAAATCGAATTTGGGAGTTATGGAGTCTCAAATAAGGCACAAATGTGAAGTTGCAACTCTACAACATGGAAATCAATGTTTGTAACACTCTGTTAATTATAAATATTAATAAAGGATACTACTTGGTTACTTTGCCCGCATACCTTACCCCAACGTAATCGCAGTCGGGAAAGACATCCGGCTTGCGGGTTTCCACCACAGCGGACACGACCGCAGGGAGGGCGAGGGCGAAATCGAGGACGCGACGGGCGACCGTTTCCTGAAGGTCGACATGGCCGCCGCCGGCCAGCGAGCGGATGAAGTCGCACAGGAGATCGTAGTCCAGCGTGTCCTCGATGCGGTCGTCCGCGCCGCCGGGCGCGAGCTCCGCCTCGACGCTGACGAGCAGGCGCTGGGGCGCGCGCTTCTCGTGCTCGTGCAGGCCGATCGAGATCGGGATCGAGAGATTGCGGACGATCACGGTGCGGGTCGGGGTCATTGCTCGTCCACCACGAAGGCCACGTCGCGCTCCAGCGACATCAGATGCTGTCCGCCGTCGAGCACCAGCGTCGCGGCGTTGAAGGAGGGCGTCGACCAGATGAACTCGACCGCGGCGGCGATGTCCTGCGGCGTCGGGCCGTGCCCGGTCAGCGTGTGGCGCCAGCTCCGCTCGAAATTTTCCGGCGTCTGGCCGCCGCTGCGCAAGGTCACGCTCGGCGCGATGGCGGCAACGCGCATGCGGCCGCGAAACTGCATGGCCAGCATGTCGACCGACGCCTTCAGCGCGAATTTCGCCAGCGAATAGCTGAAGAAGTCGGGGTTGGGCGCATAGACCTTGCTGTCCAGCATGTTGACCAGCACCGCCCGCGCCGAGCCGTGACGGGCGAGCTCGCGGGCGACGACCATCGGGGCGACGAGGTTGACGGCAAGCGCCGCCTGCATCCGCGCCGTATCGAAGGTTTCGGGGTCGTCGTGGTCGAAGGAGGAGGCGTTGTTGACCGCAAGGTCGATGGGGCCGAGCCGGCCGGCGGCCTGCTCCACCAAGCCCGCCGCCGCCTGCGGGTCGGACAGGTCCGCGCGGATCAGTTCGACGCGCCCGCCATGGGCTTCGAGGCGCGCGGCGAGCGCCTCGGCCTCGGCTTCCGAGCGGCCGTAATGGATCGCCAGATCGAAGCGCGGCGCCAGATGCTCCGCGATGGCGGCGCCGAGCCGGCGCGCGCCGCCGGTGACCAGACAGACCGGCCGTCCCTGCTCCTCTTTGCCCACCCCTGCCCTCACCATCCTGTCAGCATCGTTGCGCGCCGGCTTGCGCAAGCGCCGCATTCCGGCAAAGGAATGGACAGGCTGCAACGCACCGGCAAAGACCCCATATAGGCGTGGAAGCTGGCGCGGGAATGACCGCGCCGGAAGAGCGCAGGCACAAACCCGGCAGGACATGACTCCCGGTCCAGACGACCCAGGCCCAGACGACCCCGGCCCAGACGACCCCGGCCCAGACGACCCCGGCCCAGACCGGCCGCCCCCGATTCCCCGCAAGTCGCCGGACGCCGCCGACGACATGGCCGGCTATATGCCCGAGGCCGAGGCGGAGGAAGAGGAGCCGGAGGCCGCGCCCTCGCCGCGCGCCGCGACCCCCGACATAGACTGGTCGCTGGCCGGCGACACGCCGCTCGCGGCCGGGCCGCAGGTCATCCAGGACATCGTCAAGCGGCTGCCGAACCGGCCGGGCGTCTACCGCATGATGAACGCGGCCGGCGACGTGCTCTATGTCGGCAAGGCGCGCAGCCTGAAGAAGCGCGTCACCAACTACGCGCAGGGCCGCTTCCACACCAACCGCATCGGCCGCATGGTGCGCGAGACGGCGACGATGGAGTTCGTCGTCACCCGCACGGAAACCGAGGCGTTGCTGCTGGAAGCCAACCTCATCAAGAGGTTGCGACCGCGCTTCAACGTGCTGATGCGGGACGACAAATCGTTCCCCTACATCCTGCTGACCGGGGACCATGCCTCCCCCGGCATCTTCAAGCACCGCGGCGCGCGCAGCCGCAAGGGCGACTATTTCGGTCCGTTCGCCTCGGCCGGCGCGGTCGACCGCACCATCAACTCGCTGCAACGCGCCTTCCTCCTCCGAACCTGCGCCGACAGCGTGTTCGAGAGCCGCACGCGGCCCTGCCTGCTGTTCCAGATCAAGCGCTGCTCCGGGCCCTGCACCGGCGAGATCGACGGGCAAGGCTATGCGGAGCTGGTGGAAGAGGCGCGCGACTTCCTGTCGGGCCGCTCCAGCAAGATCAAGGCGCAGATCTCTTCCGCCATGCAGGCGGCGTCCGACGACCTCGATTTCGAGCGCGCCGCGATCTATCGCGACCGGCTCGCGGCGCTCAGCCATGTGCAGAGCCACCAGGGCATCAACCCGCAAGGGGTGGACGAGGCCGACGTGTTCGCCCTTCACCAGGAGGGCGGGCATTATTGCGTCGAGGTGTTCTTCTTCCGCACCGGGCAGAACTGGGGCAACCGCGCCTATTTCCCGCGCGCCGATCGCGCGCTCGAGGCGGGAGCGGTGCTGGGGGCGTTCGTGGCGCAGTTCTACGACGACAAGCCGTGCCCATCGGCCGTCCTGCTGTCCCACGACATTCCCGAACGCGAACTGCTCGCCGAGGCGTTGAGCGCGAAAAGCGGGCGTAGGGTGGAAGTTGCGGTGCCCCGTCGCGGCGAAAAGAAAGAGCTGGTGATCCACGCTCTCGCGAACGCGCGCGAGGCGCTGGGCCGCAAGCTTGCCGAG
>CAZVTK010000074.1:0-21308 GCA_964629765.1 uncultured Mesorhizobium sp.
CGCCGCCGCGGCGCCGCGCGTTTCGCTGATTTCCAGCTTGGCGAGGGCAGCATGACCCGCCCTGCCCTCCACACTGTACGCGCCCACACACGCAAGTCGCCGAAGCGCAAGAGCGTCATCGGCAACGCAACCCATCGCCAACTCATGGCGGAAACGGGGTTCAAGCCTCGCGTCCGCGTGAAGGCGGAATCCAGGCCGGCGGGGAGGTCGTGATGGCGCGCATCGCCCTCCCGTCCACCGCTTTCCGCCAGCAGCCCATCGGCAAGCAGTCGAAGCGGGTCAAGGACGGAGCGTATCTGGATTTCATCCGGTCGCTGCCGAGTATCGTGTCTCGCCGCGAACCGACAGAGGCTGCCCACGTGTCCTACGCCGAACCCCGCGCCGGCAAGCTGGGCCGGGGCAAGGGCGCGAAGGAAAGCGACTGCTGGGCCGTCCCGCTGACGCCTGACGAGCACCGCCGCCAGCACTCTATGGGTGAGCGCGAATACTGGCAGTCGGTCGGTATCGACCCCGTGGTGATCGCGGCCTTCCTCCATGCCGCGTTCCCGAGCCGCGAGCGCGCACTTCTGATCATCAACAACGTGAAGCGCGGCGCGGTTTCGCAGCCTGCGTTCAACCCGTCTACCGGAGAGATCGGAGACTCCCATGCCTGAGACGCGCGCCGAACTGATTACCGCATTGGAACAGGCTACCAGTCCCGCCTATGCGCTCGACATCGCGATTGCGCAGGCCCTCGTGCCGCAGATCATCGTCATGCGTCGGAACAACGACGACACCGGCAACGTGCCGCACACTTATCGATCGTTCTCGGCCGACGTAGGCGACGCCTTGTGGCTGCACGATACCCTGCTTCCCGACACCGACTACTTCTTCGCAAAGGGACGAACGCGGCCGGATGAGCCGCTGTTCGGGTTCCAGGTTCTGACCCGCGAACCGGTGATGAGCGAAAATGAGGTGATCGCAGAATCGGAGCACGATCACGCGGCCATCGCGGTTTGCCTTGGCGTCGTCCGCGCCCTCGAAGCGAAGGAGCCCTCCCATGCCTGAGATACGAGACGGCAGGCACCCGGTGCGGATTTGGGCGACGGTGAATGGCGTATCGACCCGGCTGCCGGATGGTGTTCGCCAGCTCATCGGCGGCTGGTCCGAGGACAAGGACCGCCCCGGCGCGGCCGAATACGCCCTCACCGCCTCCATGCCGAAGGACGTGAAGGGGCTGATTGACGACCTGAACGGCCACTCGCGGTCAAGCGCAAAGCACGGTCGCGACGATGACGCAGAGGCTTTTGCTCGCGCGTCGGAAGCCCTCGCCTCCCTGTCTGCGCAGGTGGAGGAACTGACGCGGGAGAGGGATGCAGATGCTGCTGCCTTGCGTCTGGCGTCCGAACGCGCAGACGCGCTAGAGCGTGTAACTGCCGAGAGGGACGAGCACCTTCGCATGAAGAACAAGCTTGTGCTCGTCGCCTATCCAGCGATGGATGATGTTGCCGCCGTAAAGGCAGTTCTCGCCGAACACGCTCATCCGTCCGAAGTCGAAGGACTTTCTCTGGCGGAGGCAGTTGGTCGCGAAATCGAGCGAGCATGGGCTGCTAGTCGATATAACGCCGATCAATACACCCACGCATCGGTTGCCCTCCGCGCCGCGGAAGCCTCTCTCGCCGAGCGCGACCGCATCATAGCGGAGAAGGACAAGGCGCTGGAATTCGCGCTTTTGATCGAAGATCACTTCGACCGTTGGCAATTCCTCATCCTGTTTCAGGACAGCGATCCGGTTCTGGTGAATGACCCTGATTGGTCGGACTGGCGAGCGTTCCGCTCAGCCCGTGACCGGAGGGCTTCGTGATGGCCCGCATCAAAACGCAGACGAGCACGGCATTCTACGCGCCAACCGCGCGGCGCCGATACCTCACACGACGGGCGGCGGCGGTTGCAGAGGCGCGGGCTCTCCTTTCGCGGAAGTATCCAGCGGAGCACGACGACTACGGCCGGATTGAGTGGCACTGGTCGCACGAAGACCGTCACCTTCGCACGCATAAGCGTCTTGCCCGTCTGATCGCGAGGGCTTCGTGATGGGCGAGCCGATGTTCTGCGAACAATGCCATCGCGTCGAGCGTGATCCGATCATGCTCGATACCGAAACGTGCGGCCAGTGCGGCGGCTATCTCGCCGGCATGGACGACGACGGCCAACCAGACGAACAGCAGGAGTGGCGCGACTATGACCCGGACTGTTGATCTCGTCGCCCCGCTGGTTGCGCTTGCTGAGGCAGGCATCCCGACCGACATCCAGGAACTGCTGGTGCAGGGTGATCCTGCGCGAGGCAATCAGCCTGCGGCGCGCATCCACATGCAGGGCCACGCATACGTGCCGGAATCCGAACTCGCCGCCCTCCGCCAGCGCATAGAGGAACTGGAGCGGGCACTGGAGCGCATCGCGTCCTGCCAGAGTCACCACCCTGACGACGTGGTCGCAATCGCCCGCGCCGCCCTTGGGAGGAAGGCATGACCCTGACGCGCGAGCAAGCACAGGCGTTCATAGACAGCCTGTTCCCGGCTGGCGAGCATTGCTGGCTGAACAATCCGACGCGGACGTATTTCTCCGCACTGATAGGCGACGTTCCGAACTCGCGCCCATATCTGGACAGCGACCCCAATCAGGCAAAGCTTTGCCAGTTGGCGAGTTTCCTGCGCCAGATCGCTGATCATATCGAAATTAGCGGAGAGACCGCACAGCGCCGCGCCCTATCGGAGAAGAAGGGATGACGCCGGCGCTCACGATGGATGAGGCGGCTTCCGCTATTCGAGTGTCCCGGCGCGTTCTCCAGGACATCGTGAAGCGCCACCCGCACTACTACGTCAACGGAAATCGGAAGCTGTTCACCCCGGCCGATATCGCGGCTATCGTTGCCGGTCTGCGCAGGGAAGCACAAGAATGCCGCTCAAGCTCAAGCCGCCCCGCCCCGGCAAAAGCCCGAACTGGTCGATCCGTGGTACGTACCTCGGGGTCTACGTTGACCGAACTACAGGCACTCCTAACGAGGCGACCGCGAAAGCCGAACTCGTCAGGCTCAAGCGCGACATCGAGCGTGGTCGCCATGCCGAGCCGGTCCCGGTAGAGGCCAAGGAGCCCACATTCGAGCAAGCCGCCCTCGCCTATCTCAAAGCCGGCGGCGATGGAACTTACCTCGGCCGATACGATGATCGGCTTGGCATGTGGACTGGCGGCGTCATCCCGCATCTGATCGGCGTCGAGCTGCCACGCATTTCGCAGCAGGTGATCGATGAGGTGGCGGCGACGATGTACCCGCATGCGTCCGCTGCGACGCGCAACCGCCACGTCTACACGCCGATCTCCGCCGTCCTGAAACACGCCGGCCTCGACTTCAAGGTGAAGCGGCCGAAAGGCTGGCGCGGCAACCAGCGCGTGATCTGGATGGAGCCGCAGACCGCATTCGCGATGCTGAAACACGCTAAGGAAAAGGATGCCGAATTCGGTATCTTCCTCGCCTTCCTGCTCTACACCGGCTGCCGGCTCAACGAGGCGCTGGCGCTCACCTGCGATCTGCTGGTTCTCCAGGAGCGGTTCGCCTATTTCCCGAAGACCAAGAACGACGACCCGCGCGCCGTCCACCTGCCGCCCTACCTCGTTGCCGAACTCGCCAACCATCCGCGCGGATTGGACCGTGGAAAGCAGAAGGTATTCAGGTTCAGGAAGTGCGGCCGGCTCTACACGTGGATGGCGGACGTGAAGGCAAAGACAGGACCGATGGCGGCGGACGTGTCATTCCACGTTTTTTGCCATACGTGGGCGACGTGGATGCGGCGCTACGGTGGGGCCGACACGCGGGGGCTACTTGGCACCGGCCGCTGGCGGGACGAAAAATCGGCCCGGAGATACGAGCACGTCGTCGCTTCCGAGGAATCACGCAGGGCCGATCTGCTCCCTACCCCGAACGATCCGGGAACACGGTCCGCGACTTTTCCACGAGTCGGTGCGCCAGGTTCCGCCGATGTTCTCCGAGATGCGCCGAGGGCAATTGCCGGAAAATCCGGCAGTTCGAGAAAACAGTGAGTGATTTCAGTTGATTGCGGGCAGGTCGATGGTGGGCGATGCAGGGATTGAACCTGCGACCCCACCCGTGTGAAGGGTGTGCTCTCCCGCTGAGCTAATCGCCCGACCGTGGCCCGAAGGCGCGTGTCGCGGCCCCTATACGGCGCACCGCGCGGCCAAGTCAAGGCGACGTGCCGCCGTGTTTCGCGCCATGCGCAAGGACGGGTTTCTGCCGGGCACCGGAGAGCCTGGCAATGCCGGCCCCGCGACGACGGCCCGCTTGCGATCCTCCTTGCCGCAGGCGCGCCTGCGATCTGGCGGCGGGCGGGCAAGCCGCGCTAGGATGGGCCATGCTCCAGCGCGCCCCCGCCCTCCCCGACTTCGACTACGACGCCTCGACCCGCGTCCTGCGTCTCGACCCGCATCAGCCGGCCTTCGTGCAGGACCCTTATGCCGCCTATGCCTGGATGCACGAGAACGCCCGCGCCTTCTTCTGGCACGAATTCGGCATCTGGTGCTTCGCCGGCTATGACGACGTGAACGGCCTGCTGCGCGACCGCCGCGTCGGTCGCCAGCCGCCGGAGCCGTTCGATCCCGCCGGGCGCGAGCATCTTGCCGGCTTCGACCGGATCGAGGCCAATTCCATGCTGGAGCTGGAGCCGCCGGTGCACACGCGCCTGCGCACGCTGGTCAACCGCGCCTTCGTCTCGCGCCAGGTGGAGCGGCTGCGCCCGCGCATCGAGGCGCTGGCCGACGAGCTGGTCGACGGCTTTGCGGGCAGCGGGACCGTCGATCTCCTGCCCGCCTTCGCGACGCCGGTGCCGATCGTCGTCATCACCGAGATGCTCGGCGTGCCGGCGGAGATGGGGCCGCAGCTTCTCGACTGGTCGCACCGCATGGTGGCCATGTACATGCACGGGCGCACCCGCGCCGTGGAGGAGGATGCCGACCGCGCCGCCCGCGACTTCGCCGATTTCATCCGCGGCTATGCGCGCGAGCGCCGCTCGAACCCCGGCGACGACCTGCTCAGCCTGCTCATCTCCGCCCATGAGAGCGGCGAGCGCCTGAACGAGGACGAGCTCGTCTCCTCCGCCATCCTGCTGCTCAATGCCGGCCACGAGGCGACCGTCCACCAGACCGGCAATGCGGTGCGCGCGATCCTGAAGCAGGGGGGCGACCCGCGCCGGCATGTCGTCACGCCCGAGGCGACCGCCGCCGTCGTTGAGGAATGCGTGCGCTTCGACGCACCGCTGCACATGTTCCGCCGCTACGCCTACGGCCCGACGACGCTGCCGGAAGGCGTCGAGCTGAACGCCGGGGAGCAAATCGGCCTGCTGCTCGGCGCCGCCAACCGCGACCCGCGCGCCTTCGCCTCGCCCGGCCTGTTCGACGCCGCCCGCGCCGACCAGAAGAACGTGTCCTTCGGCGCCGGCATCCATTTCTGCATCGGCGCGCCGCTGGCGCGCATCGAGATGCAGGCGGCGCTCGGCGTGCTGTTCAGACGGCTGCCGCATATCGAACTGGCGGAAGAGCCGGTCTATCGCGACACCTATCATTTCCACGGGCTGGAGAGGCTGCTGGTGCGATGCTGAGGCGCGTCGCGATCGCTGCGTTCGGCGCCGTCGCGGCGGCGCTCTCCTGCGCGGTGGCGCAGGCGCAAATCGCCTACCTGCCGTTCGGAACCCAGCCGGCGGACCTGCATGCCCGCGCGGTCGAGCTTTTCTCGGCCGAGGCCGGCGCCCCGGTCGATCCCGCGCTCGTCATCATCAGCCCGGTGGACCTCAGCGGCGACGGCCAGCCCGACATGATCGCCTACGCGCGGACGCCCGCCTTCTGCAACGACGAGGGCTGCGCCCCGCGCTTCTATTATTTCGACGGCATGAACTGGATCGACATCCTCGAGCCCGGGCTGGTGCGCACCCGCGCGGTGCCGGGCGCCTTCACGCTGGTCAATGTCAGCGGCACCGGCTTCTCCGACGTGCTGGCCGGCTCCATGCTGCTGGTCTTCGACGGCGAGCGTTATGTCGAGGAGGTGCCGGCCGAGCCGACCGAGCTCGACATGGCCGCGTTCGCGCCCGCCTGCGCGGCCTCGCCGCGGGTGGCGGCGCTGCTCGCCGACGTTTCGGTCCCCGACGGGGCGGCACGGTTCTGCGGCTGCGTCGGCGCCCTTTTCGAGCGGATGGGGCACCAGCAGGACGATCTCGATGCGGTGACGGCGGCCTATGCCGGTTCCGGCAGCATCGAGGACGACGACGAGCTGGACGAGATTCTGGCCGACTACGAATTTTCCTGCCGGGCCGACGCGACGGCCGGCTGAGCGCCAGACCGTTTCACAGCCTGACCACGTAGTCCTTGCGCGTCGTCTCCAGCACCTCCCAGGTGCCGCGGAATCCCGGGCGGATGACAAAACTGTCGCCGGCGCGCACCGTGCGCGCCTCGCCGCCATCCTCCTCGATCACCGAAGTCCCCGAGAGGATGCGGCAATACTCCCATTCGTCGTAGACGATGCGCCATTTGCCGGGCGTAGCTTCCCATATGCCGGCATAGAGCCCGTCGCGCTCCTCTGCATTCCAGGTGCGGAAGCGCGGATTGCCCGCTATCAGCCGCTCGGGCGCCGGGGCGCCCTTCTCGGGCTCGATGCCGGCCGTCGACACGGCGAGAAAATTCTGCGTCATCGGAGGATCACTCCTTGCGGGCGCGCAGCGCCGCCTCGAAGGCGAGCCGCGTCCATTGCGCCAGTTCGTCCGGGTCGTCCATCGCGCTGTCCGGAATCGACCAGTAGGGCATGGCCACCGGCCTGTTCTTGCCGTCATAGGTCCACTGGCGGCTGCCCGCCGCCGCAAATCGCGGCGCGCTGGCGGCATCGGCCTTGAGCAGCACCTCGTCGCCGATGTCGAGCCCGACGATCTGCCCCTGATGGTAGATTCCCTTGCCGCCGAACATGCGGCGGATGCTCACTGGGCCCAGCCCGGCAAAGAGGTCGCGGATGTCGTCGTCGTTCATAGCCTCGTTCGTGGCAGCAGGCTGGCAGATGGCGGCGCGCCTGTCATGCGTCCGTCAGCGGATCACGCGGCGCTGGCGCGCGCCTCGGCCAGAGCCTTCAGGTCCGCGGGCTTCAGCTCGACCGATTCGCCGCAGCCGCAGGCCGAGCTCTCGTTGGGGTTGCGGAAGACGAAGCCGGTGCGCAGCTTGGTCGTCTCGAAATCCATGGTCGTGCCGAGCAGGTAGAGCGCCGCCTCGGGCGCCACCCACACATGCGCGCCGGCATGCTCGATGTGGTCGTCCTTGGCGGACGGCTCCGTCACGAGGTCTATCGTATATTCCATGCCGGCGCAGCCGCCCTTCTTGATGCCGACGCGAAGGCCGCGCGCATTCTCGCGCGAATCGACGATGTCGCGCACCCGGCCGGCCGCCGCATCCGTCAGGCTGATGACCTGAAACCTGCCCATTGCCGTCTCCCTGCACGCCGGTTCAAGGCCGGCGGAACGCGTATCCTACACTCAAGATGGTGAAGAAAGCGCGGCTGCGCAACCGTCCTCATCCAGATGCCGGAGCTTGTCGCGTCCAGTGGCGCGCGGGTGACAGCGCCATTGACCGACGTGCGCCGCGGTTGTCTATTTCGCCCGATGACCCCAATGACCATGACAACGACGCACCGGCTGGCATTGGCGATCGCGGCAGCGGGCCTGCTTCTTGCGGGCGGCCCCGCCCATGCGGCGCGGCTGCTGGGCTGGGCGGAGCTACGGCCGCAGGCCCAGCCGGCCATGCTGACCGCGCCGCTCGCCGGCGACATGGGCCGCGCGGCCGCGTCGGACGCGGACGGCGAGACGGTCGAGATCACCGGCTTCCTGCTGCCGGCCGACCGCGAAGGCGAACTCGTGCACGAATTCCTGCTGGTTCCCTGGGCCGGCGCGTGCAGCCACACGCCCGCGCCGGCGCCGAACCAGGTTCTGCGCGTGCACCCGGACACGCCATACCGGGCGGCGGGAATCTATGAGGTGGTGACGGTGACCGGCCGGCTCACCAGCGGCCGCGACCTCGCGCAGGTCTTCATCTTCGACGGCGTCGCCGTCGTGGAATCGGCCTGGCATCTCGACGCCAGCACGGTGGTCGGCCGCGGCATGGGCGACCGACAGCCGACGCCCCACGAAGGCCCCAACCCATGGGGCTTCATGGCGCGCTGAGCGCTCGGCCCCCAAAACTCAGCCCCAAAAACTCAGCCATTGTCCTTGTCGAGCACGATGTAGTCCAGCGGCAGCTCGGTCGTGTACTTGATCTGCTCCATCGCGAAGCTGGAGGACACGTCGCGGATCTCGATCTTGGCGATCAGCCTCTTGTAGAAGGCGTCATAGGCCGCGATGTCGGGCACCACGACGCGGAACAGATAGTCCACGTCGCCGCTCATCCGGTAGAATTCCACGACCTCGGGAAACTCCTGCACGACCTCGGAGAAGCGCCGCAGCCACTCGTTGCTGTGCGAGGCGGTGCGGATCGACACGAAGACCGTCACGCGCGCATTGACCTTGAACGGATCGAGGATCGCCACGCGGCGCCTGATGACGCCCTCCTCCTCGAGCTTCTGGATGCGGCGCCAGCACGGCGTGGTCGACAGGCCCACCTTCTTGGCGACGTCGGCCACCGCCAGGGTAGCGTCTTCCTGCAACAGGCGCAGAATCTTCCGGTCGAGTCGGTCCATTTCGGGCCTCTTGGAAAAATTTACCGGAAAATGCCGATGAGGACCCGCTTCATCAAGAAAAAACAGCACGCCTGGCAAGCCTGTCGTAGAATATCATTCCAACAACATGCCGATCCTGAAACAAGGCTGCATTGTCGGGCTCGTCAAGCCGACGCACTGGGGCGCGCCTTCATCGCCGCATGCCAGCGGCGGACGTTCGCGAACTCCTCCGGCACGGCGATGCGGGCCGGCTTCATGAAGTCGACGGCGACGAGGCCGGTAATGTCGGCGATGCTGTAGGCGTCCCCCGCAGTGAACTCGCGGCCGGCGAGCTCCCGGTCGAGCACGGCGAGGAATTCGAGCGCCTTCGGCTTGCTGGCCTCGCCGAATTCGGGGATCTGCGGAACCTCCCATTCCTTCATGGCTGGATGGATGTGCCGGAAGGCGTGCGCCACATGCAGGAGGAGGTTCAGCTCCATCCGCCGCTGCCACATCTCCACCGTCGCCCGGCCGAGCGCGCCGTGCCCGAACAGCGCGGGCTCGGGGTGGAGCTCCTCGAAATAGCGGCAGATGGCGACGCTCTCGGTGAGCACCGTGCCGTCGTCCAGAACGAGGACGGGCAGGCGCTGGAGCGGGTTGAGCGCGGTGACTTCCTCGGAGCGGTGGCCGAAAATCTCCATGTCGACCGGCATCAGCGGCACGGAAATGCCTTTCTCGGCAAGGAAGATGCGCACACGGCGCGGATTGGGCGCCTTACCGCCGTCATAGAGCTTCATCCGCTCGATCTCCCCTGCCTGAAACGAGCTGCACGATAAGGTCGAGCAGCCGCCTGTACCAGTCCTGCCGGTGCTCGGCGGGCTCGCCGCGGCCGGCCCGCCAGTCCGCCGGGGCGGCGAACGTACCGGCCCATGCGCCGCTCCGGGCAAGCCGCGCCTCGCGTTCCTGCGCCTCGTAATCGCCGAAGGCCAGCGCCCAGCCGGCTTCCACCATCGCGGCGCCGAGGTCGCGCCCGCCCGCTTGGCAGACCGCGAGCAGGCGGCCGTAGCGGTCGGCGGTGCGGCCGGCGCATTCGACCGGCGAGCCGGCGACGAACCGCACAAGCGCTGCGCTCGCCTCCGCACCGCAGCGATAGTCCGCCCCTGCCCGCGCACAGGTCTGGTCCCGCTCGAACGCATCCATGCCGCGCAGCCTCACCCGCTGCCCGCCGAGCTCCAGCGTGTCGCCGTCGATGATCCTTGCCTGCCCCTGCGCCGTCTGCAAGGCGATATTGTCGAGCCGGGCGACCAGCAGCGCACAGGCGCCGAAGAGCAGGACGACGAGCCCCCAGTCGAGCGCGGCGCGCCAGCGCGGACGCGGGCGGAACGACGCGCCGCCGGTTGCCCGGCGCGGGCGCACGGCGCTGCCGCGCAAGCGTCGGGGGCGCCTCAACGGAAGGGTCCGTTAACCAAACCCGGATAGCCTCGCGGCAGGGATTTTTCCCGCGAAAAACCGAACCCGCTCATGGCCTTGCAGCGCTCTCAGACTGCGGACAAGAACATTGTGGACCGCACGAAGGCGCACCGCAACAGCGACGTGGCCAAGGCGGTGCGACGCACGCGCGACAGGCTCTCGCAGCGCGAGGGCAGCCCGGATTTCGACCGCGAGCTGTTGAAGCTGCACGCGCGCGCCGTCATCAACAGCGCTGCCGCGATTCCCCTGATGGTCATCGTGGTCAGCGCGGCGGGCCTGCTTGCCGGCATGAGCGGCGACATCCTCCTGTGGGCGCTGCTGACCGTGACCTTCTATGCGGGTCTGGCGGTGATCGCCCGCCGCGCCGACAGGGCCGAGCTCGCCGACATCGAGCCGCACAAGCTCAAGCGGCACTTCCTGATCGGCCATTTCGCCAGCGGCCTCGGCTGGGCCTATTTCGCCCTGCTCGAATGCGTCGAATGCGGCGGCGCCTACGAGCTGGGCGTGGTGAAGGCCGTGGTCATGCTCATGGCCATCGCGGCGACCGCCATCATGGCCTCGGCCCTGCGCGGCGCGCTCGCCGTCACCTTCGCCGTGCCGGTCGCCGTCTTCGCCATCTGGTCGCTGCGGCTGTGGATGCCGGTCGAGGCGCTGATGGTGGCGTTGCTGATCGCCTCCCTGCCCTTCTTCACCTATGTGGCCGGGCACCTGCACAAATCGGCGCTGATGCTGATGTCGTTCCGCACCGAGAAGGACGCGCTCATCGCCGAGCTCGAAACGGCCAAGGCCATGTCCGACGAGGCGCGCCGCCGCGCCGAGGAGGCGAACCTTGCCAAGTCGCGCTTCCTCGCCTCCATGAGCCACGAGCTGCGCACCCCGCTCAACGCCATCCTCGGCTTCTCCGAGGTGATGGGCAACGAGGTGCTCGGCAAGATGAACAACGACACCTATCGCGACTATGCGCGCGACATCCACGCCTCCGGCCAGCACCTCCTTAATCTCATCAACGAGATCCTCGACCTGTCGCGCATCGAGGCCGGGCGCTACCAGCTCAACGAGGAGCCGCTCGACCTCGCCGACGTGGTGGAGGAGTGCTGCCACATGATGGAGCTGCGCGCGCGCAAGAAGGACATCCGCATCGTCCAGCAATACGAGCACCGCCTGCCCCGCCTCTTCGCCGACGAGCGCTCGATGCGGCAGGTGGCGCTCAACCTGATGTCGAACGCCATCAAGTTCGCCCCGACCGGCGGTGAGGTGCGCGTGCGCGTCGGCTGGACCGCGGGCGGCGGCCAGTATCTGTCGGTGCGCGACAACGGCCCCGGCATCCCGCCGGAGGAGATGCAGGTCGTGCTCTCGGCCTTCGGCCAGGGCTCGATCGCCATCAAGAGCGCCGAGCAGGGAACCGGCCTCGGCCTGCCCATCGTGCAGGGGCTGGTGGAGCTGCACGGCGGCGAATTCCGGCTGCATTCGAAGATGCGCGAGGGCACAGAGGCGGTGGCGATGTTCCCGCGCGCCCGCGTGATGGAGGCGCTGCCTGCCCTGCCGACCGAGGCCGAACGGCGCGGCGTCGCCTGAGCCCGCCTCAAACATTCAATCGATTGTGCGTATTTGCGCAATAGGGCCGGTCTGCCGCCCTTCGATCGAGGGCGCAATCAGTCAGACCTGCCCTTCGGCGGCCTTCGCCGACCCGCGATGCGAATACCCGCACAAGACAGGGGAACCTGCCTGCGCGGGCCTGGAAGCGGATGCCTGCGGCTTCCGCGAAGTTCAGCTCCAGCCCGCCTTTCAGCCCTTTCTGGAATCCCGGAAAAAGCAGTAGACTACGGCAACCATGAACAACAGCGAGCCGATGGGTATGATGATCGCTATCGGCCACAGCGGAAACGGGTTCGCACCGATCGACATCGTCGATCTTCTGAACAGGCTCATCGTCAATTGGAAACCGGCATAGAAGATCAGCGATCCGTATAGCAGGCCGCCCAGAGGAACGATGAAACGTTCGAGAACATTTCGGATGCTCTCCGGCACCTGCTCGAGCAGCATGTCGACCTTGGTGTGCCCGTCAACCAGAAGAGTTCCCGCCAATCCGAGGAACGTCACCCACAGGAACACGTAGGCGGAAAACTCCAATATCAGCGCCGAACCGCTGCTGAAGAAATAGCGAAGCATGGAATTGAACACTATCGCTAAGACCGTCAGCAACAGCAAACCGGCGGCGACATTCATGCCAAATTTGAAGACAGTTTCGACAAACCGACCCATGCAAACAAATCCCCTGTGATGCAGCGCCCGGTTGGCGGCGCGAGGCCGCCAACCGGTAACCTTGCCTCAAACTTGCTTCGCACTGTCCGGCCGAAAGGATGCTAACCCATCAGCCGTCGAAAATCACTGGCCTGCGGGCTTGCGCGCCTTCTCGGCCAGGCCGATGATCTCAGCGGTTTGAGGGATTTCGGACTGGGCCTTTTCGTAGACGCCACCGATATTCTGGCGAAGCACATTACGCTCGTCCGGGGTCAGCTTCCTGACGGGAAGATTGTTTTTGGCCCAGAAATCCTGGCAGGTGACGTCATCGGCCTCGGCCGTCAAACGCCATTCCGCTTCTTCCATCTCATCGGCGGCGTCCTGAAGCAGCGCCTGGTCTTCCTTCGACATCGAGTTGTAGAGTTCGAGGTTGATGCCAAGTCCTTCCCCGGCCTGTATGATGTCGATATCCGTCACGTATTTGGCGGTATCCGCCCAGCCTCTCGCCAGATGGCCGAGACAGCTTGTCATGATCCCGTCGACCACGCCGCGCTCCAGCGCCGCAGCGATGTCCTCCGTCGGCAGCGACACGGCGTTCGCGCCGAGCTCCGTCAGCGTGAGGGTCGCGTATCCGCCCAACCCGCGCAGGTTTCTTGCCTTGAAATCCTCGGGAGTGACGAGGAATTTCCCCCGGTCGAAGATCGCAATCGTCCCCTTGAAGAAATAATTGAGCATCTTGACGCCGCGTTCCTCGTATTTCTCCGCGATCAGGTCGAACAGGCCGTCGTCCAGCGTCCTGCGGAAGTGGTCGCGATCCTCAAACAGGAAGGGCAGCGAAATCGCGTTGTGCAGGGGAATGGAGCCGACGTCCCAGACGCCCATCAAGCTGCTGGCCTGAACCGCATTGGCAACCACGGAATCGAGCGATTCAGCCGCCGTTATCAAGCTGGCCGCCGGAAAAGTCTGGACTTTAATTCGTCCGTTCGACCTTTCTTCAACCAGCTTTGCCCACAGCTCATAGCCCTGCCCCTGGACATGCGTCTTGGGGAAAGGATGAGCGAGCCGGAGGGTATATTCCTGAGCAACGGAATGGCTCGCCGTACCCAGCGTGACGAGAAGAGCGCACAGGGCTCCCGCAAGTGTTTTCTTTACAGGCATTGCTTTCTCCCATTTTGAACGTGATTTCAGAGACAGGTAGTTCATTAGTCGAACATAAGTGCCGGAAGCCAGGTTGCAATTCCCGGAATGAACATGATCAGGATCAGGACTGCCGTCATTATCGCGATATAGGGAAGAACGCCGATTATGGCCTCCTTCATGCTTTCCCCCGCGATCCCCTTTATGACGATAACATTTATCCCCACAGGAGGTACGATCAGGCCGAGCTCCATGTTGATCGTGAATATCACCCCGAACCAGATGGGATCGAAGCCGAGGGCAATCACGATCGGGAAGAGCAGCGGCAGGGTCACCAGCATGATGGCCGACCCTTCAAGGAACATTCCAAGTATAAGCAGGAAAATGTTGATGATTATCATTACGGTCCAAGGGCTGAATCCCTGGTCTGAAATATAATCCACGAGAAGATTGGAAATCCCAAGCGCCGACATTCCCCTGCCGAGGATCAGGCCGCTGAAGATGATGAAGCCCAGCATCGTGGAAAGCTGAACGGTCTTGAGCAGGGCGGTATGGATGGACGCCATGTTCAGCGATCTGAGGACGAACAGGCCGAGGAGCGGAGCGATCAGCGCGCCCAGCGCCGCAGCTTCCGTCGGCGTCACGACCCCGAAGAAGATGCCGCCCATCACCGCGAAGATCAGCACCATGACCGTCCAGATCTGGCGAAGCGAGATCCATCGGGCAGTCCAGCTCACCTCCTCGCGTTCCTCCACCGGATTGAGGCTCGGCTTCATGGAAAACAGGATGATGTTGAAGATGATGAACAACGTAATCAGAATAAGTCCGGGCAATATGCCGGCGGCAAACAGTTTGGAGATCGAGGTTTCCGTCAAAATCCCGTACAGGATGAAGGAATTGCTTGGCGGGATCACGATCCCCAGCGTACCGCCGGCAGCGATCGCCCCCATGCCCCAGCGCATCGAGTGGCCCCGGCGCTTCATCTCGGGGAGAATGATGTTGCCGATCGCCGCCGCGGTCGCCACGCTCGAACCGCAAATGGCGGAGAACAGGCCGCACGCCACAATCCCTGCGATGTTGAGATAACCCGGAAAGCGCCTGAACCACAGCGAGGCGAAGTGAACGAGTTTTTCGCCCATGCCGCTTTCGGAAACGAAGTATCCCATCAGGATAAAAAGCGGAATCGCAAGAAATCCAAGATTGGTCAGGTTGTGTAACGCAGCCCCGCCGGTAAGCGTTATCCACGCGGTGCCGCCTATGCCGGCCATTATGCTTACGAGGCCGGCAAGCCCCAGGGCGATCGCGATGGGTATTCCGACGAAAAGAAGCACCGTCAGAACCAACGTGATAACAATCGAGGCCGCTCCAGGTGCCATGTCCCCCTCCTCTCAAACCTGCTCCGGAAAGTTACCGTCCCGGCCGGAGCGCCGGATCGTAGGATTCGCCGGCCCCTGTCTTGATAAGCTTGCTCGTAAACTGCCGTATGGCGACTTTCGCCATTTCTCCCTGAGTAAAGAAGTAGTTCTCATGGATGTGCGCCATTTCGAGCGCTATCGCATCCCACAGCGGCATCTGCCGCGTCATGCGGCACATTCTCTTGGCGACCGCATAGGCGTTAGGATGCTTGCCGGCCAGCTTCCTCGCCATCTCCAGCGCCGCACCGGAAAGTTCGGCGGCGGGAATGACCTTGGTCACCAGCCCCATGCGCATCGCCTCGGAGGCATCGATCCGGTCGCCCGTGAGGCACAGATATTCGAAATGCTTGGGCAGGAGAAAATGCGAAACCGCCCATGTGCTGCCCCCTGCCGGGAAATGGGCAAAGTTGATTTCCGACAGGCCGAACAACGCCTTGTCGGAAGCCAGTGAGATATCGCAAAGGGAAACCGGAACGATCCCGCCGCCATAGGCATGTCCGTTGACAGCCGCAACGGTCGGCTTCTCCATCTCATGGAGTTCGCGATACCAGGCAAGTATCGGCTGCATTGCCTCCCTGAACTTTTGGGGATCATCCGATCCGATCGTCTCGAGGAAGGATAGTTCGAGATCCAGCCCGGCACAGAAGCTGTCCTCGGACCCGGTGAAGATCAGAGCCTTGACGTCCGGGGAATCCGCAGCATACCTGACCGCCTTGAGGATTTCCCTGTTCATCGCCGGTGACAGGGCATTCTTCTTGCGGACCCGGGCAAGACGGATGGTGAAGACACCGTCGTCGTCAAGGGAAACCGCGATATCTTCAAACTGTTCTTTCATAGCGTTTCCTCCTGTCCTGTGCTTCACATCAAGCACCGGCAGAGTGCGGGATCACATTGCTATCGCGCAACATGGAAATCTCTTTTTCATTAAATCCAGATTCCAACAATATGCTTTCTGTATGCTCACCATATCTTGGGGAAAAAGGAAATTCAGATCCGGTATTTGTAAAATCGACTGCCTTTGGCTGCATTCTTATCCTGCGTCCTTCCGGCGTCGTCGTATAGGTAAGCTTCTGTGCTATGCCATCCGCTTCGATGACCTCTTTCAGGTCGAGTATCGGAGAACACGGGACCTGAACACGCTCCAGATCCGAAATCAGCTCCGCGGTGCTGTGGTGACGGATAATTTCGGAAATATCCCTGTGAAGGTTCACGCGGTCGGAAAGCCTGCCGTTATTGCGCTTGCGCATCTCGGTATCGAGCGACGAAAATTTGGGTATGCTGATAAAGCTCCTCCACTGCCGGTCGCTTCCCTGAGCAATATAGATGAATCCGTCGAGCGTTTTATATACGTTTGTCGGGATATACTTTCTATGCTCATTGCCGCAGCGCGTGATCTCGCTCTCATCGCAGTTGTGATCGATCAACGGCAGTGTGGTGATCAGCCATGACGAAATGGCCTGATACATCGAAACATCGATGCGCTTGCCCAATCCGGTCTCGGCCTTCTCGGCCAGGGCAAGGCACACGCCGGCAAAAACCTCGTCGCCGGCCTTGAGATCGACGAGCGGTATGCCGCTGAGGGTCGGAGGCCCGTCGCGCTGGCCGGTCAATTCCATCAGGCCGGCCATGGCCTGAATGACCGGATCGTACCCGGCCACGTTCGGAAAATCCGGGCCCATGGCAGAAATGCCCGCCCAGATGAGGTCGGGTTTCACTGCTTTCAAGGTATCGTAATCTATTCCCAAGGTCTCATATCGCGATGGAATCGTATTACAGCAGAATATATCGACATCGAGATCCCGGATAAGCCGCTTGAGTGCTTCCCTACCTGCTTCCTGCTTGAGGTCCAGAGCTATGGCTTCCTTGCCGACATTGGGAGCAATGTAGTAGCTATGACGATCCGGTCCGGCGACATCCTTGCCGATATAGCGATTGGGATCCCCCGGCGTCGCCTGCCCCGGCGAGACAGCCTCGAGACGGATGACCCTCCAGCCGAGATGCACGAACCGCAAGGTGGCGGAAGGCATGGCCAGGGCCTGCTCCATCGACAGGACCGTTTTTCTTTTCATAATCTCAATCCAAACAACAATTACTTGGTATTATTCTGTGAAACGCGTCCGATGTCCGCGACGGACGCCGACGCTTTCATTCAAAGGTGACGTGGCCGGTCATGGCCACGGTATTGTCCGGCAGGACGGCCCACAGATCGCAGGCGTTTCCCTCGCCTGTCAGGCTTCCGCATACTCTCAGGACCTGATCGGACAGGACGGGCGCCTGAGCCTGCATCCTGAAGCTGGAAATGCGGGACCGTGGATTATTGTCCCTCGCAGCCTCCAGCAGGAGGATTCCCGTAAGTGGCCCATGAACGACCAGGCCGGGCAGTTTCTCGATGCGAACCGCATAGTCATAATCGTAATGAAGTCTACGAGGATTGAAATTAAGCGCCGAAAACCGAAACAGAAGTGCCGTATTCAGCTCGAACGATTTTTCAAAATCATACTGGTTCGAAAATACCTTCCCGCCGCTCCGTGGATTCTCCTTCTTGACGGCCTCGCGATAGACGACGTCCCACTCCTCTTCCATCAGGGGCCCGTGCTCGTCGGAAATCATCTGCCGCTGGGTGGCGAACAGAAGCCTTCCCGTGGAGCCGACCTTGGACACGACCGAGACGATCTCGGAAACCTGGCCCACGCGGCTGCCGATCCGCATCGGCCGGAAATATCTTGCCCGGCTTCCCGCCAGCCAGCGCAAAGGCAGGTCCGTGGAAATCTCGAACTGGCTGTCGGCGATCGTCCCGTCCTCGGCCAGTTCCTCGGTGCGGACCATGTTCGCGAAGAAGAGATAATTCCACCCGGCAGGAACAGGATCGCCTTCGACCGGAACAGGATCTTTCCGGTTGAGGGTGACGTTCATCTTATGAACTTGGCTGGAGCAAATATAATCTTCGGAGATGGATTTTCTCCCGATATATTTGTCGTGCTCAGTTTTCACCAGGTCGCCTCATATTCACAAATTTCACGGGAATTTGCATCCCATGGGGTTTGATCTGTTCTGCAACGCTCACACGCCGGCAGGACGTCGAACAGCGGAAAGCGGGGATACTACGGCAAGTGAGGGACGCGTCGGATATTGCGTCCATCACGTGCTGGCACGGCATGACAGCCGCCGACAGATGGCCGATATGCATCGTAATATTGCCAGTGACTGCCAGGATACTTCGCCGTGGCCCCCTCATATTCCTTTAAGATTAAAGCTTTGCCCAAGTTGACATGCTCCGCTATGATCCGCCATTGCCTTTTGAGGCGTTAGCCATAACGGTTTGGTATGGAGCTGAACCTCCGCGAAATTTCCTACTTCCTGAAGGTCGCCGAGCTCGGAAGTCTGGGCAGCGCCGCAGCGGCGCTCTCGATCACGCAGCCGGCGCTCAGCCGTTCTCTCAAGCGGCTGGAGGACAGGCTGGGTGCCGAATTGTTCGTGCGCCATGCGCTGGGAATGGAGCTGACCGCGTTCGGCCAGGCCTTCATTCCTCACGCCCGCATCTTGCGGGCCGATATCGATCGCACCGTCGAAGATATCAGCCTCATGATGGGAGCATCGAGGGGGACGGCGCGCATCGGCATCATTCCGAGCATTGTCGACCATATTCTTCCCGGCGTCTTCAGGAACGTCCTTCAGAAATCGCCCCAGGTTCAGATCCAGGTCATCGAGGCATCGAGCGATCGCCTGGTGACGGAACTGGAATGCGGAAACATCGACTTCGCCGTCGCCAACGCCCACCACGCGATTCTCAACGAGAACATCCGGTTCGAGGAATTCCTGAAAGAGGAGATATGCGTGGTGGGACGCCGCGGTCATCCCGCCATTTCGCGCGCCCCCCTGGAGGTCAGGGAGCTTCTCGACCATTCATGGATCGTGCCCGAAAAGGGCAATGCGATCTGGATCGAGTTCCGCAAGCTCTTCATGCGGGCGGGGCTCGACACTCCGCCGGCTAACGTCTCGGCGAACACGGCGCACACGCTGAAAGCCGCGATCGAGACATCCGATCTTCTCACGGCGCTGCCAAGCCTCTCGTTCAAACATGAAAGTGAAGCGGGCGTGCTCCAGACCATTCCGCTGCGGGCTCCGGCGACGTTCAGGCACCTCAGCATCCTGAGGCGCGTGGGCCGTCCTCTTCTGCCCACCTCGAACATGGTCCTGTCCGAGATCCGATCGATCGCCAACAACGACATGAAGCCCGAGGCCCTTCTGAACTGATGCGCCGCGTCATCCGGGCAGGTGGCGGCTGGGGGCGGTCGGGGCCGCGATACAGACCCGCCCCGAGGCGGAACGCTGCCCCGATGGCGCGCGATTTCTGCGGCCATGGCATAGAGCCGTTGAAAGAAGCGGGCCGCGATTGACACGGCCTGCCCAGCGCCCTCTCTAATATCGCCATGAGCGACGAGACGTCCGACGAGCGGGGATTTGGCGAGCGGCCGATCGCTTCGCCGGTCGCCGCCGGCGTCGAGAAGCCGCATTATCACGGCCATCGCGAGCGGCTTCGCCAGCGCGCCGCGGCCGGCGGCCACGATGCCCTGCCCGACTACGAGCTGCTGGAGCTCATTCTCTACCGCTCCATCCGGCAGGGCGATACAAAGCCGCTGGCCAAGACGCTGCTGACGCGCTTCGGCTCCTTCGCCGAGGTGCTGGGCGCCCCGGAGCACCTGTTGCGCGAGGTCAAGGGCGTCGGCGAAGCCGTTGCCGCCGATCTCAAGGCGGTTGCAGCCGCCGGCCGCCGCATGGCGAAGACGGAAGTGGTCGGCCGAACGGTGCTCGGCTCATGGACGCAGGTGCTGGACTATTGCCGCGCCGCGATGGCCTACGAGACGCGCGAGCAGTTCCGCATCCTGTTCCTCGACAAGAAGAACCGGCTGATCGGCGACGAGGTCCAGCAGACCGGAACGGTGGACCACACGCCGGTCTATCCGCGCGAGGTGCTGCGCCGCGCCATCGAACTGTCGGCCAGCGCCATCGTGCTGGTGCATAACCACCCGTCCGGCGATCCGACCCCGTCGCGCGCCGACATCGAGATGACCAAGGCAGTGATCGATGCGTTGAAGCCGCTGAACATCGCTGTCCATGACCACATCATCGTCGGCCGTAACGGCCATGCCAGCCTGAAGGGCCTGCAACTCGTCTGACAGGCAGGCCCCGTCGAAAAGAAAACGCCGCGCCCGGCTGGTCGGGCGCGGCGTCTTGGTTCCGACGCGGGCGATGCCCGCCGGGCGTCACAGGACGATGATGTCGGCGCCCATGCGCACGCGGCCGTAAAGGTCCATGACGTGCTCGTTGATCATGCGGAAGCAGCCGTTGGACGACGCGGTGCCGATCGACTGCGGCTGGTTGGTGCCGTGGATGCGGATATGGGTGTCGCGCTTGTTCTGATAGAGATAGATGGCGCGCGCGCCGAGCGGGTTGTCGGGGCCGCCGTCCATGCCGTCCTTGTAGCGGCCGTATTTGTTCGGCTCGCGCTGCTGCATGTCCTTGGTCGGCGTCCAGCGCGGCCATTCCTGCTTGTCGCCCACCACGCCGCGGCCGCTGAAGGCGAGCCCGTCGCGGCCGACCGCGATGGCGTAGCGCCGCGCCTTGCCGTTGTTCTCGACGAGGTAGAGGAAGCGCTTCTTCGGGTCGATGACGATGGTGCCGCGCTTGTAGCCGCCGTCGAACTGGACCATCTGCGGCTCGAACTCGGGCCTGACCTTGAACTTCTTCTTGGAGCCCAGCACGCCGTCGAGCGCCTCGGTCTGTGGCAGCATGCGCTGGCTGCCGGCGCCCTCGCCGCCGAACAGCGAGCTGAACAGGCCGCGCGGCTTGTCGGGGCTGCGCAGCTCGCCGCTGTTGCCCTGCGAGGAAGCGACGACCTGCTCCTGCCGCTTCTTGGTCTGCTGCTGCGCGCCGGCCGGCGCGGAAATGGTGAGAGAGAGTGCGACGGCCATGGCCGCCGCTGCAAGCATACGTGCAATCATCGTCAGGATTCCCAAGTGCCGCTCGATCGACCCGCCGGATTCTCAAGTCCTCGCCGGCAGCCGCCCTGCCGAATCTTTTATTCGCCGCGGCGACGCGCCTCAAGGCTGCAAGACCATCGGCGCGACCACAAAAAGGTGAGGTCGCCGCGAAGCGCCGGCACTGTTGCAGCGCGACAACGCCACGCAGCCCGGAGAGGCGGCTACGCGGTCCGGCGCGGGCGGGTTTACTGGTTGGGAACGGCCGGGCCGGTGGAAGCCGGCGGCGTGGGCGCGGTGCCGGAGCCGCCGAGCTGGTCGAGGACGCCGCCGCTCGGCGGCGCGCCCGGGGCGCCGGGCGCC
>CAZVTK010000075.1:0-21210 GCA_964629765.1 uncultured Mesorhizobium sp.
GAGCCTGCGCGCCAATATCGGCATGGTCAGCCAGGATACCTCGCTGCTGCACCGCTCGATCCGCGACAACATCCTGTTCGGCTACCCCGACGCCAGCGAGGCCGAGATGATCGAGGCGGCGCGGAAGGCCGAGGCGCACGACTTCATCCTCGCCCTGGAAGACCAGGGCGGCCGCAAGGGCTACGACGCCCATGTCGGCGAGCGCGGCGTCAAGCTGTCGGGCGGCCAGCGCCAGCGCATCGCCATTGCCCGCATGATGCTGAAGGACGCGCCGGTCCTCATCCTGGACGAGGCGACCTCGGCGCTGGATTCGGAGGTGGAGGCGGCCATCCAGGATTCGCTGTTCGCCATGATGGAGGGCAAGACGGTGATCGCCATCGCGCACCGGCTGTCCACCATCGCCGCGCTCGACCGGCTGATCGTGCTGGACGAGGGGCGCATCGTCGAGGAAGGCACCCATGCCGAGCTGGTAGCCGGGGACGGCCTCTACGCCCAGCTCTGGAAGCGCCAGTCCGGCGGCTTCCTGGCCGAACGCCTCGCGGCGGAGTGACCATGTCCGGCCTGCGGCCCCCTTCCCTATCAACGGCGGGCCTGCCGGCGACGGGCGACCTCGGCGCAGCGCTCTACGACGCGCTCGGCCACGAGATCATGCAGGAAAAGGCCGCCGCGCTCGGTCGCGCCGGCGACAAGGCGGCCGCGGCGCTGGCGCGCTTCAGGGCGGCCGCCGCCGATGCGCCGGAGCGCCCTGCTTTGCGCATGGAGGCGGCAAGAGCCGTGCATGCCTGGTTCATCCAGCGCGAATTGTGCGGCCTGCGCCGCCATGGCGACGTGATCCGCGAGCTCGCCATTCCGCAGGAGGTTCTGGTGCGCCTCGGCGCGAGCTGACGGCGCTCAGGCGTCCCACGGATTGAACAGCCTGACGCCGGTGCCGTCGAAGTCGCGCGTGTTGCGCGTCACCACCGTGAGGTTGTGCACCAGCGCGGTGGCGGCGATGTAGGCGTCGCGGTCGGGCCGCGGGTCGGGGACGTGAAGGGCGGCCGTTCTCAAGGCCACGGATGAGTCGATGGGAAGGATGCGGCCTTCGAAACGCGGCAGGACCTGCCCATCGATCCAGGTCGTCAGCATCCGGCCCTGCGTGGTGTCGCGCCGCAGCATGCGCAGGGCGCCGAGCTGCAATTCGAGTATCGAGACCGCCGATAGGAACAGGCCGGCCTCGGCCCGGCCTGAAAACCATCGGCTGACGGCACGGTCCGCGCGCTCCGGCCGCCTTATCTCCGAGACGACGTTCGTATCGAGCAGGTAGCTCATTCGAAATCGGGGACCTTCAGCGAGAACCCGGAGAGCCGTGGCGGCTCCCAGTCGAAATCCGCCTCGGGCCGATTGTCGGCCAGCGCTTCCGCAAGGCTGACGAACTTTCCCGCTTCGCCGCTTGCGCCGCTGTCGCGCCCGGCTGTCAGGGCCTCGTACTCCTCCTGCGTCAGGAGGACATAGGCCGGCCGGCCCCGCTCGGTGATGCGCACCGGCCCTTTCTTCGCCGCGCGCTTGGCCCGCGCCGTGTCCTGGTTGAACTCGCGGCTGGTCATGGTGGTGATGGTCGGCTTGACGTTCACGGCGTCGCCTCCGCCTCAATGTAGCAACGTTGCTACATAGCATGCGGCTTGTATCGGGTCGAGGACGCCGGAACGGGGTCCGGCCAAACCCCGCGACAAACTGCCCACGCCCCTTGCGCGCGTCTGGACAAGCCATACGGCCACGCATAAGAACCAACCCCGAATGCCGGGGGATTCCGCGAGCCTTTGCGCCAGCTTCCCTGCCCGGGGAAGGCGGCGGTTCGCGAAGGAAAAGCGAGCGGACATCCGGCCCGACCGAGCGGAAAGGAAGCTGTTCCCGTGAGCGCGACAGACCATAGCGAGCCCACCCGCCGCGACTTCCTCTATGTGGCGACCGGCATGGCCGGCGCCGTGGGTGTCGCCGGCGCCGCGTGGCCTTTCATCGACCAGCTTCGCCCCGACGCCTCGACGCTGGCGCTCGCCTCCATCGACGTCGACGTGTCCTCCATCGAGCCCGGCATGTCGGTGACGGTGAAGTGGCGCGGCAAGCCGGTGTTCATCCGCAACCGCACCGAGCAGGAAGTCGAGGAGGCCAAGGCCGTCCCGATGGCCGAGCTGAAGGACCCGGTCGCGCGCAACGAGAACCTGCCGGACGCCCAGGAAGCGACCGACCTCGCCCGCTCGGCCGGCGAGGGCAAGGAGAACTGGATCGTCATGGTCGGCTCCTGCACCCATCTGGGCTGCGTGCCGCTGGGCCAGGCCGGCAATTTCGGCGGCTGGTTCTGCCCCTGCCACGGCTCGCACTACGACACGGCCGGCCGCATCCGTCAGGGGCCCGCGCCGCAAAACCTCCACATCCCGAACTACGCATTCACCTCCGACACGGTCATCAAGATCGGCTGACGGGGCTCGAGGGGACATCTGACATGAGCGGTGGACACCACGCACACGGCACCTACCAGCCGACTACGGGCATAGGCCGCTGGTTCGACGCCAGGCTGCCGCTCCCGCGGCTGATGTACGATTCCTTCGTCGCCTACCCGGTGCCGCGCAACCTGAACTACGCCTATACCTTCGGCGGCATCCTCTCGATCATGCTGGTCGTGCAGATCGTCACCGGCGTCGTGCTGGCCATGCATTACGCGGCCAATACCGAGGTGGCCTTCAACTCGGTCGAGAAGATCATGCGCGACGTGAACTCCGGCTGGCTGATGCGCTACATGCACGCCAACGGCGCGTCGTTCTTCTTCATCGCCGTCTACATCCACATCATGCGCGGCCTCTATTACGGCTCCTACAAGGCGCCGCGCGAGCTGCTGTGGATCCTCGGCGTGATCATCTACGCGCTGATGATGGCGACCGGCTTCTTCGGCTACGTGCTGCCGTGGGGCCAGATGTCCTTCTGGGGCGCCACCGTCATCACCGGCTTCTTCTCGGCGATCCCGCTGGTCGGCGAGTTCATCCAGCAGCTCCTGCTGGGCGGCTTCGCCGTCGACAACCCGACGCTGAACCGCATGTTCTCGCTGCACTACCTGCTGCCCTTCATGATCGCGGGCGTCGTGGTGCTGCACGTGTGGGCCCTACACGTCACCGGCCAGACCAACCCGACCGGCATCGAGGTGAAGTCGAAGACCGACACCGTGCCGTTTACGCCGCATGCGACGGCCAAGGACGCCTTCGCGATGATCGTCTTCCTCGCGGTCTTCGCCTACTTCATCTTCTACATGCCGAACTATCTCGGCCACCCGGACAACTACATCCCGGCCGACCCGCTGAAGACGCCCGCCCACATCGTGCCGGAATGGTACTACCTGCCCTTCTACGCCATCCTGCGTGCCATCACCTTCAACATCGGGCCGATCGACTCCAAGCTGGGCGGCGTGCTGGCCATGGGTGCGGCGATCGTCATCCTCTTCTTCGTGCCGTGGCTCGACACGTCGAAGGTGCGCTCGGCGGTCTACCGCCCCTGGTACAAGCTGTTCTTCTGGATCTTCGCGGCCGACTGCATCTTCCTCGGCTGGCTCGGCTCCAAGCCGGCGGAAGGCACCTATGTGGTGATGTCGCAGATCGGCACCCTCTATTATTTCAGCTTCTTCCTGATCATCATGCCGCTGCTCGGCCTGATCGAGACGCCGAAGCGGCTGCCGAATTCGATCACCGAGGCCGTGCTGGCCAAGCAGAAGCCCGCCGCGGCCGCGCTTCCGGCGTCCGAGCCGGCCGCGTCCGGCCATCACTGACCGTCCGAGAGGCTCAGGGGACATTTGACGATGCATTCGATCCTCAAGGGACTGGCGGCGGCCGGTATCGCCGCCTCGCTCGCAGGCGGTGCTTACGCGGCCGAGGAAGAGGGCGGCACGCCGCACTATCCGCTGGTGGCCCCCGTGCAGCAGGACTGGTCCTTCGCCGGGCCGTTCGGCACCTATGACCGCGGCCAGCTCCAGCGCGGCTTCAAGGTCTTCCGCGAGGCCTGCTCCGCCTGCCATTCCATGGATCTCGTGGCGTTCCGCACGCTGGAGGCGCTGGGCTACTCCGAGGCGCAGGTCCGTACCATCGCTGCCGAATACACGATCGTCGACGGCCCCAACGCCGACGGTGACATGTTCGAGCGCCCGGGCGTGCCGTCCGACCGCTTTCCGGCGCCCTTCGCCAACCCGGAAGCCGCCGCCGCCTCCAACAACGGCGCCGCGCCGCCCGACTTCTCGCTGATCGCCAAGGCGCGCGCCGTCACCCGCGGCTTCCCGACCTTCGTGTTCGACATCTTCACCCAGTATGCCGAGGGCGGCCCGGACTACATCTACGGCCTGCTGACGGGCTATGCCGAACCGCCGGAGGGCTTCGAGCTCCAGCCCGGCACCTACTACAACCCGCATTTCATGAACGGCGCGGCCTTCTCCATGCCGCCGCCGCTGTCCGACGACCAGATCGAGTACGACGACGACGCGCCGCGCACGCTCGACCAGTATGCGCGCGACGTGTCGGCCTTCCTGATGTGGGCCGCCGAGCCGCATCTCGAGGCGCGCAAGAAGACCGGCTTCGTCGTGCTCGTCTTTCTCGTGCTGTTCGCCGGCCTGACCTACCTGACCAAGCGCAAGATCTGGTCCGACGTGCCGCACTGAGTCCGGCCAAAACGATTTCGACCAAAAGGGCGCTCCGGGCGCCCTTTTCTTTTGCCGCCGGCTGCGCAAGAAAAGCCGGCAACGAACCGGGCAGGCCCTCATGACATCGTCGACGCTGGAGCAGACGCTCCTTTCCGCCATCCGCACGATCCCGGACTATCCCAGGCCCGGCATCATGTTCCGCGACATCACCACCCTGCTCGGCAATGCGCGCGCCTTCCGCCGCGCCGTGGACGAGCTGGTGCATCCCTGGGCGGGCTCCAAGATCGACAAGATCGCCGGCATCGAGGCGCGCGGCTTCATCCTCGGCGGCGCCATCGCCCACCAGCTCTCCGCCGGCTTCATCCCCATCCGCAAGAAGGGCAAGCTGCCGCACGAAACCGTGCGCATCGCCTATTCGCTGGAATACGGCATCGACGAGATGGAGATGCACAAGGACGCGGTGAAGCCCGGCGAGAAGGTGATCCTCGTCGACGACCTGATCGCCACCGGCGGCACCGCCGAGGGCGCGGTGAGGCTGCTGCGGCAGATGGGCGCCGAAGTGGTCACCGCCTGCTTCGTCATCGACCTGCCCGAGCTCGGCGGGCGAAAAAAGCTTGAAGCGCTGGGGGTGAACGTGCGCGCCCTCGTTGCCTTCGACGGACACTGACCGTACGGCATTCGATACCGCCAGCCACGGCGCGCGCGCCCAGCCAGCCCGAATCACCGGCCCGGATACGGGCCCCGAATACTGGCTCCCAATCCGGGAACAGCGCGCTATGAGCGTCATGGACTTCGTGGAGCGGCTTCTGCTCAGCCGCTCGCAGATCTGCATCATAAGGGTCGTCGCGACGACGCGGCTGACGCCGCATATGCTGCGGGTCGAATTTGCGGGCGAAGGGCTTGCCCGCTTCGACGACCCGGCAAACCTCCATGTGCGCCTGCTGCTGCCGCCCGCCGGCGCGTCGCGTGCGGACTGGCTCGGCGCCGACGGAACGCCGGCCGGCCACGCCGCGCCGGTCTACCGCAAATACACGATCCGCCGCATCGATCCGGCCGCCGGACGCGTGTGGATCGACTTCGTGCTGCACGGCGACACCGGCCCGGGCTCCGAATGGGCGGCGCGTGCCGCGCCCGGCGACGCGCTCGGCATGATCGGGCCGGGCGGGCGCGGCATCGGCCCGGCGGACTGGCACCTGATCGCCGGCGACGAGACGGCGCTTCCGGCGATCGGGCGTATCCTCGCCATGCTGCCGGCGGCCGCGCGGGGCGAAGCGTTCATCGAAGTCGCGGACGCCGCCGAAATCCAGACGCTCCAGGCGCCCGGAGGCGTCGCGATCCGCTGGCTGCTGCGAAACGGGGCCGAACCCGGCACCACCAGCCTGCTGCGCGACGCCGTTGCCGCGTCGGCGCTGCCGGCGAGGCCCGGCGTCTTTGCCTGGGTCGGGGCCGAGGCGCGCGCCGCCGCCGAAATCCGCGCCCATCTGCTGAAGGTGCGCCGGTTGGAGAAGACGCAGCAGCTCGTCGTCGCCTACTGGCGCCGCGCGTAGAAAAGACGCGGCCGCTCAGCCGCCGCAGCCGGCGAGCGCGGTCTCTATGGCGGCGCGGGAGCCGTCGAGCGGGAACACGGCGATCGTCTCGTGGGCCGAGCCGTCGGCATTGTTGGCCGGCGTCACGTCGAAGCCGAGGGTCAGGGTGTTGCCGCCCTTCAGCGCCTCGACCAGCGCGCGCGGCACGTCGCCCATGTAGTTCTGCGCCTTCGAGCCCTCGCCGAACAGCACCACGGCACCGTCCGAACCCGCGGCGACAAGGCGGAACTGCTGTCCGTCGACGCTGGCGAGCACCTTGCCGGGCTTGTAGAAATAGTCGGCGACGACCTCCTGGTCGGCGGGCATCACCGGACCGCCGCGGGCGTAGATCTCGATCTGCACCGGATCGCCGCACATCAGCGCGATGAGCTCGATGTTCGCGTTGGTCTGGCTCGGCTCGACAATGGCGACGCCGTCGTCCAGCCGCCATTCGGCGGCGGCGGGCGTGGCGGCCGAAGTGACGACGAGGGCGAGCGCGGCATGGAGGAGACGTTTCATGGGCGGACTGTGCCGCGTGCGCGGCGCGAGGGCAAGCCCGCGGCGGCCGATCAGCCCGTCTTCACCAGCACCGAGCTGTCGAATTGCATGACGGTGTTGCCGGCAGCGTCGTCGGCGCCGCAGGCGATGACCAGCAACCGCCAGCCGGGCCGCGTGGCGAGCGTCCGGTGCGACAGCGGCCGCCGCCAGAACGAGATGGTGTCGCCGGCATAGACCGGCCTCATCCATTTCAGGTTCTCGAAGCCCGGAGACGGCCCGAACACCGGCACCGGCCCCGTGCCGGTCCACGGGATTTCCTCGGTATCCTCGCGATGGAGCAGATTGTGGCGCATCCACATGGCGCAGGTGTGCCAGCCCGACGCGCACAACCGCCCGAACACGCTCTTTTCGGCCAGCGCCTCGTCGAGATGGAACGGCTGCGGATCGTATTTGCGCGCGAACGCCTTGATCTCCTCCGCCCCGAATGTGTGGCTGCCGAGGGCAAGGGTCTCGCCCATGCGGAACCAGGCGTCGAGGGCGGCGCGATCGTCGCTCACAGGCCCGCCGCCTCCCGCGTCAGGAACATGCCGGTGTTCTGGAGCTCCAGCACGACCTCGCCGTTCTGGTTGATGAGCTCGTGCCGGCAGGTGACGAAGCCGAGGCCGGGCCGCGAGGACGAGGCGCGCCGCGCCGTCACCGTGCTGGTGCCGGTCAGCGTATCGCCGGCAAGGACCGGGCGCTTCCAGCGGGCATAGTCGACGCCCGGCGCGCCCTGCGAGGTGGAGCCGGCCAGGAACCCGTCGCACATCAGCCGCATGAACATGCCGCAGGTGTGCCAGCCCGAGGCCGACAGCCCGCCGAGAATGCTGGCCTTGCCGGCCTCCTCGCCCAGATGCATCGGCTGCATGTCGAACTGGCTTGCGAAGTCGACGATCTCCTCGGCCGTCACGGTCTTCGAACCGAGCTGGAGGACCGCGCCTTCCTGGAAATCCTCGAACGCCCTGATACGGCCGGCCATCGCGCGAATCCTGTTCAGTCTTGAACAGATATTGGCGGGCCGACAGGTGAAAGGCAATCGGCTCGCAGGGTGTGACCGAACTTCGAATCCGGGTCTGGCAAATCCCCCCTCTCCGCCTCGCTTCGTTCGGCACCTCTCCCCCTTTTTGAGGGGGAGAGGTGGTTTGCGAAGCAAACCGGAGAGGGGGTCGAAGCCGCACGCGCCAACACGAGGTGAAGGCCGTGCGAGAATGCCGGAGGAGCGGCCTCAGGCGGCCTTTTTGCGGGCCGGCGCCTTCTTTACGGCCTTGGGAGCGGCCTCGTTGACGGCGATACGCTCGGCCTCGAACCAGTTCTCCTCGGCGGCGCCCTCCGGCTGGCCGGCGTCGACCCAGAGCTGGTAGGCGATCTCCCGGATCCGCTCAATGGCGGGAATGGCGGCGGGAACGGCAGCGACCTTCTTCGCAGGCATGGCGGGCTCCTTGGATGACTGAACGTCATGCTACCCCATTCCATGCTGCATCGCAATATTCAATCGGTTTAGAATATTGCAGCGCGTCAGACGAGACAGCCGTCAGGTGTTGAACCTGAACAGCATGACGTCGCCGTCCTGAACCACGTATTCCTTGCCTTCGTCGCGCGCCTTGCCGGCCTCCTTGGCCGCCACCTCGCCGCCCAGCGTCACATAGTCGTTGAAGGCGATGGTCTGGGCGCGGATGAAGCCGCGCTCGAAATCGGTGTGGATGACGCCCGCAGCCTGCGGCGCCCGCGCGCCGCGGTGCACGGTCCAGGCGCGCGTTTCCTTCGGCCCGGCGGTGAAGTAGGTGATCAGCTCCAGCAGCGCGTATCCCTCGCGGATCAGCCGGTCGAGGCCGGGCTCCTCCAGCCCCATGGCCGACAGGAACTCGCCCGCCTCGTCGTCGGGAAGCTGCGCCACCTCGGCCTCGATGGCGGCCGAGATGATGACGGCGCGCGCGCCCTGCGCCTTCGCCATCGCCTCCACGGCCTTCGTGTGTGCGTTGCCGGTGGCGGCGTCGACCTCGGCGACGTTGCAGACATAGAGCACCGGCTTGGAGGTCAGCAGGTTGAGCCGCTGGAGAATGGCCAGATCCTCGGCCGCGATGCCGGGCAGCATCAGCCGCGCGGGCTTGCCGTCCTGAAGCAGCGCCAGCGCCTGCTCCATCATCGGAAGCTGGGTCAGTGCCTCCTTGTCCTTGCCGGTCGCCTTCTTGCGCGTGGCGACGATGCGCCGCTCGAGGCTGTCGAGATCGGCGAGCATGAGCTCCGTCTCCACCGTCTCGGCGTCGGCCACCGGGTCGATGCGGCCCTCGACATGGGTGATGTCGTCGTCCTCGAAGCAGCGCAGCACATGCACGATGGCGTCGACCTCGCGGATATTGGCGAGGAACTGGTTGCCGAGCCCCTCGCCCTTGGAGGCGCCGCGCACCAGCCCGGCGATGTCGACGAAGGAGATGCGGGTGGGGATGATCTCCTTCGACCCCGCCACGGCAGCGATCTGCCGCAGGCGCGGGTCCGGCACCGCCACCTCGCCGGTGTTCGGCTCGATGGTGCAGAACGGATAGTTGGCCGCCTGCGCGGCGGCCGTGCGCGTCAGCGCGTTGAAGAGCGTCGACTTGCCGACGTTCGGCAGGCCGACGATGCCGCATTTGAAGCCCATGGTGATCTTAGCCTTGCGGGGAGAGGATGTCCCCGGGCGTATGGGCGAAAGGCGAGACGATCGTCAAGGCTTTGCCGCCGGCCTCGATGCGCCGGCCGTCCTGAAAATCCTCGGACAGGAAGTGCGTGCAGCCCAGTTCCAGCGCCGAGGCGAGCAGCAGGCAGTCCCACCAGGAGTAGGACGAACTGAGCCGGACTGTCTGCGCCAGCGTCACAACCGCCTCCGTCACGGGACTGGTCCCGAAATAGCTCAGTGCCGCGACGTCCGAAAACACAGCTTCTGGGCTCATGTCCTGCCGCTTCCGCAGCATGACGTGCGTCACCTCGTTAAGCACTTGCAGGTTCACTCGCCCCGAATTCGATATCGTGACTGCGGCCAGCCACGCGTTGGCAAGCGCCTCCTTGCCGCCCGCCTTCTGGTCACGGGTGTAGAGAAGGATATTGCTGTCGATGAAGACCCTAGCGGCGCGCATTTCGCTCCTCGGCCGTCGGCATACGGCCGTTCTCGGAAATATGCAGCTTGGGGCCGGACAGGAAACGCTCAAGCGCTTCGAGCCGCTCACGTCGCTCCGCAGCTTCGTCCGCCGCCTCCGCGTTCAGGATATCCTTCCTGACAAGGCCGTCGATGTACCGCGACATCGACAATCCCATTTTTGCCGCCTGGACGCGCGACAACCTGTGCGTTTCATCGTCCATGGATATGGTCACGTTCTTCATCGCATCCTCACGAAAACACGAACCTCGTGTTTTCGTGATCTTGTGTTCCCGTGCCTTCGTGTCAAGCCTTGCGGACGCGATAGCGCGCGTGGATCGCGCCGTTCTTCAGGGGCCTTGCGAAGTCGAGGTCGAGCCAGCGGTCGGGCTGCGCGCCGCCGAAGGCCGCGATGCCTTGGCCCAGCACGACCGGGATGATGCCGATCTCGACGGTGCCGATGAGGCCGGCGTCGAGATACTGGCGCACGAGATCGCCGCCGCCGAACATCCAGATGCGGCCGGTCGCGCCCATGGCGCGCAGCCGCTTGAGCTGTTCGGCCGGCGTGCCCGCGAACGCCTCGACATTGGCGGGACCATCGTCGACCGGCCGGCGCGTCGCCACCAGCACCGGCCAGCGGCCATAGAGCCATTCTGGGCTGCGCCGCGCCGCCTCGTAGCTGCCGCGCCCCATGACGACGCCGGTGAGCGAATCCTCGAAGGCGGCGAAGTCGAAATCGTCGTTGGCCGGAAAGCGCTCCAGCCAGTCGACGCTGCCATCCGGCCGGGCGATGAACCCGTCGAGGCTCATCGCGAACATGTAGATGACGTCGCTCGGCATGGATCGCCTCCCTTGCGGCGGTTCCGACACGCGGATGAGGCCCATCCCTATCGCCGCCCGCGCGTAGCCGCGAGCCCGGTCCGCTGCCGCGCCGCTCTCTCCTGACAGCAGGCTGTCGGCAGGCCGCGGCTTGACCTTGCCGGACGCAGCGGCTGTAACCCGCGCATGACCATGGACCTCGACGCCTATTTCCACCGGATCGGCTTTCCCGGCAATTGTGGGGCCGGCAATCGCGGGCCGACGCTGTCGACGCTGGCCGATATCCACCGGCTGCACCCGGCGGCGGTGGCCTTCGAGAATATGGAGCCCTTCACCGGGGGCTGCGTGTCGCTGGCGCCCGGCGACCTTCAGGCCAAGCTGGTGCGCGGCGGGCGCGGCGGCTTCTGCTACGAGCAGAACCTGCTGCTGGCCGGCGTGCTGCGGGCGCTGGGCTTTGCGGTGAAGGGGCTTGCCGCCCGCGTGCTGTGGAACAAGCCGCCCGACGCGACGCCGCCCCGCAGCCACATGCTGCTGGCCGTGCCGCTGGAGGGCGAGACCTGGATGATGGATGTCGGCTTCGGCGGGCTGACGCAGACCGCGCCGCTGCGGCTCGTCCACGGCGTCGAGCAGGAGACGCCGCACGAGCCCTTCCGCCTGCTGCGCGAAGGCGAGACGTGGCTGGTGCAGGCGCTGGCGGCCGGCGAATGGCGCAACCTCTACCGCTTCGACCTCGCCGAGCAGCTTCCCGCCGACTACGAGGTGTCGAGCTTCTTCCTGTGCCGCCACCCGTCGTCGCAGTTCATCGCCAGCCTGATGGCGGCGCGCGCCCTGCCCGGCCGCCGGCTCGCGCTCATGAACAACCGCTACGCCATCCACACGCCGGACGGCGGCACCGAGCGCATCGAGCTACCCGGTCCCGAGGAGGTGGCGGCGGTGCTGGAGACGGATTTCGGCCTGACGATCCCCGACCGCGACGGCTTCCTGCGCACGGTGGAGGCGAAGGTCTTCACGGCGCGGCCCTGAGGACACGGTGGCCGCCTTCGACATCGCGCTCTACCAGCCGGACATCGCCGGCAACACCGGCACGATCCTGCGCATGGCCGCGTGCCTCGGCGTCGGGGTCCACATCGTCGAGCCGGCCGGCTTCGACATGAGCGACCGCGCGCTGCGCCGCGCCGGCATGGACTATCTGGAGATGGCGGCGCTGAGCCGCCACATCTCGTGGGACGCCTTCGAGGCGTGGCGCAGGAGCGCCGGCCGGCGGCTGGTGCTGTTCACCACGAAGGCGCAGCGGTCCTATCTGGCGCAGACCTTCCTGCCGGGCGATCTGCTGCTGTTCGGCCGCGAGAGCGCCGGCGTGCCGGACACGGTGCATGACGCGGCGGACCGGCGCGTCGTCATCCCGATGCCGGGCGGCGGGCGCAGCCTCAACCTCGCCGTATCGGCCGCGATGGCCGCCGGCGAGGCCATGCGCCAGCTCGGCTGAGCGTGAGCGGCGAGCTTACGGCCGGTCAGGATTGCGTCTTGCCGGGCATGGAAGCGGGTCGGCGAGCCCCGTGGCGTATGCCGACGATGACGGTCTCGTCCTCCGTCACTTCATAGAAGACGAGATAGGGGTAAGGCGTCGCCGCGATGCGCCGCAATCTTGGATTGCCGGTTCGGCTGCCGCTCCGGGGATGCCGCGCTACGAGGTCGATCACGGCCTGGATACGCCGATGCACGCGCCGGGCGCCTCGTGGAGAGCGCTCCACGATATAGGCCAGTATCCCGTCCAGTTCGGCAAGCGCGCGCGGCGTGTAGCGAAGCTTCACAGCCCGTGCTTGGCCCAGACGGCGCGCACCTGCTCGTCCGTCGCGAATTCGCGCCGCGCCGCCTGATCGAGCGATTGCTGGAACGACGCTTCCTCCGCCGCCGTCAATTCCACCGCCGGCTGGTCGTCGGCAGCCAGCATGAGCACAATCTGGGCGATGTCGTCCTGCACGTCCGCAGGAAGCCGGCGCGCGGCCGCAACAGCCTTTTCCAGAAGATCGGTCATTTCCAGATCCCGGTTGCAAGTCGCAACATATGCGCAATCGTGCAGAAGATTCGTTGCCGCTGCAACGGCTCCTGCGCCGCGAGATTACGAAAACCTCCCGTCAATCCGCGCTCGGCAGGCGGCGCATGGTGAATTCGATGCGGTCGCCGGACCGCTCCGCCCAGCTCTCGATGGTCGTCCAGTAAGCCTGCTTCGGCCAGCGGTCGAACCATTCGCGCGCCTTGGCCCGCGCGTCCGTGCGCGGCAGCACGAAGGTCTCGCGCACGAAGCCGTCGCGCTGGCGCGGCCCGCCCTGCGCGCGCCCCTGCTCCAGCCGGCGGCGGAGCCCTTCCAGCGGCGGACGCGGCGGCGTGGTGCGCGGCCCGGATGCCATGACGGGCAAACTCTCCTTGACCCTTTGCCGGTAAAGATTAGGGATCGGAGTTGGAGATTGCGAGTCAATAACACCGGTCAACGACACTGGAGCTGGCAGGCGGCATGGAGCGACCCGAGATCGAGGCGGGGCTTCCCGAGGGCATCGAGGACAAGAAGGCAACGGCGAAGGCGTGGTTCGAGGAGCTGCGCGACCGCATCTGCGCCGCCTTCGAGAAGCTCGAGGACGAGCTGGCCGGCCCGCTGTCGTCCTGGTCGCCGGGGCGCTTCGAGCGCGAGGACTGGCAGCGCGAGGAGGGTCGCGGCGGCGGCGGCGTCATGTCCATGATGTACGGCCGCGTCTTCGAGAAGGTCGGCGTCCACACCTCCACGGTTTATGGCGAGTTCACGCCCGAGTTCCGCAAGCAGATGCCGGGCGCCGACGAGGATCCGCGCTTCTGGGCTTCCGGCATCTCGCTGATCGCCCATCCGCAGAACCCCAACGTGCCGGCCGTGCACATGAACACGCGCATGGTGGTGACCTCGCGCCAGTGGTTCGGCGGCGGGGCCGACCTGACGCCGGTGCTCGACCGGCGGCGCACGCAGGACGACGCCGACACGGTCGCCTTCCACAAGGCGATGCGATTCGCCTGCGAGCGCCATGCCGGCGTGGCCGACTACGCGAGGTTCAAGGCGTGGTGCGACGAGTATTTCTTCCTGCCCCACCGCGACGAGCCGCGCGGCATCGGCGGCATCTTCTTCGACTGGCTGAAGAGCCCGGTCGAAAAGGGCGGCTGGGACGCCGACTTCGCCTTCGTGCAGGATGTCGGCCGCGCCTTCGCGGTGGTCTACCCGCATCTGGTGCGCAAGAACTTCAACGAGAACTGGACCGAGGCCGACCGCGACGAGCAGTTGATCCGCCGCGGCCGCTATGTCGAGTTCAACCTGCTCTACGACCGCGGCACCACCTTCGGCCTGAAGACCGGCGGCAACATGAAGGCGATCCTGTCCAGCATGCCGCCCGAGGTGAAGTGGCCCTGACCGACTCCTGGCGCCCGGTCCTTCGCCGATCACATCCGCGCCCGCGCTGTAACAAACCGTGCCCGCCGGGCAACACACGCCGCCAATCGCCGCGATCCGCCGCATTCCCGCCCGAAATCGCGCTTCAAGCCGCGTGACAGGACGGCCGCGGCAACGCTTCCCTAAGCTCCGGTCCGTGAATAGTCCGACCCGAGCTTCAGGATCGCCGCGCGCATGTTTCGCAACGCCTCGATCGCCGCATTGTGCGCGGCGCTTTCCATGCTGACCGCCCCGCACGCAGGCGCCGCCGACAGCGAGCCGCCGACCTCCGGCGAAGCGGCGGCGACCGCCGTGCTGGCGGCCTCGGCGCAGGAGGCGATCCAGCGCGCCAGCGAGTTCACCTTCCTGTGCCGCAAGGCCGACGAGCCGGGAGCGCAGACGCTGATCCTGCTGCACGGCTCGGGCGGCAACGAGAAGACGCTGATGGCGCTGGCCGAGAAGATTGCCCCGGAGGCGACGCTGGTGGGCGTGCGCGGCCGGCTGGTGCAGGACGGCACGACGCGCTGGTATCGCCGGCTGACGGCGACCAGCTTCGACCAGGCCGACATCCGCGCCGAGGCGGACGCCTTTGCGACGGCGCTGGAGGCGGCGTCGCAGCAATACGGCTTCGACCTCGATGAAGCGGTGTTCCTCGGCTATTCCAACGGCGCGAACCTCATCGGCGCGCTCAGCGTGCTGCATCCCGGCCTCGTCGGCCGTGCCGCTCTGCTGCGCGCCATGCCGGTGCTGGAGCAGGCGCCGCAGGTGCCGCTGGCGGGAGCCGACATCCTCACCATCGCCGGCCGGTCGGACGCGACCTATTCGCCCTTCGCCCCGGCGCTGGAAACCATGTTCGCCTCGCGCGGCGCGCGGGTGAAATCCTACATGATCGAGGCAAACCACATGCTGGGCGACGAGGATGCGAGGCTGGTGCGCGAATGGCTGTCGGCCTCGCTCGCCCCGGTCGCTTCAGCACCCGGCAACGCACGGGCGGATGCCGGCATCCGCTGACCGCGGCGCCGCGAGCGGCAGGTCGGCGATCTCGCGCAGGCTCATGCGCGCGATGGACGGATGGTCCAGCGGATCGCGGTTTGCCGCCTCGGTGTGGGCCTCGTAGCCCGCACGCCTCGTCCAACGAAGGGCGGTATTCCAGAAAATCTCAACCATGGCCTTGTCCTCGAACGGGATAGGCCGCATGAATCGCGCCTTTTCGATCGTTCCTCAATCGAGATTGGCTCCATCCGGCTTTAGGTTTTCTCGATGCGTGAGCTCAATCGCGTCCACCTGAACGGGCTGCGCGCGCTGGAGGCGGCGGCCCGGCTCGGCTCGTTGCAGAAGGCGGCGGACGAGCTGGGCGTCACGCCCGGCGCGGTGAGCCAGCACGTCATCCGCGCCGAGCGCCAGTTGGGCCGGGCGGTGCTGGAGCGCACGCGCGAGGGTTTTCGGCCGACCGAATTCGGCGCCGCGCTGCTGCCGCGCCTCGGCGCCGGTTTCCGCGAGCTCGACGCGGCGGTGGCCCTTGCACGGCGCGTCGACGCGGACACGCTGACGATCTCGGTCGCGCCCGTCTTCGCGGCGAAATGGCTGGTGCCGCGCCTTGCCGGCTTCGCCCTGCGCCGGCCGGGCATACGCCTGCGGCTCGACGCGACGACCACGCTGGTCGACCTCGACACGTCCGACGTCGACCTCGCCATCCGCGTCGGGCCGGGCGACTGGCCGGGGACGAAGGCGGAATGGCTGCTTGATCAGGAGGTATTTCCGGTCTGCGCGCCGGCGCTGGCGGCGAAGCTGCGCGAACCCCGCGACCTGCTGGCGCTGCCGGTGGTGCGCGACGCCCATTCCTCGGTTTCGTGGCAGCCATGGCTGTCACAGTTCGGGCTTTCCGAAGACGACCTCCCTCTGGGAAACTCGTTCACCGACGCGGCGCTGGCGCTCGACGCGGCGATCGCCGGCCAGGGCGTGTTCCTCGGCTGGCAGTTGCTCGCGGAGGCGGCGCTGCGGGCGGGCACGCTGGTGCAGCCCTTCCCCCAGCGCATGAAGGCCGGGGCCGCCTATTATCTCGTCACCTCGCCCGCCCGGCGGGAGGACGCCAGGGTGGCCGACTTCAAGGCATGGCTCCGCGCCGAGATGGACGAGACCGGGCGGATGTTCGCCGCGCCGGCATAGACCGTTTCATGGCTGGATGGAATCGGTCTGGGCACCCTCTCGCCGCATTTTGGTCTATGATGGGCGCGCCAAGGAAAGACGAGAAGGAGAACGCCATGAAGGAGTTCCACTGCGGCTCGCTGGTGCCGGGCTGCGAATGGCACACCCGCCACGCGGAAGAAGCGGAGGTCATGCGCCGCGCCGTGCAGCACATGCGCGAGACCCACGGCGAGGACACGATCCGCGAGACCATGGTCGAGGCGATCCGCTCGCGCATCGAGAAGGTGCGCGACGCGGCCTGAATCAACCGCTTGCCAGTTTCGCGGCGCGCGCCAGAAGCGCGTCGCGGCCGGCGGCAAATCCGCCCTCGATCCATTCCGCCTCCAGCGCCTTGAGCACGGCGCCCATCTTCGGCCCCGGCGCGACGCCGAGCGGCTCGAGGTCGCGGCCCGAGACGGGAAAGCGCGGCCGCTCCCAGCCTTCGAGGAACTTGAGCTGCCGCCCGAGCCCGGCGGCGGCCTTCATCGCCTCCGAATCGTGCACGGCCTTTCCGCGCGCCGCCGCCAGCGCCAGCCGCAGCCGGTCGCGGACGCCGTCCGCGCCGCGCCGGTAGAGCTCGCGCGCCAGCGCGGCCTCGGCGCGTTCGGGCTTCGCCGCGTCCGCCGACGCCCAGTCGACCAGCCGCGCCGCCTCGGCCTTCGACATTTTCAGCCGCTCGCCCAGCGCCGCCATGCGCGCCGCGTCGGGCGGCAGCATCGCGGCGAGCCGCGTCATCGCATCGGGCGCCCAGCCCAGCGCCTGCTCGGCCGCGACCAGCCCCGGTAGCGCGTCGATGCCCCATTTTTCGGTTTCCGGCAGGGCCTGCGTCAGCACGCCTGTCTGCCGCATCCACAGCGCCGCGCGCGACGGATCGGGGGCGGAGAACAGTTTTCGCAGCTCCGCCCAGACCCGTTCGGCCGACAGCCGCGCCATGCCGCCCTTCAGCCGCGCGCAGGCTTTCAGCCCCGCCGCGTCTGGCCGCCCGCGCCCGTACCAGGCGAAGAAGCGGAAGAAGCGCAGGATGCGCAGATAGTCCTCGCGGATGCGCGCCTCGGCATCGCCGATGAAGCGCAGGGTGCGGCTTTCGATGTCGCCCAGCCCGCCGACGAAATCGTGCACCGCGCCGCCGGCATCGGCGTAGAGCGCATTGACGGTGAAGTCGCGGCGCTCCGCATCCGCCTTCCAGTCGCGGCCGAACACCACCTTCGCATGCCGCCCGTCGGTCTCGACGTCGGCGCGCAGCGTCGTCACCTCGTAGCCCCGCCCGTCGGCGACGACGGTGACGGTGCCGTGCTCGATGCCGGTCGGCACGGTGCGAAAGCCCGCCGCGCGGGCGCGGCGCACGGTTTCGTCGGGCGGGCTGGTGGTGGCGATGTCGACGTCGCCCACGGGTTCGCCGAGCAGCGTGTTGCGCACCGCGCCGCCCGCCACGCGCGCCTCTTCGCCATTTGCCGACAGCGCCGCGAGCAGCGCCTGGAGCGCCGGCTCGGCCAGCCACGCGGCCCCGGCGACAGTGGCCCCCGTGAAGCTGGCTGGGCTCATGCGCCGAACCGCTCGTAGAGGCGCTCGTAGAGCAGCCGCAGCACGCCCGCCGTCATGCCCCAGATGTAATGGTCCCCGAACGGCATCTCGTAGAAATGGCGCTCCACCCCGTTCCAGCTACGGCTGCGGCGGCGATGGTTGGCCGGATCCATCAGGAAGCCGAGCGGGACCTCGAAGGCGGCGTCGACCTCATGCGGGTTGAGCGTCAGCGCCTCGCCCGGCCGGACCACGCCGAGCACCGGCGACACCCGGTAGCCGAGCCCGGCGACATAGTCCGGCAGGCGGCCCACCACCTCGACGCGGCCGGGGCCGAGCCCCACCTCCTCCTCGGCCTCGCGCAGCGCGGCGGCCTCGGCCGAGGCGTCCTCGGGATCGATCTTGCCGCCGGGAAAGGCGATCTGGCCGGCATGGCTGCGCATCGTCGTCGGCCGCTGCGTCAAGAGCACCGTCGCGCCCGCCGCATGGTCGATCACCGGGATCAGCACCGCCGCGCGGCGCAGATTGTCGACCACGAACGTATCGCGCAGGCCGGGATTGAGCCGGTGGTCGCCGAAATCATTGCCGTCGAACGGTCCGCGCTCGCGCGCGGCGCGACAGCGGAAATCGTCGGCGGTGAGCAGCCGCGCCTTCGGAGGATCGATCAGGCTCATACGGACAGCGCCTCAAGTTGCGCGGCGGGCATGATCGGGAACACCGCGCCGCTGGAGCGCACGCAGAACATGGCCTCGCCCCCGACCTCCAGTTCCTCGCCGATCGCGGCCAGCTCGTAAAGGACCGGCCGCGCCACCAGCGCCTCCAGCCGGCCGCGCACATGCAGATAGGGCTTCAGGCCGCCCGTCTCTGGCTCGTCGACGAAGCGCAGGGGATGCTGCGGCCCGGCCTCCACCACGTCGCCGACATTGGTGCGGAAGGTCAGCACCTGCCCGCCGCCCCGCCCGGAGGCGTTCATCTCCACGGCCATGAAAGGCGCGTCCTCGACGCGGATGCCGACCTTCTCGACCGGCGTGACGAGATAGGTCCTGCCGTCCTCGTCCTTGCGCAGCACGGTGGAGAAGAGCTGCACCAGCGGCATGCGCCCGATCGGCGTGCCGAGATAGAACCACGTCCCGTCGGCCCTGATCTCCATGTCGAGGTCGCCGCAGAAGGGCGGGTTCCAGCGGTCGACGGGCGGCAGGCCCTTGCCGGCCCGCGCCGCGCGCGCCACCAGCGCGTGCAGGCCTGCCGCATCGGAAGCCCTTGCGAGACCCTGTTCCATCGTGCGTTCGTGATCGGCCATCGTCACGAAATAGTCACTGTGGTCGCGCTTGTCAGCAACGGGAGCTGATTTAAGTTGGCCCTGCGGCGCAGCAAATTCCGGGGAAATATTTCCGTGAGTCGCGGCGCCGGGAACGGCGCGCCGGTTGTTTCGCGCGCGCCGCGCGTCATACCCTGACGATGCGGCCGGCCACAGTCGGGACGGGCCGCAGTCGGGAAAGGAACGGACCGCATGAGCGTGATGCTGAAGGACAAGCCTCTCGGCGAGAAGGAGATGATCGCCGAGGCGGAGGCCGCGCTCGCCGACATCGCAAAGGTTCGCGAGGGCGTCGGCAAGGTCATCTTCGGCCAGCAGGCGGTCGTCGAGCGCACGCTGGTGGCGCTGCTGGCCGGCGGCCACGCGCTGCTGGTCGGCGTTCCCGGCCTCGCCAAGACCAAGCTGGTCGAGACGCTGGGCCTCGTGCTCGGCCTCCAGAGCAACCGCATCCAGTTCACGCCCGACCTGATGCCGTCCGACATCCTCGGCTCCGAGGTGCTGGAAACCGAGCAGTCGGGCAAGCGCTCCTTCCGCTTCATCTCCGGCCCGATCTTCGCCCAGTTGCTGATGGCCGACGAGATCAACCGTGCCAGCCCGCGCACCCAGTCGGCGCTGCTGCAATCCATGCAGGAATACCACGTCACCGTGGCCGGCCAGCGCCACGACCTGCCCTCGCCCTTCCATGTTCTGGCGACCCAGAACCCGCTGGAGCAGGAGGGCACGTATCCGCTGCCCGAGGCGCAGCTCGACCGCTTCCTGATGCAGGTCGACATCTCCTATCCCGAGATCGAGGCCGAGCGCCGCATCCTGATCGAGACCACCGGCATGTCCGACCAGCGCGCCGCGCCCGTGCTCACCGCCGAGCGGCTGAAGGAGATCCAGCTTCTGATCCGCCGCATGCCGGTGCCGGAAAGCGTGGTCGAGGCGATCCTCAACCTCGTGCGCTCCGCGCGCCCCGGCCAGGGCAATGCGGAGACGGACAAACATGTCGCCTGGGGACCCGGCCCGCGCGCGTCGCAGGCGCTCACGCTGTGCGCCCGCGCCCGCGCGCTCTACGACGGCAGGCTGGCGCCCTCGGTGGACGACGTTCACGCGCTGGCCGAGCCGGTGCTCCAGCACCGCATGGCGCTGACGTTTGCCGCAAGGGCGGAGGGCATGAGCGTGCGCGACGTCATCGTGCGGCTCGTGAAGGCGCAAGCATAGCTCTGGGATAGGCCCAGGATAGGTCAGGCGAATTGGCGACACTCGGCGAAGCGGTCGGCGCGGTTGCGACACGGGACGCGCTGGCGCGCGGGCGCCTGCGGGCCTCGCTGGTGCCCGACCTGCTGGTCGAGGCGCGCCGCGTCGTCTCCACCGTCATCGCCGGCTGGCACGGCCGCCGCCGCCGCGGCATCGGCGAGAATTTCTGGCAGTTCCGCCCCTATGTCGAGGGCGAGGCGACCACCCGCATCGACTGGCGCCGCTCCGCGCGCGACGACCACACCTACATCCGCGACCGCGAATGGGAGGCCGCCCACACGGTCTGGCTGTGGGCCGACCCGTCGCCGTCCATGCTCTACAAGTCGCAGATCGCCACCGTTTCCAAGGAATCGCGCGCGCTGGTGCTCGTCCTCGCCCTGGCCGAGCTTTTGTCGCGCAGCGGCGAGCGCATCGGCTGGCCGGGCGTCACCGACCCGCTGACCGCGCGCAACGGCGCCGAGCGCATCGCCGCGCGGCTGGCGCATGCGGGCGCCGCCCCGGCCCGGCCGGACCTCGCCCCGGTGCGCCGCTTCTGCGACATCGTGATCGCCTCCGATTTCCTCGATCCGGTCGACGAGATCCGGGAATGGCTGGAGCCGCTGTCGCGGCGCGGCGTGCGGGCGCACCTGATCGAGGTGGCCGACCCTGCGGAAGAGACCTTCCCCTATGCCGGCCGCACCGAGTTCCGCGACCCCGAGACCCACGAGCGGCTGACGGCCGGCCGTGCCGAGACGCTGGCCGAGGACTATCGCCGCGTCTACCGCGCCCGCCGGGAGGAATTGTCCTCCTGGTGCAAGCGGCTCGGCTGGAGCTACACGGTCAACCACACCAACC
>CAZVTK010000076.1:0-21024 GCA_964629765.1 uncultured Mesorhizobium sp.
CCCTTGTGGGAGAAGGTGGATCGGCACGCAGTGCCGAGACGGATGAGGGGTGCTGGAAGGAATGAGACGTTGGTGCCCGGCCGGCACCCCTCATCCGACCTCGCTCCGCTCGGCCACCTTCTCCCACAAGGGGAGAAGGAGAGGCGCCGCGGCCGTCTTCATCCAGAAGCTTGAGCACGTCTGCGCCGCCACAGGAACGCCGCCGTGACGATGACGAGCACGGCGGCCAGCCCGTACCATGTCAGCGCATATTGCAGATGGCTGTTGGGCAGGTCGACCAGCGTAACGCCGCCGACCGGCAGGCCGCCCGGATTGGGCGCGTCGTTCGCGTCGACGAAGACGGCGAGCACCGGCACGTCGGCCGGCAGGCCCGACGTCTCGCGCATCGTGCGGATGTCCTTCCAGTGGAAGACGTTGCGGGCGGGATCGTTGTCGGGAACGATCCAGGACGGCTTTTCCGAGAGCCCGGCGCGGGCGAGGCCGGTCACCTCCACGATACCGTCGACCTGACCTTCTGCGCGGGTCGAGGGAGCCTTGCGGTCGTAGGGTACGAAGCCGCGATTGACGAACACCGCCTCGCCGTCGGCCATCACCAGCGGGGTGTAGACATTGTAGCCCGACTGCCCGGCATGGGTGGTGAAGACATGGCGCTCATGGGCATGCTCGAAGCGGCCGGACAGGACCACCGGCACATATTCGACGTCCTCGTAGCGCGCCAGCGCGTCCTCGATGCCGATCGGCTCCTGCGCGATCCGCTCCCGGATCGTCGCCAGCAGCCCTTCCTTCCAGGCCAGCCGCTGCACCTGCCAGGTGCCGAGCGCCAGCAGCACGGCCAGAGCGGCGGCGACGGCGAGCAGGCCGAGGGCCAGCCGCAGGGCGCTTTTGCGAGGCCACCCGCTCATTGACCCCCGGGCCCGCCGGACTGGAGACGGCCCTCGGCCGCCTTGTTGGCGTATTGCAGCGTCAGCAGCACGCCCTTGATGAGCCGCAATGCCGTCAGGCTCAGGACGATCGCCAGCGGCAACCAGAGCATAAGATGCAGCCACAGCGGCGGATTGAGCGACACCTCCATCCACAGCGCCAGACCGACGACGACGAAGCCGATCAGCAGGATGACGAAGACGGCGGGTCCGTCGCCGGCATCGGCGTAGGAATAGTCGAGGCCGCAGACGCCGCAATGCGTGCCGACCGCCAAAAAACCCTTGAAAAGCCGTCCCTCGCCGCAGCGCGGGCAGCGCCCGGTCAGGCCGGCCTTGATGGGCTCGACAGGCGGCCAGTGGGCGGTGTCCTCGTGCTGCAAATCGCTCATCTTGATTCCTCAGGCGACTTCACCCCTTTGCCTGAAGGGGCGAGAAAGCGCGCGCCGTCCTCGTAATCCCATTCGCGGGAAATCGCAAAAACGAAAGCGGCCGCGTCGCCGCGGCCGCCGTTCAAGCCCGTAGGGAATTTTCAGTGCGCCGCGATGGTCGCGCCGCTGGACGCCCAGACGTAGACGCAGGCGAAGAGGAACAGCCACACCACGTCGACGAAGTGCCAGTACCAGGCCGCCGCCTCGAAGCCGAAATGCTGCTTCGGGGTGAAGTGCCCCGCCATCGCCCGGAACAGGCAGACCAGCAGGAACACGGTGCCGACGAAGACGTGGAAGCCGTGGAAGCCGGTCGCCATGTAGAAGGTCGCGCCGTAGATCGAGTTCTTGAAGGCGAACGGAGCGTGCGCGTATTCGTAGATCTGGACGGCGGAGAACAGCACGCCCAGCGCCACCGTGATGGCGAGCCCCCACACCAGCCCCTTGCGGTCGTTGTGCAGCAGCGCGTGGTGGGCCCAGGTGACCGTCGTGCCCGAGAGCAGCAGGATGATCGTGTTGTAGAGCGGCAGGTGCCACGGATTGAGCACCTCGATATCGTGCGGGGGCCAGACGCCGCCGGTGAATTCCGCGCGCGCGACCTGGGCGGCCTCGCCCGGGTACAGGCTGGCGTCGAAGAAGGCCCAGAACCAGGCGACGAAGAACATCACCTCCGAGGCGATGAACATCATCATGCCGTAGCGCAGGTGCAGCGAGACGACGCGGGTATGGTGCCCCTCATGCGCTTCCTTGATGGTGTCCGACCACCACGCGTAGAAAACGTAGAGCACCACGGCGAGGCCGATGAAGAAGATCCACGGGCCGGCGATGTTGAAGCCGACGAAGTGGAACTCGTTGCCCTTGATCGACTGCATCCAGGCGACGCCGCCGAGCGCCATGATGAGCGCGCCCATCGAGCCGATGAACGGCCACGGGCTCGGGTCGATGATGTGGTAGTCGTGATGCTTGGCGTGGCTGTCGGCCATGGTCATCCCCCGATCTTGTCGCCGCTGGGCGATCCACCTTCTGCACCGGTTCGGCTCGCGGCCGCAACCGGCTCGGCCACCTTGCCGGCATGGAAGGTGTAGGAAAGCGTGATTGTCTTGATGCTCTTCAGTTCAGGCACGTCGACGATGGCCGGATCGACATAGAAGACAACCGGCATCTCGACCGTCTCGCCCGGCTGCAACGTGGTGTCCGTGAAGCAGAAGCATTCGACCTTCATGAAGTAGGCGCCCGCGAGCTGCGGCGCGACATTGAAGGTGGCACGACCGCCTGTCGCCGTGCGCGCGAGATTGTGCGCCTCGTAGGCGATCTGGACCGTCTCGCCGATCGGCATCGTCACGTCGCGTTGAAGCGGACGGAACTCCCACGGGATCCCCGCGGTGTTGGCGTCGAAGCGCACGGTGATCTCGCGGTCCAGCACGCGGCTGGAATATTGCTCCACGCGCTGCGTGGTGCCGCCATAGCCGGTCACCTGGCAGAACAGCTCGTAGAGCGGCACGGCGGCATAGGCCGCGCCGATCATCGAGAAGAAGAACGCCCCCAGCGCCATCGCTATGGTGCGGTTGCGTCTCGCCAGTGCATGGTCCGCCGGCCGCGCTGCCATCACATCGCCCTGTCGAGGATGGCCGGACCCATGCGGACCACGGTGAGCACGTACATGACGACCACGAAGGCCGCGAGCGCCAGCGCGATGGCGATCGAGCGGCTGCGCCGCGCCTTGCGCTGCGCCTCGGTCAGGCGGACGAATTCCTGGTCGGGTTCGCTCATCGCGCTCATCCCGCCAGCCCTGCCGCGACATGGTCGACCAGCACAAGCGCAAAGACCGCGAAGAGATAGACGAGCGAATAGGCGAACAGCGACTTGGCCGGCTTCATGACGCGGTCGCCCGCATCCATGCTCAGCACCGCCCAGCCATACCAGACGAAGCCGGCGCCCAGCGCAATCGCGCACAGTCCGTACACGAGCGAGGCGAAACCCATCGCCCAGGGCAGCACGCCGGCCACGGCGACCAGCAGCGAATAGACGAATATCTGGCGGCGGGTCGATGCCTCGCCGGCGACGTTCGGCATCATCGGCACGCCGGCGCGGGCATAGTCGCCGGCCTTGAACAGCGCCAGCGCCCAGAAATGCGGCGGCGTCCACAGGAAGATGACGGCGAAGAGCACGACGCTCTCAAGGCCGATCTGGCCGGTCGCGGCGGTCCAGCCGATCATCGGCGGAAAGGCGCCGGCGGCACCGCCGATCACGATGTTCTGCGGCGTCGAGCGTTTCAGCCACATCGTATAGACGACGGCGTAGAAGAAGATGGTGAAGGCCAGCATTGACGCGGCGAGCCAGTTGGTCGCCAGCCCGAGCGTCATCACCGAGAAGACAGACAGCACCAGCCCGAAGGCCAGCGCCTGCTCGCGGGTGACGCGGCCGGAGGGAATCGGCCGCCGCGCGGTGCGCGACATGACGGCGTCGATATCGGCGTCGTACCACATGTTGAGCGCGCCCGACGCGCCCGCCCCTACCGCGATGGCCGCCACGGCGACGAGCAGCACGAACGGGTTCTGCGCGGTCGGCGCGATGGCCATGCCCACGAACGCCGTGAACACGACGAGCGACATCACCGTCGGCTTCAGCAGGGCGAGGAAGTCGCCCGGCGTAGCCTCCGAGATGTGCGGCTCGGCCGCGATCATGTCCTTGTCGACATAGGCCATGGTTCAGCTTTCGTCGGTCGGTCGCGAGGAGCCGCCGGAGATGGCAGCTCGCCTAGCGGATCTTCGGGAGCTGTTCCCACTGGTGATAGGGCGGCGGCGAAGGCAACTGCCACTCCAGCGTCGTCGCACCCTCGCCCCACGGATTGGCGCCGGCCTCGCGCTTCTTGGCGAAGGCGTCGAACACGCCGTAGAGGAAGATCAGCACGCCGAGCGCGGAAAGGTAGGAGCCGTAGGACGACACCATGTTCCAGCCCGCGAACGCATCCGGATAGTCGATGTAGCGGCGCGGCATGCCCGCGAGGCCGAGGAAGTGCTGCGGGAAGAAGACCAGGTTGACGCCGATGAAGGTCGCCCAGAAGTGCAGCCGCGCGATGATCGGGCTGTACATGTAGCCGGTCATCTTCGGGAACCAGTAGTACCATGCCGCGAAGATGGCGAAGACCGCGCCCAGCGACAGCACGTAGTGGAAGTGCGCCACCACGTAGTAGGTGTCGTGCATGGCCCGGTCGAGGCCGGCATTGGCGAGCTGGACGCCGGTCACGCCGCCGAGCGTGAACAGGAAGATGAAGGCGATGGCCCACAGCATCGGCGTGCGGAGCTGGATGGAGCCGCCCCACATGGTGGCGATCCACGAGAAGATCTTCACGCCGGTCGGCACCGCGATGACCATCGTGGCGAAGACGAAGTAGCGCTGCGCGTCGAGCGACATGCCGGTCGTGTACATGTGGTGCGCCCACACGACGAAGCCGACCGCGCCGATGGCCACCATCGCGTAGGCCATGCCGAGATAGCCGAAGACCGGCTTCCTCGAGAAGGTCGAGACGATGTGGCTGACGATGCCGAAGCCCGGCAGGATCAGGATGTACACCTCGGGATGGCCGAAGAACCAGAACAGGTGCTGGAACAGGATCGGGTCGCCGCCGCCGGCCGGGTCGAAGAAGGTCGTGCCGAAATTGCGGTCCGTCAGCAGCATGGTGATGCCGCCGGCCAGAACGGGCAGCGACAGCAGCAGCAGGAAGGCGGTGATGAGCACCGACCAGGCGAACAGCGGCATCTTGTGCAGCGTCATGCCCGGGGCGCGCATGTTGAAGATGGTGGTGATGAAGTTGATGGCGCCGAGGATCGACGAGGCGCCGGCAATGTGCAGCGACAGGATCGCCAGATCCATCGCCGGTCCCGGCTGCCCGATGGTCGACAGCGGCGGATAGACGGTCCAGCCGCCGCCCACGCCGTAGGCGCCCGCGGGGCCCTGGAAGAACATCGACAGCAGCAGCAGCGTGAAGGCCGGCGGCAGCAGCCAGAAGGAGACGTTGTTCATGCGCGGGAACGCCATGTCCGGCGCGCCGATCATGATCGGCACCATCCAGTTGGCGAAGCCGCCGATCAGCGCCGGCATGACCATGAAGAAGATCATGATCAGGCCGTGGGCCGTGGTGAACACGTTGTACATGTGCTTGCCGGCGTCGATCGCGGCGTCGCCGTCGACGCCGTAGACCATGGAGGCCAGCCCGTGGAAGATCTGGATGCCGGGCTCCTGGAGCTCCCAGCGCATCATCACCGACAAGAGGCCGCCGATGATGCCCGCGATGATCGCGAAGATCAGATAGAGCGTCCCGATGTCCTTGTGGTTTGTCGAATAGACCCAGCGCACCCAGCCGCGCGGCTTGTGGTCGTGGTGGGCGTCGTGGACGACGGCGCCGTGCGAGTGATCGTCATGCGCGACATGGGTCGTCGCGTGACCGTCGTGGTGGGTTGCGCCTGCCATCTTACGCTCCGTCTATGCCGTTGCCTGCCGGGCCTTCTGTTGCCTGTCGGGCTCAGTTGCCCGCGGCGGCGAGTTTCGTGCCGGTTTCGACCGCGGCCATCAGCGCGCGGTTGGCCCCGGGAAGGTCGGACTGCGCGGCAGCGAGCCACGTGTCGTACTGCTGCCGGCTGACGACGCGCACGCCGATCGGCATGAAGGCGTGGTCCTTGCCGCAGAGCTCCGAGCACTGGCCGTAATAGAGGCCTTCGCGCGTCGCCTTGAACCAGGTCTCGTTGATGCGGCCGGGCACCGCGTCGACCTTCACGCCGAAGGCGGGCATCGCGAAAGCGTGGATGACGTCGCTCGCCGTCACCAGCACGCGGATGGTGGTGTCGACCGGCACGATCACCTCGTTGTCGACCGCCAGCAGGCGCGGATAGGCGCCGACGTCCTGCTTGCCGAACTGCTCGCGCTCGTTCTCCTTCAGCATGAAGGCGGCGAAGGTGAGCGGCGTCTCGCCCTGGTACTCGTACTCCCAGTTCCACTGCACGCCGGTCGCCTTGATGGTGAGCGCGGGCTCCTCGTCCGGCGTGTACTGCGCGGTGAGCAACTGGAAGGACGGAATCGCCAGCACCAGCAGCACCAGCACGGGCCCGACGGTCCAGATCACCTCGATCAGCGTGTTGTGGCTGGTGCGCGACGGGGTCGGGTTGACGCTGGCGCGGAACTTGATCAGCACCCAGGCGATCAGCAGCAGCACCAGAAGGGTGATCGGCACTATGAACCAGAGCGTGTAATGCTCGAACCAGCGGATCTCCTCCATGATCGGCGAGGCCGCCGGCTGGAGACCGAGTTGCCACGGCGTCGGCTGGGCGGCGAAGGCCGCTCCGGCGGCGAGCGCCAGCGGCAGGACGAGCATGATCGCCAGAAACTTCCTCATCACCCTCTTCGTCTCCCCGGACTTGACCGTGCCCTTCGGCTCAGAAAGGCATCCGCCGCCGGAATCCCGGCCTTGATGGGCGCGTTCAAACCATACTCTCAAATCCACCGCAAGGAAGGCGTGTCGCACCGGATGCGGCATTTTTGCGCGCGAGTGCCAATCGGACGATTCCGGCCGCGGATCAAGGACTCCGGTGGGAGCTCCGGCGGGATTCGGGCGGGCCGGACTGCCCTTACGGACCGCCTGTGCGCCGGGCAGGCCGCATTTCGGGCCAGATTCGCGCGCAGGCTCGACTTTGGTTGAAATGGGGCGGTGGAGACAAGCGCGGGAAGCACGGCTTCCACCCGCCGCATCGTAACGCTAGATTGCATCGATTCGACGGGATGGAGATGCTGGTTTGCGGAGATTTGTGATCGGCGCGGCCGCCATCGCGGCAGCCGCCTTCGGAGTGTCCGGCGCCGCCGCCCAGCAAGCGGGAACGGTCAAGTCCACGCATGGCGCATGGTCGGTGATCTGCGACACGCCGCCCGGCGCGTCGTCCGAGCAGTGCGCGATGATGCAGAACGTCATCGCCGAGGACCGTCCCGAGGTGGGGCTTTCGGTCGTCGTTCTGCGCACGGCCGACAACAAGGCGGAGATCCTGCGCGTGCTCGCCCCGCTCGGCGTGCTGCTGCCGAACGGCCTCGGCCTCAACGTCGACGGCAAGGATATCGGCCGCGCCTATTTCGTGCGCTGCTTCCAGGACGGCTGCTACGCCGAGGTCATCCTCGAAAAGCCGCTCCTCGACACGCTGTCCAAGGGCAAGGCCGCGACCTTCATCGTCTTCCAGACGCCGGAAGAGGGAATCGGCATCCCGGTCGACCTCACCGGATTCTCGGCCGGCTTCGCCGCCCTGCCCTGACAGCCGGGCCCTGACAGCCGGGCCCTGAACGCCGGCGGCGGTCCGCGACGCGACCTACCGTCCCGGCCGCAATCCCAGGGCGAAGCCGAATCCGGCGGCAGCGCCCAGGCCCGCGCCGGCCAGCGCATAGGGCCAGCCGAACAGGGCGCCGCTCAAGGCCCCCGCCGCAATACCCGCCGCCATCCATGTCGCGAAGAGCCGCATGCCGGCCTTTCTCTTTCTTCGCGGCGCCGGGTGCAAGGCCGCCGACGCGCGACTATATAGGCGCAGACACGATTTCCACGGAGCCATCCACGTGAGCGAGCGACTTCTCGACCGGTTCGACGTTTCGGAGGAGACGGTGCGGCGCATCGTGCGCGAGGCGATCGCCGGCGCGGACGACGGCGAGCTGTTCCTCGAATATCGCGAGGGCGAGGCGCTGATGTTCGACAATGGCCGGCTGAAGACGGCCAGCTTCACCACCGACCAGGGTTTTGGCCTGCGCGCGGTCGCCGGAGAGGCCACGGGTTACGCCCATGCGAGCGAGTTGTCGCAGGCCGCGCTGCTGCGCGCCTCCGACGCCGTCTCGGCGGTCAAGGCGGGCTATTCCGGCACGCTGGCCGGCGCGCCGCGCGGCACCAACCGGCACCTCTACGGCGCGGAAAACCCCATCGCCGAGCCCTCCTTCGACGCCAAGGCGCGGCTGCTGGAAAAGATCGACGCCTATCTGCGCGACCGCGACCCGCGCGTGCGGCAGGTGACGGCCTCGCTCGCCGCGTCGTGGCAGAACATCGAGATCGTGCGCGCCGACGGCACCGTCGCCTCGGACATCCGCCCGCTGGTGCGGGTCAACGTGGCGGTGGTGGTCGGCGACGGCGACCGGCAGGAGACCGGCTCCTACGGCATGGGCGGGCGCAAGACGTTCGGCGAGTTCATCGCCGAGGATTCGTGGCAGTTCGCCGCCGACGAGGCGCTGCGGCAGGCGCTGGTCAATCTCGAGGCCGTGCCCGCCCCGGCCGGCACCTTCGACATCGTACTCTCGTCCGGCTGGCCGGGCGTGATGCTGCACGAGGCGGTGGGCCACGGGCTCGAAGGCGACTTCAACCGCAAGAAGACCTCCGCTTTCGCCGGCCTGCTCGGCCAGCAGGTAGCCTCGAAGGGCGTGACCGTGGTCGACGACGGCACCATCGCCGAGCGGCGCGGCTCGCTCACCATCGACGACGAGGGCACGCCGACCAACCGCACGGTGCTGATCGAGGACGGCAAGCTCGTCGCCTACATGCAGGACCGGCAGAACGCCCGGCTGATGGGCATGGAGCCGACCGGCAACGGGCGGCGCGAATCCTATGCGCACGAGCCGATGCCGCGCATGACCAACACCTACATGACGGCCGGCGACAAGACGCCGGAGGAGATCATCGCCTCGGTGAAGAACGGCATCTACGCCGTGTCCTTCGGCGGCGGGCAGGTGGACATCACGTCGGGGAAATTCGTGTTCGGCTGCACCGAAGCCTACATGATCGAGAACGGCAAGGTGACGCAGCCAATCAAGGGCGCGATGCTGATCGGCAACGGGCCGGACGCGATGCACCGCGTCTCGATGGTCGGCAACGACATGAAGCTCGACACCGGCATCGGCATGTGCGGCAAGGCGGGACAGGGCGTGCCCGTCGGCGTCGGCCAGCCGCATCTCAGAATGGACAGGATGACGGTGGGCGGCACGCGGGCGTGACCGCGCCCGCGCTGCCTGTCACCAGGTGATCTTGATGAAGTCGGCGCTCTTTTTCGCCGGCCCATGGAACACCGCCTCGATGTTGTTGCCGTCGGGGTCCAGCAGGAAGGCCGCATAGTAGCCGGGATGGTAGGCGCGCTCGCCCGGCGCGCCGTTATCGGTGCCTCCCGCCGCCAGCCCGGCGGCGTAAAAGGCGTCCACCATCGCATTGTCCCTGGCCTGAAAGGCGATGTGGTGCCGGCCGGTGAGCTTGCCCGCGGCGGCCTGGCTGTCGGCCGACGACACGCCGAGCTCATCGGCGAAGAAGAAATCGTCGGTGACGGACACGACGGGAACCCCGAGCACCGTCATGACAGCCTCGTAGAAGCGCTTGCTTGCACCGAAGTCGCGCACGACGAGCTGGATGTGGTCGATCAGCCGGCCGCGATAGAGTTCCTGGGCTTCCATGATGCGCTCCTGTCTCTCCCGCGCGGAAATTAGGCGCGCAGCGCTTCCCGTCAACGCGAATGCCGGCGATTGCTGCCAGCTACAGCCACGAGGCCGGGGATTTCGGCAGCCTGCCCTCGGGATCGACGACCTTCAGCACCGGCCAGCCGGGCCGGTTCCAGCGCCACAGCGCCACGCAGGTGCCGCCCCGCGACATGAAGGACGGATAGACGACGCCGTGAAAGCGGCGCTTCAGCAGCCGCCGGCGCTCGCGGTGCGGTTCCGGCTCGCGGCCGGCGTCGAGATCGGCGCGCCATTGCGCCTCGTGGATGTCGTCGGGAATATCGAGCTCGTCCATGATGTCAGGATCGGTCAGGTCCGCCAGCCGGGCGCCCTCCAGTTCCATGCGCACGATCAGCGCCGGGTGCTGGACAAAACCCTGATTGTACTCGGCCCAGGCCGTCGACATCTCGCGCGCGGCGTAGATCGCCGGCTCGCCCACCGGGTTCCAGCGCCCGCCGAAGCGCGCGGCCCCCTCGCCCGACAGCGGCATCCACGACCAGCGCGGCACCAGCGCGCGCCAGAGGACGACCGGCGCGGCCGGCTCAGGCATAGACGCCGGAGCGCACGGCCTCCAGATAGGCGAGAACCTTGTCGGCCTTGCCTTCGCGGGTGAGGTCGAGGGCGGTCTTGCCCGCCCAGCCCGGAATCGGCTGGTGCTTGAACCACAGCGCCGCCCGGTCCTCGCCGCCGGCCATTTCGCTGGCCATGGCGACGATGCGCGCCAGCGGGGAGAGCGCGTTGTCGACCTTGCGCCCGCCCACCTTCGCGGCAAGCGTGTTGCGCGCCAGCCCGGTGAGCGCCGCCATCTCCGACAGAGTGAGGCCCAGCGTCCCGGCCAGCCGGCGCGCCGACAGGTATGGCGAAGCCCCGTCGCCGAGCCGGGACACAGGAATATCGAAGGCGAGCGCGGTCATGATGCGAAAACCTGTCACTAGATGCTCACAGAGCGCTCAATATGAGCGCAATAGCCGCTCAATTCAAGGCTGGCGCCGCTTGCGCGGCTTCTCCAGCAGCGCCACCGCCTCGACATGCGGGGACCAGAGGAACTGGTCGACCGGCACCACCTGCGTGATGCGGTAACCGCCGCCGGTCAGGATGGACAGGTCGCGCGCCAGCGTGCCGGGATTGCACGACACCGCGACCACGAGCGGAACCGACGAGCGGGCGATCTGCCGCGACTGGTCTTCCGCGCCGGCGCGCGGCGGATCGAAGACGAGCCCGTCGAAGCGGTCGAGCTCGGCCGCCGTCAGGGGCCGGCGGAACAAATCGCGCTTTTCGGCGGTGACGCGCCGCAGCGTGCCGCCGGCCGCGCGGAATGCGCGCTCCAGCGTCGCAAGAGCCGCGGCGTCGGATTCGGCGGCGTGCACCTCTCCCCGCGCCGCGAGCCGCAGGGCGAAGGTGCCGCAACCGCAGAACAGGTCGGCGACGGCCTTCGCTTTTTGCAGATGGCCGAGCACGAGTGCGGCCATGGCCTCCTCGGCATCCGCGGTCGCCTGAAGGAAGGCGCCGGGCGGCGGCTCCACGGGCACGTTGCCGAACAGGATGCGCGGCTTGCGCGGCTCGACCAGAACCTCGTCACCGAGCGACAGGCGCGCGAAACCGGCTCGCGCGGCAAGGTCCCCCGCCGCCAGCCGGACCTGTTCCGAGAGTTTGGGCAAGCCGCCTGCCTGGATGTCGAGCCCGCTGTCGGTGGCGGTGACGGCGAGGCGGAAGGGTTCGCCGCCGACGGCCAGCGCCGCCGCCAGCCGGCGCAGGTCGGGCAGCCGGTCGACGATGGCCGGCACGGTGATCGGGTCTTCCTCGATGCCGACGATGCGGTCGGACATCGCCGCGTGATAGCCGAGCAGCAGCCCGGCCTGCACCTTGCGGGCGGACCAGGTGACGCGGCGGCGCGTGCCGGGCAGGCACGGCACGAGGTCGGCGACCGGCGCCTCGATGCCGCGCGCCCGGAGCGCATCCACCACTTTGGCGCGCTTCCACGCGCGGTAGGCCGTCTCCTCCAGATGCTGGAGCGCGCAGCCGCCGCAATCGCCGAAATGCCGGCAGGCCGGCTCCACCCGCTGCGGCGAGCGCGACAGCAGCGCGACGATCTCCGCGCGATCCTTGTGGCGCGCGACATTGGCCCGCTCGCCCGGCAGCGCGAAGGGCACGTAGAGGGGCCCGCGCGGCGTGTCGACCACGCCGTCGCCGCCGCTGCCCAGCCGGTCGATGGTGACGACGCTCTCAGCCACGATCCTTCACCGCGCCCAGCAGGAATTCGCGGTTGCCGTCGCCGCCCTCGATGGGCGAATCGGCAAGGCCGACGACGCGCCAGCCGGCTTGCCCGCCGAGCCAGCGGCGCAGGTTCCCGGCAACCTCCAGCGCACGCGCGGGGGCGACGAGGCCGCCCTTGCCGATTGCGTCGCGCCCCGCCTCGAACTGCGGTTTTACCAGCACGACCGCGAAGGCGCCCGGCGCCGCGAGGGCGAGCGCCGCCGGCAAGGCCAGCTTCAGCGAGATGAAGCTCAGATCGGCGACCACCGCGTCCGGCCGGCGGCCGCCGAGCGTCGCGGGGTCGAGGTCGCGCGCGTTGACGCCTTCGTTGAGGGTGACGCGCGGATCGGCGGCCAGCGCCGCGCCCATCTGGCCATGGCCGACATCGACGGCGATGACGTGCGTGGCGCCGCGCTCCAGCAGCACCTGCGTAAAACCGCCGGTCGAGGCGCCGAGGTCGAGCGCGGTGCGCCCGGCCGGATCGAAGCCGAAGGCGTCGAGCCCCGCGACGAGCTTCAGCGCCGCGCGCGACACGTAGCGGCGGGCGGGATCGTCGACCGAAATCCGCGCATTGGCGGGAACCGACGCCCCGGGCTTTTCCACGGCGCGGCCCGAAACAGTCACCGTGCCGCGCAGCACCGCGTCGCGCGCCCGCGAGCGCGTGGCGAAAAAACCTCGTGCGACCAAGAGGTCGTCGAGGCGGCGGCGGCGGCCTTCAACCGGGCCGTCTTCAACCTGGGATGACATGCCCATCCCATGGCGAAAGCCGGACGCGCTTGCAAGGCTTTCAGCGCACGGAGGGAACGACGAAGCGCAGCTCGACGGCTGGCGTGAGACCGCCGATCCAACCCGAGCCGGCCGTGACCGAACCCGTCGTGCGCCTGTCGACCGCCGGCGCCGGCTTCGGCTCGGCGCGCGGGTCGATGGTTCCGCGCAATTCGCCCATCTTGCCGGCGACGATCCTCGCCGCGGCAGCGTCGATCGAGGCGTCATAATCCGGGCGCGCCTCGGCGCCAGCCGAAAGGGCGGCGAGCGCGAGCGCCGCGAGCACGATCCGGTTCATTGTTCTTGCTCCCTGTCTTTTGCCCGGTTCTAGCGCGCACGGGCTAAGGAAGGGCCAAGCAAGAGGGTTAGCGGGAGAGAAATCGCCAGCGTAAACAGAAGCTTGCGAAGCGCTGGCGCGCGGCCGTCAGGCGCGGGCCGCGCCGCGCACGCTCGAGCCGAGCGCGGCGAAGACCGCGCGGGTGATGCCGGCGGCGTCGAGGCCGGCATCGGCATACATCTTCTCGGGCTTGGCCTGCTCCACGAAGCTGTCGGGCAGAGCGAGCGGGCGCACGCGCAGCCCGTTGTCCAGGAGGCCGTTCATGGCGAGATATTGCAGCACATGGCTGCCGAAGCCGCCGACCGCCCCCTCCTCCACCGTCACCAGCACCTCGTGCCCGCGCGCGAGGCGGGTCAGCAGGTCGGTATCCAGCGGCCGTGCGAAGCGGGCGTCCGCCACCGTGGTCGACAGGCCGGCCGCCTCCAGCTCCTCGGCGGCGAGCAGGCAGTCGCGCAGGCGCGTGCCGAGCGACAGCAGCGCCACCTTCGTGCCCTCGCGGATGATCCGGCCGCGGCCGATCTCCAGCTCGCGCCCGCGCTCCGGCATGTCGACGCCGACGCCGTCGCCGCGCGGATAGCGGAAGGCGATGGGGCCTTCGTCATAGATCGCGGCGGTGCGCACCATGTGGCGCAGCTCCGCCTCGTCGGCGGCGGCCATGACGACGAAGCCGGGCAGGTTGGCGAGATAGGCGACGTCGAAGGCGCCGCAATGGGTCGGTCCGTCGGCGCCGACGAAGCCGGCGCGGTCGATGGGAAAGCGCACCGGCAGCTTCTGGATCGCCACGTCGTGCACGACCTGGTCGTAGGCGCGCTGGAGGAAGGTGGAATAGATCGCGGCGAAGGGCCGGTAGCCTTCCGTCGCCATGCCGGCGGCGAAGGTCACGGCATGCTGCTCGGCGATGCCGACGTCGAAGATGCGCGACGGGAACGCCTCGCCGAAGAGGTCGAGCCCGGTGCCCGAGGGCATGGCCGCGGTGACGGCGACGATCTTCTCGTCGTCGCGCGCCTCCTGGATCAGGCTGTCGGCGAAGACGCGCGTATAGCTCGGCGCATTGGCGGGCGCCTTGGCCTGCGCGCCGGTGATCACGTCGAACTTGTTGACGCCGTGATATTTGTCGGACGCCTTCTCGGCCGGCTCGTAGCCCTTGCCCTTCTGGGTGACGACATGGATGAGCACCGGCCCGGTGCCGTGGTCGCGCACGTTGCGCAGCACGGGCACGAGATGTTCCAGCTTGTGGCCGTCGATCGGCCCGATGTGGAAGAAGCCGAGTTCCTCGAACAGCGTGCCGCCGGTCACGTAGCCGCGCGCGTGCTCCACGGCGCGCGTCACCGCGCGGTCGATGCGCTCGCCGAGATAGGAGGTGAGCTTCTTGCCGAATTCGCGGATGCCCTGATAGGCGCCGCCGGAGGCGAGCCGCGACAGATAGGAGCTCATCGCGCCGGACGGCGGCGCGATCGACATGTCGTTGTCGTTGAGGATGACGATCAGCCGCGCGTCCAGCGCGCCGGCATTGTTCATCGCCTCGAAGGCCATGCCGGCCGACATCGCCCCGTCGCCGATGACGGCGATGACGTTGCGCCGGCCGCCCGACAGGTCGCGCGCCACCGCCATGCCCAGCGCCGCCGAGATGGAGGTGGACGAGTGAGCCGCGCCGAACGGGTCGTACTCGCTCTCGGCGCGGCGGGTGAAGCCCGACAGGCCGTTCTCCTGGCGCAGCGTGCGGATGCGCCCGCGCCGGCCGGTGAGGATCTTGTGCGGATAGGCTTGATGGCCGACGTCCCAGATGATGCGGTCGTCGGGCGTGTCGAACACATAGTGCAGCGCGACGGTCAGTTCGACGACGCCGAGTCCGGCGCCGAGATGGCCGCCGGTCTGCGACACTGCGTCGATGAGCTCCGTGCGCAACTCCTGCGCGAGCTGCGGCAGGTCGGATTCGGGAAGGTTGCGCAAATCCGCCGGAACGACCACCCGGTCGAGCAGGGGCGTTTCGGGCGGCGACTGGACTGGCGACATGCTGGCGGAACTCGACATTCGGCTACCGGAATAGGCTCGCCACGGCCGAAAGTAAACGCCGGGCCACTGGCCGGCACTGGCCGGCCCTTGGTCGGCAGGGGCGCGGTCAGCCCTGCGGCAGCGGAATGAACTCCTCCTCGTCGCCGGGCACGATGTCGAAGCGGCCGGTGCGCCACTCCTCCTTCGCCTGCTCGATACGCTCGCGCGAGGACGAGACGAAATTCCACCAGATGTAGCGCCGCGAGCCCAGCGCGGCGCCGCCGAACAGCATCAGATGCGCGCCGCGCTCACTCGACACCACGATCTCGTCGCCCGGCCGGAACACGAGAAGCTGGTCCGGCGCGAAGCGGTCGCCGGCGATGTCGACCTCGCCGGAGAGCAGGTACACCGCGCGCTCCTCCGCCCGGGCCGGTATGCGCACCCGCCCGCCCGGCGCGATCTGGATATCGACATAGAGCGTGTCGGAGGCGGTGCGCACGGGCGCGCGCAGCCCCTCGAACTCGCCGATGACGACGCGCCCGCTCGCCCCGTCCTGCGCGAAGGCCGGCAGCGCGCCGCGTCCGGTGTTCTCGAAGGCGGGAGCCTGCTCCTCATGGCTTTCCGGCAGCGCCAGCCATGTCTGGAGACCGGAGATCGACATGGGCCGGCCGCGCAGCTCCTCGGGCGAGCGCTCCGAATGCACGATGCCGCGGCCGGCGGTCATCAGGTTCACGTCGCCCGGCTCGATCACCATCTCTGTGCCGAGCGAATCGCGGTGCCTGATCCTGCCGTCGAACAGATAGGTGACGGTGGCGAGCCCGATATGGGGATGCGGGCGCACGTCCATCGCCTGCCCGGGCTTCAGCAGCGCCGGCCCCATGCGGTCGAAGAAGATGAACGGCCCGACCAGCCGGCGCCGGCTCGACGGCAGCGCGCGGCGCACCTCGAAGCCGCCCACGTCGTGCGAGCGCGGGATGATGAGCGTCTGGATGGCGTCGCAGGCGAAGGCGTCGCCTGGAACGGGGTCCTTGCCGGGGAAGAAGCTCATGGGCTCGACCGTCGCTATTGCCAGCTCAGCACGGCCAGATCATAGCGCAGGAGGTGGCTGTCGTAAGTCACCAGTTGCAAGCCGTGGAATATCGCCTGGGCGAGAATCAGACGGTCGAACGGATCGGAATGGATCGGCGGCAACCGCTCCACCAAGGCCGCGTGCGCCGCCGTCACGTCCAGCAGCGAGAAACCCGCATTGTCGAAATTGACGATCGCCTCGTGTCCGGAGAAGGGCGGGCTGTCGGGGCGCCCGAGCCGATGCTTGATGGCGATCTCCCAGATCGACACAGCAGAAACCGCAACCGCACCGGCCGCATCCGCGAGGCTCCCGGCAATGTGCGCGGGAATACGGTGCGGCTCGGCTACGGCCCAGATGGCGATATGGGTGTCGAGCAGGAATTTCACTTTGGCTCGCCGAGGAACATGGCCTCGATCTCGGCATCCATCGCCTGGAACTTCTCAAAATCCATCGGCGGATACTTGCCCTCCGCCAACCCCAGCCTGATCTTCTTCGGCTTGCCCGCGTCCATCGGCACCAGACGCGCCGCCGGCTTGCCGTTGCGGGCGATGATCACCTCGGCGACCGCTCCGCTCTCGACCGATTCGACGAGCTTCGACAGCGAGGACTTCGCCTCCAGCATGTTCACGGTCGGCATGGGAGCTTCCTTAGCTAATCCTGGCTAAGGTAGTTCCGCGAATTGCGAACATCAAGCCCGGCCTACTCCCCGTCGAGCGGCTCCAGCCCTGCCGGCGAAGGCGTCGCCTGGAACGGGGTCCTTGCCGGGGAAGAAGCTCATGGGAGGCCGCCTTTCTTCAACGGCCACGATAGACTATCTTCAGCCCCATGAACCAGCTTCTCGACAAGGCGCTGAAGGCCGTTCGCCAACTGCCGGAGCCCGAGCAGGAAGAGATCGCCCGGCTCATGCTCGATCTGGCGGCGCAGCAAGGCGAGCCGGAAGACATAGACCCGGAGCATCTGCCCTCGGTGCTGCGCGGGCTTGAGCAGGCCAAACGCGGCGAGTTCGCGACCGAGGCTGAGGTGGCCGCGGCATTTGCACGCTTCAAGCGGTGAGACTGCGGTTCACCCCCGAGGCGACCGCCAATCTGGCGGAAATCGGCGACTACATTTCCGAACGAAATCCCCGGGCCGCAGAGCGCGTTCAATCAGCCATCTTAGATTCCATCGACCTGCTGCAAAGCAATCCGCAGCTTGGACGGGCCCAGAAGTCTATAGGCGTGCGCAGGCTGGTGACGCGAAAATACGCCTATCTCGTCTACTACAGGGTCGATGAAGCCAACGATGCGGTCGACATCCTCAGCATTGCGCATCCCGCCCGGGAGCGCCGATACGAAGACGATTAGCTACTCCCCGTCGAGCGGCTCCAGCCCTGCCGGCTTGCCGTCGCGCGACAGCCTGATCTTCTCCACCTTGGCCTCGGCCGCCTTGAGCAGCGTCTCGCAATGGGCCTTCAGCGCCTCGCCGCGCTCGTAGATGCGGATGGATTCCTCCAGCGGCACGTCGCCGCGCTCGAGTTGGTCGACGATCTTCTCCAGCGCCTCCAGCGCCGCCTCGAAGCTCATCGCCTTCACGTCGTCCTTCGCCGTATCGGCCATCGCTCAGCCCTTCATCAGCCGGGACACATGCGCGCCCACGGAAAACGCCAGTCCCTGAAGGTCGTAGCCGCCCTCCAGCAGGCTCACCAGCCGGTTGCGGGCATGGCGTCCCGCAACCTCCATCAGCTCGCCGGTCGCCCAGTCGAAATCGTCCTCGGTCAGGTTGATCTCGGCCAGCGGGTCGCGGTGGTGCGCATCGAAGCCGGCCGAGACGATGACGAGCTCCGGCCGGAAATTCTCGAGCGCCGGCAGCACCACTGAACGGAACGCCTCGCGGAAGAGATCGGAGCCGGAATTGGGCGACAGCGGCGCGTTGAAGACATTGCCCGCGCCCGTCTCGTCCCTCGCGCCGGTGCCCGGATAGAGCGGCATCTGGTGGGTGGAGGCGTAGAGCACCGTCGGGTCGTCCCAGAAGATGTCCTGCGTGCCGTTGCCGTGGTGCACGTCCCAGTCGACGATGGCGACGCGCTCGACGCCATGCGCCTTCTGCGCGTGGCGGGCGGCGATCGCCGCATTGTTGAACAGGCAAAAACCCATCGCCGTCACCTTCTCGGCGTGGTGGCCGGGCGGACGGGCAGCGACGAAGACGTTGTCCGCTCTGCCCGCGAACACGTCGTCCACCGCCGCATTGGCCGCGCCGATGGCGTGCAGCGCCGCCTCGAAGCTGCGCGGGCTCATGGACGTGTCGCCGTCGATGCGCACGCGCCCTTCGGCCGGCACCGCGGCGCGGATCTTGTCGAGATGCGACTGCGGGTGGGCATAGAGGATGGTCGAGGCGTCGCCTTCCGGCGCGTCGACGCGGTCCAGCCGCTCGAACGGCTCGTCGTCGAGCAGGCGGGCGATGGCGCGCAGCCGGTCGGGGCGCTCGGGATGGCCGGGCGGCGTCAGGTGCTCGAGGAAGACCGGATGCGAGTAGAGTCGGGTCGCCATGCCCCGGTATAGGCGCGCGGCGCGGGCTTGGCCACGGCGACGGGCCGCGACCGGCGGGTGTTCAACAGGTTGGATACCGTCAGGGATGCGGTCGGGGGGATGCCGCCGGGGGGTGCCGTCAGACGGCGGGAGGCGCGCCCGCGGGAGGGCCGGCGGGCCGGCCGCCGAAAGCGGAGGCCGCCTTGTCCTTCAGCTCGCGGAAATGGCGCGAGGCGTCGGTCAGGCGCCGGTCCCAGTCCGGGTCCGGCCGCTGGCCCTCGATCGCGCGGAAATAGACCTGCATGAGGGCGGCGACGTTGAACGGCTCGAGGATGGCGGCGCGCAGCGCCCAGGCGAACACCACCGCGGCGAGCACGCTCCAGCCCGCCGCCTGCCCCGGCATGAAGGCGACGAAGGCGGCGGCCGGCGCGAGCAGCAGCAGGAAGACGACCAGCGTCAGGCCCCACGAGATCACGGCGAGCCAGATGGCGTTCCTGATCATCGTCTTGCCGTTCTGCGCATAGAGGATGACGCCGTCCTTGGCGGTGCCGAACGGATCGTTGCTGCCGAGCCGGATGTTGTAGGCGAGCACGATCTCGTCGACATAGGTCAGCGCGAGGCGGATCACCGTGTTGACGAACTTCACCAGCCCGTTGAGGCCGGGGATCGGGATGAAGGCGGCGATGCCGCCGAGCAGCCGGGTGATCACGCCGATCACGCCCTTGATGAGCTGGTCGACGGCGAACAGCACGTTCGCTTCGAGGAAACGCGCCTTCACCTCGGACTGCGCATAGGCGATCTGCCCCTGCCCGCCCGGCACCGGCCGGCCGTCGAGCAGGTGCACCATGACGGCGATGTGCCCGGCCTTCAGAACGTAGAGCAGATATTCGCGGATCCAGTACATGGCCACCAGGGACAGGCCGAAGCCGCCGATGCCGCCCCACATGGCGAAGCTGAAGGGCGCCTCGGGATCGCTGGCGACATGGCCGGCGCCCCAGCCGATGCCGGCGCCCGCGCCGGTGGCGACCATGAAGCCCAGCGTGATCAGGAAATAGACGACCAGCCTGAGCGCGATGAACGGCCAGGTCGAGGCCATGACGCCGAGCGTCCTGCCGATGGAGAAATCCCACATGCCGAGCCCCGCTGCCGCCGATTCCGCCGCGCGAGAATAGCGGAAATTGCGGCGGGCCGAAGACGGATTTTCCGCCTACGCGATATCGGTCGCCACGATGGCGATGCCGAAGCCTTCGAGCCCGACATAATGGCGCTCGCGCGAGGCGATCAGGCGGATGGACGAGATGCCGAGATCGCGCAGGATCTGCGCGCCGAGCCCGACCTCTCGCCACTCGCTCTCGCGGCGGCGGGCCTCGTCATGGTCCTCGCCGTCGGCGCCGCGGGCGCGGCGCGGCTGCTGGCCGACGCCGACCGAGCCCTCGCGCAGATAGACGATGACGCCGCGCTGCTGCTCGCCCATCTGCTGCATCAGCTTGTCGAGCCGGTGGCCGGTGCCGAACACGTCGGCGGTGACGTTTTCGGGGTGCAGGCGCACCGGCACCTCGACGCCGTCACGGATGTCGCCGAACACGACCGCCAGGTGCTGCATGGGATCCCACGGCAGCGTGTAGGCGAAGGCTTTCGCCGGGCCGCCGGGGGTTTCGATGTCGAAGGTCGCGACGCGCTCGACCAGCGATTCCTGGCGCTGGCGGTAGGCGATGAGATCGGCCACCGACACCTGCTTCAGCCCGTGCGTCTCGGCGAAGGCGGAGACCTGCGGGCCGCGCATGACCGTGCCGTCGTCGTTGACCAGCTCGCAGATCACGCCCACCGCCGGCAAATTGGCGAGCTTGCACAGGTCGACGGCGGCCTCGGTATGGCCCGAGCGCATCAGCACGCCGCCCTCGCGCGCCACCAGCGGGAAGATGTGGCCCGGCCGCACGAAGTCGCGCGCGCCGACATTGCCGTTGGCGAGGTTGCGCACGGTCAGGGTGCGGTCCTCCGCCGAAATGCCGGTCGTGGTGCCATGGCGGAAGTCGACCGAGACCGTGAAGGCGGTCGAATGCGGCGCGTCGTTGTCGGCCACCATCGGCGCAAGGTTGAGCCGCCGCGCGTCCTCGCGCGTCATCGGCGCGCAGACGATGCCGGAGGTGTGGCGCACGATGAACGCCATCTTCTCGGGCGTGCAATGCACCGCCGCGACGATCAGGTCGCCCTCGTTCTCGCGCCCGTCATCGTCCATGACGACGACGATCTCGCCGCGCTCGAAGGCGCG
>CAZVTK010000077.1:0-20814 GCA_964629765.1 uncultured Mesorhizobium sp.
GCAGCAGGACTATCCCGCCGCTACCGTGGTCGACTTTCTCACCGCCGTTCTCACGAGAGCGAGGACGCGGCGCGCCAGCTCTTGCTGCTCGGCCGCCTCCCTCTGCATGGCCGGGATCAGCGCGTTTCTCAACCGGGAGGCGCGGCTTCGCGCCTCGTCGAGCAGGCGCTGCTCCAGCCAGTTCGCGAAACCGCCCGGCCCGCGCCCGGGATGCCCGGCCTCGAAAGCCTCGATCAGATCGGCGATCTGGGAGCGGTCGAGGTTGAGGGCACCCTCGGCCGCGGTGCTCTGGAGCCTGCCCGTCAGCATGTCGAAGAGGCGGCCGAGCAGACCCCTCCCCGAGCCGCCGCCCCGCCGGCGCAGTTCGGCGGCACAGTCTATGTCCCGGCCCATGCCGGGGCCGATGCCGAGGTCCACCACGGCCTCGCGCGCCTCGGCGGGCGAGGCGCCGCGCTCGATCGACACCCGGTAGCGAACCGCCAAGCAGTTGAGCGCCGTGTTGTTGAAATGCACGCGCGTCCGGCTCGTGAAGGCCGCCCATTCGGTCACGCCCTGGAAATAGATATCGACCGGGTCGAGGCCGCGCGCGGCGAGCGCCTCGCCGCCGGGGACGAAGCCGCGGAGCATGCCCTTCCAGAAATCCGCACCCTGCTTGCGCAGCTCGTTGCCGCGCTTCGCGGCGTATTCGGACAACGTGTCCCCGATCGCGACACGTGCGGCATCGGCATCGGCGTCGAGGGCGGCGCGTACCAGTTTCCTGGCGAGGGCCGGATCGTCCTCCACGAACTCCACCACCTGATGGAACAGCGAGCCCTCGCCGTAGCGCTCCGCGATGGCGGCGCCGAGATTGTCGGCCAGATACGACGCCGAAACTCCGCCCAGGCCCTGATAGTTCCCCTCCTCGACCGCCTCCGCCATCGCCGAAAGCGTCCCGGACGTTTCCAGGAAGCCGTCGAACATCTCGCGCTCTTCCGCGCTCATGACGAGCGAGGGCAGCCGCTCCTTCACCTCGTCGCGCACGATCTCCCACTCGGTCTTGTCGAGCCTTGCGACAATATCCTTGAGACCGGCGGCCGCCGCGCCGTGAAACGCGGCCGGCGGCAGGACCGCCAGCAGGGCGGCGAGCAGCGCTGTCCGCCACCGTCGTCCGGCGGGGCCGCAAGGGAGCAGGGCGGAGAAAGTCGTCATGGGCGATGCCCTCCGCGCCGCGCGGTCAGAAGCCGGAGAAGTCGTCCGAGCCGCCCGGGCTGCCGCCCGCCGCGGCCGGCGGCGCAGCGGCCGAAGGCGCCGGCGCGGTCACCTGCACCCCGCCGGCCTCCAGCCTCTCGCCGCCGAAGCCCACGCAATCGATGATCCCGTACTGCATCGCGGGTCCGATCTCGCCGGCCGGAAGCAACACCGAAACCTTGCCGGTATGACGCTCGAAGAAGGTGCCCGCCTCGTTGCGGGCGCGAACGGTCAGTCCCTTGAGATCCCGAAGGCTGCGGATCGCGCGGGTGCAATAGACGAGATAGGGCTCGCAGCCGGCGCAGCCCTCGAACGCAGCCGCATGGATGTCGACATTCTTCGGAGTCACCTGCGCCCAGATCTCGCGGTATCTGGCCAGCCGGGGGTCCTCGTCGGCGTTCACCGCCATCGCGACCGACGGCGCCAGGACCAGCAGGGCTGCGAAGATCGCCGAGGCAAGCGGCAGCGGACGGGAAAACGTGCTCAAGGCCGGGCTCCTCGAAAGGCGCGGAGATCGCGTCCGGGAAGATGCGGCAGAAGTGCCGATCCCGAACGGATTCTTACGCCGATCGCGCCGGTCCTTGAATTGTCCGAACTACCGATCCTCTAGGCACAAGTACCTAAGGGATCAGCACTTGCTACAATTCAAGGACACGCACGTTCCGTGCAGAGTCCGGGTTTGTGAACGCGACCCGGGTGCCCCATGCAAGTCCACCGCATGATGACAGGAGCTTGCCGGCCGGCACCTGCCGGGCACGGCGCGGGATAGGCGGGCATGCCGCCTCCATCGTTTGGCCTCCTAGCCGTCCTCTGGCTCGCCGTGGCAGCGGTCACCGGTCTCGCGTTGGCGGGACTGGCCGGCCTGCGCTACGACGACGGCCTGCACGGGGCCTTCGCCAGCGACAGTCCCCGCTACGACGACTACCGGCATGCCTCCGGGCAGTTCACGCCGAGCGACGGCGACGCGGTCATCCTGTTCAGAAGCCTGGACTTCGCCGATCCCGGCGACCTGCGACGTGTAGCGGATTTCGTCGCCGAGGCCCGGCTTGTCGATGCCGTGGCCGATGCGCTGTCGATCTTCGCGCTACGCTCGCCACCGGGAAAGGACGATCCGGGCCGACCGCTTATACCAACCGAACTTCCGGCGCGGGCCGAACTCGCCCGGCTGATCGACAATCTGGGCGAACATTCGGCAGACGGCGCGCGGCTGATTTCCAGGGACCGCGGCCTGACCGCCGTCGTGGTCGCCCTGGACGAGCCGGAACGCGATCTCGATATCATCCGCGCCGCGCTCGACGAGCTTGCCGCGCTCGCGGCGGACGCCGTCGAGGGCAGCGGCATGAGCTTCGCGATGACGGGCGTGCCGGTGATCCGGGTCGCGGTGCTCGACGGTCTCTACGGCGACCTGCTGATCCTCAATCTGGTTGGCATCGCTGCCGGGATCGTCGTCTGCGTGGCAGCCCTGCGCAGCATTTCGCTGGCGGTGCTGACCGGCATCCCTTCGGTGGTCGCGCTGCTGTGGGCGATTGGCGCGATCTCGGCGCTCGGCTACGAGATCGACGTGCTGTCGGTGGCCGTGCCGGTGCTGATCCTCGTCCTGTCCATCGCCGACAGCCTGCACCTGACCTTCGAGGCAAGGCGTCTGCGACAGGGCGGAATGCCGCTTCACCGGGCCGCGATGAAGGCGCTCCTGCGGGTCGGGCCTGCCTGCGCGCTGGCCTCCGTCACCACGGCTATCGCCTTCGGCGGGTTGACACTGTCGCGGTCGGCGCTGATCGGCGACCTCGGTGTCGCCGGCTGCGTGGCCACGATGGTCTCGCTTCTCGCCGTGCTGGTCCTTCACCCGCTGCTCTTCGTCACAGCCTCCTGCTTCCCTCGGCTCGAAACGCTGGCGATGAGCGACCGCCGCCCCCTGTTGAGCATATTCGACTGGCGGGGGCTGCCCGCGGCCGCGCTTGCCCGTCCGCGCGCGGTGACGGCGGCGACATTCGCAGCCCTTGTCCTCGCCGCCGGGGCCTATTCGACCGTCGAGCCCGTCTATTCGCTGATGGAGAATCTCGACCGTGCAAGCCCCGCCGCCCATGCGCTCGAGGAGATGAACCGCGAGCTTGCGCCCATCGACACGATAGACATTCCGGTGCGCATGGCTGCGGACGGCAGAAACGGCATCGACGCGGCGTCGTTGATACGCGTCGAAGCGGTCGTGCAGGCCGTCGCCGAGACCGGCGGCGGCGCGGCTGTCGTGTCTCTTGCCGCGCTCGCGGCGGCGCTGGAAGGCGAAAGCCGCGAAGACCGCGCTGCCCGGCTTTCCGCACTCGCCGGCAGGATGTCGGACAACCAGCGCGGCCGCCTGCTGTCCGCCGACGGCGAGACCGCGCTGGTGCGGCTCCACACGCCCGACAGAGGCTCTGTCGAGACCCGCGATCTGGTGCGCCGGCTGGAGGCGGCACTCGCCGGCACCGATGCGCTGCGGCCAACCGGCTTTCTCGTCGTATCGTCCTTCATCGCGGCGGACATGATCTCCGACCTGAACCGGAGCTTCCTCGCCGCCGTGGCGGTGTCGGGGCTGCTCATCGTGCTGTGGTTCCGCAACCTGCGCTACGGTCTCGTGGCGATGGTTCCCAACGTGCGGCCGATCATGCTGGTGGGCGGCTGGCTGGCGCTGTCCGGGCGCGGGCTGCAATTCTCGAGCGGCATCGCGCTCACCATCGCCTTCGGCATCGCCCTCGACGACACGGTTCACATCCTCAACCGGCTGAAGCTCAACGCGCAACCGGATGCGCCCTTCGACCCCGCGGCGATCCGGCTTTCGATGGAGGAGATCACGCCGGTTCTGGTCATCACCACGGCTGTCCTTTCCTTCGGTCTCGTCGGCACCTTCTTCAGCAGCATGCCGACGACGGCCTATTTCGGGGCGCTTTGCGTCGCCGTCTTCTTCCTCGCGATCCTGGCCGATCTCGTCGTGCTGCCGGCAAGCCTGGTCCTTCTTGACAGGAAGCGTCGCCTGCGCGGCGTGGAGAGGCCCGCATGAAAGCTGCGCTCATGCTCGCGGCTGCTCTCATGGTGTTGGCCTGCGGCCCGGCCGGCGCCACCTCGCTCATCGAGCGTCTCGGCGGGGAATGGACCGGCAAGGGGCTCTACACCGATGTCACGGGCAATCCGCCGGAACGCGTGACCTGCCGCATGACGACGAAACTCCCGGGCAACGGCGCGCGCGCGGAGGCCAGCGGCCGCTGCGCCACGGTGAGCGGCACGGCGGGGTTCTCGATCACGATCCGCCAGGGCGCCGGCAGGCTGACCGCCTTGTTCTCCACATCGGCCGCGCCGGAGACGACGGACTATGGCGGACGCGAAGTCGGACGCAGCCTCGTGTTCGACAGCATCGGTCAGGTCGTCATCGAAGGCCGGCGCTACCGCAGCCGCATCCTCATCCAGTTCGAGCGCGGCGACGGCTTCGCCATGGGCGAGGAGGTGACCCACATCGGCAGCGGCCGGAAGCTGACCCTGTTCGACATGAAGTTCACCAGGAAGGGGGATCGATGAAGCCGGCTTCGGACACTGCGGCACAAATGGGCCATCACGCCTGCCCGCAAGGCAGCTACGAGTTCGACATCACCACCCTGTGGCGGTTCGACGCGTGGCCGGAGGAACTCACCGCCATCGTGCTCGATCCCGAGCTGATTCACCGCTGGTGCCCGAGCGTCTTCATGCATGGCGAACTGGTCGAGCGCGGCGGGCCGGACGGGGTCGGCATCACCATCCGCCTCCATACGAAGGGGTTCCTGCCGCACAGCTTCTTCTTCGTGGCGCGGATCGTCGAGATCGTCCCTCACCGCTTCATGCGCATCGCAGTCAGCGGCGACTTCGACGGCGTCGGCGAGATTTCCGTCGCGCCGCATGATCCGGGCGGTTGCGAGGCGCGGCTCCGCTGGCGCACGTCGGTGCCGCATCCCTACGTGCGTCGCTTCGTCCGCCTCCTCCATCCGGTCTTCGTCTGGAACCACAAATGGGCGATGCGCCGCGCGGGCCGGCTGCTTCAGGCCGAGGTCGAACGCCGGCGCAGCGCGAGCGGCCGCTTCACGCGGGAGAAGGCCACATTTCCGCACAGCCTTGCCGCCTTCCGCGACTGGCAGCGCCACCGCGCCGCGCGCCGCGGCTGGGAGGCGTGAGGCGTGAGGCGTGAGGCGTGAGGCGAAAGCTCAAACCCTCGGTACATGTACCTAGAGATTAGGCAGGTGCGACAATACCGCCCGATGCGGCCATCGCGGATACTCGTGTGCGAAGGGCTTGAGAAGGAACCTCTTCGATGTCGAAGCTGATGAAATCGCTGCGCGCCGCGCTACTGCTTGCCGCCGCAGCAACTCCAGCTATGCCACAGGCCCAATACGGCCAGCAGGCGGTCGCAGCCTGCGCATCCGCGACCTACGATACTGCCGCCAGGAAATGGGCTGTATGGAGTTCCCGAGCCACGTACTACTATCAGGTTGGCAACTTCCTGTGCCCCTATCACTCATCAGGCACCATCTTTCACATGAACCAGTCCATTCTTGAAGCCTATGACAAGCAGGGCGCCCGGTGGACGTCATACGATGCCTGGATCGGTACGCAGAAGGGCACCACCCAGTCGGACGGCAGAACCGTGCCCGTGCACGAGTTCGTTTGGGCCGATGGAAGCCGCATAGACAGCATCTACGAGACATTCTAACGAGGGCTCACAACCCGCCCGGCGTATCAGGCAGCCAGCCGGCGAAGCGCCACCCGATCTCGCGGGCGGCGAGGAAGTCGGGCATGACGATGTCGAAGCCGCCGTCATAGGGTGCGAAGACGGCGGCGGTTTCGCGCGAGATCAACAGCGGCTTCATGCCGTTCCAGCGGGCCGCTTCGTCGAGCAGATCACGCAGGCGGTCGGCATCCCAGATCGTCTCCCAGACGAAGGTTTCGACGATGGAGGGCGGACCGAAAGCCTCCCTTTCCTCCCACACCCATGCCTTCGTCGCGCCGTGGCGATCGAGCCGGTCATCGGTCTCGTTGCACGGCACGCCGTCGACCACGTAGCGATTGACAGCCGCCCAGCAGGGAGCATTCCATCCCAGCGCAGCGTCGCCCAAAGCGCGAGCGCGTGAGAAAATGCTCTCCACCTCCTCGGGCGTCTCGGCGTAGCGTTTGGAGCCGGGGAGCGCGTGGAATCGAATCCAACGCCGCCACGGCGTCTTGCGCAGGATGTGGCTCGCGGGCGGCAGACCGCCGAAGCGGGCCCGCCAGAACTCGCGGAACGCCATTGCCGTCGATGCCGGCTCCCTGTCGCGGGTCTCGCCAGACACGGCCTTTCAACCTTCGCAGTTGCAGTTGGCGTCGCAGACGACCCTGCCGGCCTCGATCTCGCGCGCGGCATAGCGGCGGCCATAGATGTCGCCCTGCCGCGTCAGCCAGCAGGCGCGCTTCCATGCGTCCGCCCGGCTTGCGAAGACGCCGCCATCGTTGCGCCAGGGGTGCCGGAGCGATCCGGGCGCGGCGACCGTCACCTCGCCGGGCCGCGCCTCGTTGTGGACCCACACGCTCCAGCCCGGCTGGCCGGCTGCGGTCGGCACATGCCAGACAGCAAGGACAAGCGCGACGGCTGTCGTGCGGGCAAGGGGCATTCGCGCGCCGGACTCCTTTGACCTGGGCAGTATCGCCGCCCCGCGCCGGCAGGAAAATTGTCAGGCATGCGGCTTCTTTAGGTACATATACCAATTCGCGTTTCCCCGATCCGGTGTAGTTCGGTAGAATATTCTGGGACTGGGCGCTGGGGGCGACGCCATGCGGCTTCGTGGGCTGCGGCAGATCGGGGCGGGGATCATCCTCCTAGCGGCTCTGCTCGCCGCGTCCGCGAAGGCCGGCGCCCAGATCGATGCCCAGACTGGCGAAATCCCACTGAGCTTCAGTGCCGAGCGCAACGTACCCCTCGACGCGGACGTCGAGACGGTGTGCTGCGGCGGTGCCTGGCGTTTCGGTTCTCCGGCCGTCGAGCAGGTGACGCTCGGCTTCGGCGAGGCGGCCCTGTGGCTGCGCATCGAGCTCGCCGCCTCCTCGGGCCTCGTGCAGGTGACGCCGATCCTCGACGACGTCACCCTGCATACCCGCGCGGCGGACGGTACGTGGAGGACCGTGCGCACCGGCGACCAGCTTCCCGTGAACGTGCGCCTGTTCGCCTCGCCCTTCATGGCGCTGCCGATCCCGCCAGACATCGCCGACACGACCGTCTTCGTCCGCGTGGTCCAGCCGACTGCCATCACCGTCGGCGCTGTCCAGTGGGAACTGCCCGCCTTCGTCGCCATGCAGGCGGCCGATCAGGTGATCAAGACCTTCCTGTTCGGCTTCATCTGCGCGATGATCCTGTTCAACAGCATCGTGTGGGTGCTGGTGCGCGATCCGGCTTTTCTGCTCAATGCCTGCACCATATCGGGCGTCCTACTCGTCGCCCTTTACCTGTCGGGCTACGGCGCAGTCTATGTGTGGCCGTTCCTGCCGGGCTGGAGCAACAGCTTCTTCGTCCTCGGGCTCGTCGTCACCACCGTGGCGGGCAGCGGCTTCATGTGGGTCTTCATCAGGCCCCCCGGCGAGAGCCCGGTGCGCGCCTGGCCTGTTCTCGCCGCCGGAGCGTCGGCGGCGCTTGCGGGCGCAGCCTACGCCTTCCTGCCCTTCCACGTGGTCAATCCGTGGCTGCTCGCCAGCATCGGCTGGCTGCTGCTGGCCGGCTGCGGCCTCGCGGTGGGCCGGGCGCTGCGCGGCGACGCCAAGTCTCGGATCCTGCTCGTTCCGCTGCTGCTGGCCATGCTGCCCGGCACGGTGCTGGTGGCGCTTGACAAGCTGCTCGGCATACGGCCGTTCACCGCGGGCAACAACATGCTGGAGATCACGCTGTGCGTGGAGGCGGTGCTGTTCTCGCTGGCGCTGACCTCGCGCATAAGGCTGGCCGAGCAGGCCGCGCGCGAGGCCGGCGCGCACGTGCTGGCGCTGAGGGACGAAAGTGCGGCGCGCGCCATCGAGGCGCAGGACGCCGAGCGCCGCCGCCTCGCCCTGGAACTGCACGACGGCGCCGGGCAGAGCTTCCTGTTCGTGCTGAACGCGCTCAGGCGCCTTTCCCGGACGCAGGCACCGCCCGAACAACAGGCGATCGCGGCGATCGCCGACACCACCGCCGCGGCGCTGACCGACCTCAGGCGCATCTCGCGCGACATGCACCCGTCGTCCATCGAGCATCTCGGGCTCGGCCGGGCGCTGGAAGGCATGTTCTCACATCTGAAGTCGGACGGGATCGACACCGAAGTCGCCATCAAGATCGACGAGAAGGCGCTGTCGGCTGACGCCAAGCTGCACGTCTACCGAGTAGCTCAGGAATGCCTGGCAAACACCGTCCGCCACGCCGACGCCACCCGCGTGAGGGTGTCGCTGAAACAGGAGGACGGCAGCCTGTGCATGGCGATAGAGGACGACGGAATCGGCTTCCACCCGCCGCCGTCAGACGCCGGGGGCCGGTTGGGTCTGGGCTTCAACTCGATCAGCGAGCGGGTGCGCACGCTGCGAGGGCAATGGACCACGGGCGAAAGCGAGCTCGGCGGGCTGGTGGTGCGGATCAGCATCCCGCTCGAACAGTCCGCGTCACGAGATGCGGGCAAATGAGCGGGCATCTGACGGCGATCGTGTGCGACGACCATCCGCTGTTCAGGAAGGGCGTCGAAGCGTGCCTCGCCTCGGACCCCGGCGTGGAGGTGGTGGCGACCGCAACCGACGGCCGGGCCTGTATCGCGAAGCTAGAGATCTATACTCCCTCGATCCTCGTCGCCGATCTCTCCATGCCCACCGCGAACGGGTTCGAGGTGCTCGAATGGGCGCGTGCCAATCAGCCCGGGCTCCGTGTCTTCATCCTGTCGATGCATACCGAGCTTGCCTATGTGCTGAGGGCTCAGGAACTCGGCGCTGCCGGCTTCATGGCCAAGGACGACGCGGAGACGGAGCTTCTCGCCGCGATCCGCTCAAAGCCCGGCACCTTTTACACCAGCGGGTCGATCGGCCGGCAGACTCCAGCTGGACCGCTCGTCGCCGACACCGGATTCCGGGATGCGCTACACTACGTAACCGATGCGGAACTGAAAGTCCTTGTGCTGCTCAGCGAGAACCTGACCAGCCGGCAGATTGCCGATCGCCTGCATCTGAGCGTGCGCACGGTTCAGGCGCACCGGGTCCGCCTGTCGGAGAAGCTGGGCGCACGGGGACCGCACAAGCTGCTCGAACTGGCCCTGCGCTATCGCGGGGAGATCGCCCAGACCCGCGCCTGAAGGTCGGGCTCCGCGTCAGCGCAGGCGGACAATCACGACCGTCAGGATTTGAACGGCGGGAAGCGGCTCCGCAACCGCTCGATACGCGCCTCGCGGCGGGGTTCAGTCGAAGGTGAGGAGCACGTTGCCGATCTTTTGGCCGGAGGCCGCATAGGCGAAGGCATGGCCGATGTCCTCAAGGGCATAGCGGCGATCGATCAGCGGCTGGTATATACGCTGCGCGAGCAGGTCGGTGACCGGCGTGAGGGTCCGAGGGATGTCGGTCGGCACGGGAAAGCGCACCTTCGGGCCACGCATCAGCGGCACAAGCAGCGACAGGACCGGGCTCTGCCCCCAGGGTCCCAGCTCGGAAGAAAGATAGAAGCCGGTCTCGCGCAGCAGCGGGCGGCAGGCGGCGAAGCTGCTTTTGCCGATAGCATCGAAGACGAACTCGCGCGCTCGTCGCCAAGACGGTCGCTGCCGGCTGCACACCGCACGAGCATGTCGCAGCCACGAACCTGGCCGTCAGCATCATGGCAAAACACTGCCTCGATGCCGCACGCATCGACCGGCCCGTGCCACCTGCCGGCTTCGCATGGTCCGGTGAGCCAGGCCGCAGCGAGATCGTCGAGAAGCCGGTCGAGCCCAAAGCCAAGCCTGCGCGCAAGGGCAAGACCTCGACGGCCAAGCCCACCGCCGACACGTCGAAGCCGAAGCGCCAGGCCGTCGGAGAGCGTCTCGTCGAAATGCTGCGGCGTCGGGATGGCGCGACCGGCAGGTACTCGGTCGCTTCATAGGCGGCCCGGGCGCCTTGCCTGCGCCGCCCGCCTTCGCGGCGTTCAATCTCCTTCGACGGCCACGGCGATCGATGCCCGCAGGTTGCCGTGCATCGCGGTGATCGTCGCGATGCCGGGGTTCGACGGATCGAGATCCCTTGCCCTGATTGTGCCCCTGGGCAATGTCTCCTCGACCAGGATCGTCATCGGCGCGTCGCTGGTATAGGTCGCCCAGCCTGCCGGCCGCGTGCAGCCCTCTGGGGCATATGCCAAGTCGGGCACCGCGCGGGACTTGCGCTTCAGCACCTTGGGGTAGGTCACGGTTATCGCGGAGCATGGCGGGCTCTCGATGACCAGTTCCACCGAGTTCATGGGCCCTCTGATCCAGGTCGAGCCGCCCCTGATGCCTTCCACAACGAGGTGGTCACCCGAGCTTCTAATTTCGGTGATGCCGTCCGCCAGCTCGCTCACGAGGTGGCGACCTGGCACGCACTCGCGGTGGCTGGTCTCTATGTCGATGCGTGCCGTCTCCCCCACCGATATGCGATCTGCGCTCAGGGAAATGTGGCCGAAACGGCACCTCGTGGACATGGGCACGAACCAGGGCAGACGCAGATGCGCGCGCAGTTCGCCATGGTCGAGCCGGATTGCCAAAAGCGCTTCGCCCTCGCTCTCCGCTCCCTGGGCGAAGCGCTTGAGAGAGTCCGACAATTCAATGGTGCGGACCATGCCGGTCTCCAGGACCGGCATGAAATGGTCGCGGTTCACCTGAAGGAGCGCATTGCCGCCAGGCCGCGCGCAAGGCAGCGGTCCATAGGTGATTCTGAGCGTCACCGGAACGAGCGCCGATATCGACTGTGGCTCGAAGACGCCGCCGATCGTCGTGCAGGGATCCAGGTCCGCGACGATCGCCTCGCGGGTCGCCGTCAGGCCGCCATGGCGCACCGTGACGGTTGCGGTTCCCGGGCCTTGGCCGGCGATCACGCCGTCCGGCGTGACGACGACTGGGCCGATGGGATCGACAGTGAAGGAAGGCCGCCCGGACGGCGGATTGCATCCATGTGGGGCATAGTCCGGTAGGAAATTGCTGCGCTCGCCGAGCGCCAGACGGAGCGGCGGCTGATTGCCGTAGAAGGCGGTGCAGGGCTCGCCGGCCGTCTCGGTCACCGTGATTGTGGTGACGCCCAGCAGATCGCCGTGAAACACCGCTACCCTGGCGTCCCCCGGGCTGATGCCCGTCACGGCGCCGGTCGCGCGATCGATCTCGATATGGCGACTGGAAGCCTGATAATAGGGGTTGCCCGGCGGCCTGGCGCAAATCTCGCTGTTGGCCGCGCCGCCGCCGCCATGCGTATAGGTAAGATGCATGCCGCCGCGCCAGGCGACACCGGTCACCTCCCCCACTGCGATAGGCTGATCGAAATAGACCCTCAAGCCATCGCAGGGCGGAGGAGGCGTAACATGGACGTCTATCGACCCCTTCAGATCGCCGATCTCGACCGATACCGTCGCCCGACCCGGCTTGAGGCCGCGTGCTTCGAGGTCCGAGGCTGCTCCCGATATGCTCCGGCTCAACTGCACCACGTCATCCGGCTGAACGCTCGTCTCCGCCTTGGCTGCCTCCTTCAGCGTGCATCCGGCGGGCAGTAGGAGCGCCTCACCGCCGAACCGGGTCTCCACCCCACTCATCAATTGGGGGATTTTCAGCCGGGCCCGCCCGCCGACGGGGATGACGGGCGGGACCGCGGCGATCGCCAGGGCCGTGCAGGGCTCCCGGTCGTCGACGACAATCGGGACAGTACCGCTGAGCGATTCGTACGAGACTATGAGTTCGGCCGTTCCCGGACCTCTGGCGACATAGCTTGTGCTGCCGCCCAGTTCCTCCGCGGTCGGAGGAAAAGGCACGCGGCTCCACCGGTCGAACGCACTGGGCAGGAGGGTTTCCACGACCTTGCGATCGCTGGACCCGAATGTGACATAGGTGCGGTCGCCGGGCGGCGGCGCACAGCCCTCGGGCGTGAGATGCCAATTGATGCGTCCATCCTCGCCGAAAGGCAGGCGGAGCCGCGTGGCGTCGACCGAAATCCCGGTGCAGGGTGTGCGCGTGACGACCAGATCGAACTCGGCTGTCGCGCCGCCCGCCAGCGTGACACGCTTGGTGCCGGCTCTCACACCCTCGTGCAGGCGGAAGTCGACCTGCAATCTGCCGTCGTCGGCGACAATCGCGCGGTAGAGCTCAAAATGGGGGTCGTCGACGACGATTTCGCCAACGCCGTAGCCTGCGCGGGGAAGGTCCGTTCCTGTCAGCACGACCCGGAGCATGCCGAACTGGTAGTTCTTCCAGTTGCCTCCGTTTTCGCGGAAATGCCGCCAGTGATATTCCAGATCCTCGATCGGGATGGGGGCCGCCACCGCCTGCTCGATGCGCGGCACGAGTCGCCTGAAGGAAGCCTCCGATTCGTGCCATGTGCCCGACAGTCTTTCGTCGCCCCCGAGCGAAAGGCTGAGCTCGCCGAAGGCGGAGGACGCCGAGAAGAGGCCCTTCTGGCTCTCGCCATATTCCCCTACCATCGACGCCTTCAGCGTGGTCGCGTCACCCGAAGGGCTGGAGCTCCCGCAATCACTGCTTTCCAGCCCGGGGGGCTCAAGGATGACGCAGTTCAGCCTGTAATACTCCGTACCGTCGTACAAGGGGGCGCCCGCTCGGTGGAATAGCAGGATCCGGTAGGTGCGCTCGGGCGCCCGTGCCTCCCCGATCCAGGCTCCGGCCAGCGGGGCGGTCGGCGTCGCTTCGATAGCCTCGCCGCGCGGCGGAAGGGGAAAGTCCCTGCCGAATGCGGCAGGAACTGCCAGCAACGTCGCGCACGCCACAGCGGTGCGAAGCCAACGGAGCCGGATGTCAGGCGTGAAAGCGGGTCCCCTCATGGCAAACCCCGTCGCGACGATCGTGCAGGCGCCGGCAACGGCCATGCGCCTCGATCCGCCACCGGAGTTCACACCCGGCGGGGCGGAACGGCAATCGGGGCATACCTGCGTCATCATGCCGCATATAGAATCGCGAGGCACCCCATCTGGATCACGGCGCAAGGTGCAGATCGGGCTGTCTCACGCACGAAGCCGACGGTCCTCACCTTGTCGGCTTCAACCGACCTGGCGCCGCGACGGCGGCGGTGTTGCCTTCCTGGGAGACTGCCGTGGCCACCTTGTCAGTGACCGGCTTGATGATGAAAACGCCGGTCACGAAGGTCGCCGCGAAGCCCGCGGGGCCAAGGATGATCCATAGCGAGGAGAAGCGGCGCCGTCCCGACCTTTGCGAGGGTAGGGCTGGGTCGGTCTCGCGGCAGCCTGAGCACCAAAATCCATGCCGCTACCGAGGAGGCGCTTGGTCTTCCAGTTCGTCTGATCGCCTCGCCTGAACAGCGCAACGACATCGCGTTTGCCCATGACGTGATCGACGGCATCGACGCCAATGCGCGGCGAACCCTCAGAAGCGCCGCCGCTTTGCGGTCTCGCCGTTCTCTACCCCTTCTCGCCGGGGTAGTTCTTGATGCGGACATCCAGCTCGACCGGCTGGCCGTTGAACCACAGCGTCTTGAGCCCGGGCGAAAGGCCCGGCCAGACCATCAAGTTGAAGGTGATCCCCTCCATTGTCGCGGCGGTCCTCTCCTGCCCTTCAGGCCAGACCGCATAGACGTCGCGGATCTGCAGCCCGGGCACGTCGCGGAACTCAAGCATGTGGTGCCCCCACATCTGCTCGCCCAGCAGCGTCACCGCAACCTCGGGACGATTTCCGGGCATGTCGTTGCCTGCGCCCCAGCCCTGAGCCGAATAGGACAGTTCCACCGGGGCCGGCTGGCCGGCCGCCGTGGAGGACACTATTTCGCCTGCTGTGACAACCACATGGGTGAGACGGGCCGTCTCCCGTACCCACTCGGCGGTCCCGCCGAAGCCGTCGCTGTCGCGCGTCTTCCATTGGCCGGCCATACGGTCCTGGCCGATGGTCAGGCTGCCTGTGCTCCCCCAATAGCCGAGATGGCCATATCCCCACCTGAAGTCGACCTGGTTGCCATTCCGGACGATCTCCTCGCCGGCGCTGAAGTTGTAGAATGCGCCCGAGTTGAGCGCCGGCGGATCGGCGCGGACGGTCCGCCAGATGCAGCCGACCTTCCAGTCCTCAGTACAGGTCGTGTTCCAGGCCACATGGATCGTGTGATGGCCCGCGGTCGTCCCGCCGGGAGGATAGTCATGATAGGTGGCAACCCAGTTGCCTTCCGGGGCGGTCACGGGGAAGACCGGCGGCACGGGCTCGTAGCGGGTGACTGCAGTCTCGAAGCGATGCGTTGTGTCCGCGCCGGTCTCGAAACCGAACCAGTCCCGCAGGCCGGGGCGCTTCACCGCGGGGGTGGCCGGGTCGGCGTCCAGCGACCCGTACGGCGTCGCCGCCCCGTCCAGCTCGACCGACAACACCTGAAGGCCGGGAACGACGTCGCCGAGGGGAAGCACCGCTTTCCAGTATTGCATGTTGTCTTCATAGGTCCGGACCACGGTGGCCGCCTTGCCCGCGACGCTCACCCGCGGCGGAGCGGTCAGGCCGACCGAAAAGGTGAGATCGAACTCCACCGGCAGCCAGAGGCTGGTCGGTTCGAGAGGCGCGGCCGCCAGCACCGGCGGCGCGCTGTCCAGCTCGGCCAGCGCGGCGGAGACGGCCGCGCGGGCGCGCTCGAGTTGCGTCTCGATTGCCGCGAGGGCGCGGTCCTCCTGCATCTCGCGCTGATAGATCGCGTTGCGGACCACCAGCTCGGTCCACAGTTCGGCCATGATCGCCGCGTCCCTCTCGACCACGACGTCGGTCTGATGGGCCACCCACGTCTTCAGCAGCGTGGAGGCGACGCCGATTCCCAGGGAAACGCGCTGCGCCTTGATCGTCCGCCAGCTCTGCTTCACCGACACGGTTCCGAACGCCGCGTTCTTGAAGCTGGCCCATTTGCCCAGCGCCTCGGCACCGGCCAGCGCGGGTGTGGCCTTGTAGTTGCTGATGAGCAGGCTCAGGCCGGTCTCGATCGCATCGCCGAGCACCACGCCGCTGGCCGTGTCGGAGGGAGCGACCACCGCGGCGCCGGGATCGTCCACGACGCCGGCCATGAAGGCGCCCAATGTCCCGACGGCGACAGGCACCTTGGGCAGATACTTGTCCTCCAGAGCGCGGATGAGCGCCTCGCGGTCGGGGGTGGCGACCCCCGGCATCCAGTCCCGCGCCGTCGCCACCGCCGGGTTCGGTGCCGCGCCCGCCTCCGTCAGGCGTGCGTAGTGCGGCACGTCGAGCAGCCGGCTGATGGCGGGCTGGAACTCTTCCCGCGCCCACACGGCGGCCAGCTCCCTGTCGATCCCCTTGCCGACGAGCTCGTCCACCCGTCCGGCCATCTGGTTACGCAGAAGGTCGACGCCGAGCGTGCTCGCCCGGCGCAATCCCTGCTCGATGCCTTCGTTCTCACGGACGAGATGCTCGACGAGCGATTTCTCGATGCTTGCCGCATAGGGAAAGGCCTGCCCCGCCAGAAGCTCCTCCGCCTCGCCGGCAATGGCGATCTTGACCTCCTTCGCCGCGGCGATCCGCGCCGCGGCCGTCTCGAGCGCCAGCTCCTCCGACTTGCGCGCGAGCGTCGCCACGCCGCCGGTCAGCACGATTTCAGCAGCGGTCAGGCCGAGATCGAAGCCGGCATTAACCCAGGCCTGCCACATCAGGTCGTCGCGCAGGCGCTGCGACCATTCGTAATAGTGCTTGCCGCGGAGCGCGAATATCTCGGCGATCTCCAGCCGCACGCCGTTGCCCGCCCGGCGCAGGATCCGCACCTCGTCCAGTGAAAGGCCGATGGTGTCGCGCGCCTCGCGCAGCGTCTTGCGCTTCACCTGGCGCGCCAGCTCATCGGGACTGCCGCCGTCCGGCAAGGTCCACTTGGCTTGGTAGAGAAGCGCGCCTGCCGAACGGGCGGCGACCTCGCGCAGGATCGGCGGGCCAAGCTGCGCGTTCGCGGCGGCAACCCGGTCGAGGGCGGCGCGCACCGCCTCGCGCGCTTCGCCGAGCTCCCGGCTCGCCTCCTCGAAGGTGAGGGCCGCCTCCATCCAGGGATCGTCGGAAGCTGCCGGCAAGGCGACCGGCGCGCCGAGCGCGGAGACGATGGCCGAGCGCTCGTCGGCCAGCCGGTCGAGCCCGGCGCGTATCCCGGCCCTGCGCTGCTCGCGCGCCGCGGCGTCGCTGCCGAGCAGGCCGTGCAGCTCGGCGAGGCGGTTCCGGACGCTCGCCAGCGTGGGAAACCGCCAGTCGCCCTGCTCCAGCAGGCCGGCGGCGGCCAGCGCCTCCAGCTCGTGCGCCGCGCCGGCAAAGCTCCGCTCGGTGAGATAGGCCGCCGCCGGCAGCAGGTTCTCGTACCAGGCTTCGAGGACATCGAGCTCGAGCAGCACGTCGCGGCGCGGCTTCGACGCTTCGGCGAGCTGAACGAAGGCGGCTTCGATCGCGGCCGCGTTCGCCGCCAGTTGCGCGACCAGCGCCTCGGCGCGGCCCACCTGCCCGGCCGCCTCGCCTTCCGCCGGCGCCTGCGCCGCGTCCAGCGCCGCGCGTGCGCTCTCGAAATGCCGCATCGCCTCCCGCTCGGCTTGCATGGAGCGCTCAAGTTCCCGGTAGGCGGCGGCTCCATCGGCAGTCGGCTGGGCCGATACCGGAGCGACAAATGCGATGGAAACCAGAAGCAGAGTGGCAATTGCAGATCGGAACATGGCCGGCCTCGCTCTTCTGCGAGGCTCATCTTTCGTCCGGCCGACCTGCGTGTCAAGCTGCCCCCGACACATCTGCGGGAGCAGGTTAGCCGCTGGCCGATCTATTCTGATAGCTCTGCCTTGTAGGGGGCTATCTCCACGGGCCAGCTTGGGACAGGTCAATCCCTGTCCACAGTTGCTCGTCTATTGATCGTCCAAACCCATCGAGGGACCCCCGATGTACAAGCACATCCTGATCGCGACCGACGGGTCCGAGTTGGCCTCCAGGGGGCGTCGAGCAGGGGCTGTCCCTGGCGGCGCCTCCCGGCGCCGAGGTCACCGTCCTGACGGTCGTCGAGCCGCTGGATCCGAATACCGTCAGGTCGCCGTCTCCGCCGGCATGCGTGACCCTGTCGCCCGCTACGAGCAGTCCGTCGCGAGACAGATGAAGGAGCGGTTCGCGGAAGTCGAAAGCCGCTCGGCGACAAAGAACGTCGAGGTGGAGCTTTTGCAGGAGGTCGACGATTCCCCTGCCGAGGCGATCGTGCGGGCCGCGACCGCCCGCAAATGCGATCTCATCGTCATGGCCTCGCACGGCCGGCGCGCCGTGCGGGAGCTGATCCTGGCAGCCACACACGCGCTCGCACGCGCCGCTATCGCTTTAATCTCGCTTCCTGACCGGTCAGGAATTGCGATACGACACGGGCACGGCGCCGTTTGGCGTAGGGTCGGGCCTGACAGGCCGCGCTAACCAATATCTCCAGCATTCCACGGTCGGCGCAGGAAGCGTTGGATAAGATCAGAGGAACAAGCGTGTTGACGGTCACCCACAACCTACGGGAGACCGACCGTGACCAACACCTCAAACCTCTACCGCAAGGCCCGCGCGCTCGTGATGAAGACCGTAGCCAACGGCTGCACTCCTCATGAGCATGCCGCAGCGACGAACATGGCCGTCAGCATCATCGCGAAGCACGGCCTCGATGCCGCCCGCATCGACTGGACCGCGCCGCCTGCCGGCTTCGCATGGTCCGGCGAGCCCGGCCGCAGCGAGATCGTCGAGAGGCCGATCGAGCGGAAGACCAGCCCGAAGCATGGCGCCAACCCTGCGAGGGCCAAGTCCAAGCCCGCCGCCGACACGTCGAAACCGAAGCGCACGACCGTCGGCGAGCGCCTCGTCGAGATGCTGCGGCGGCCGGATGGCGCGACGCTCGAGGAAATCATGGGCGCCTTCGGCATCCTCGCTCACAGCGCCCGCGCGATCATTTCCGTCGAGGCGCGCAGGAAGCGTGGTCTGGAGGTGAAGCTGGACCGCGCGACCGGCCGGTACTCGGTCGTCGCATAACCAGACACGCCAAGGAGACGATGAGGCCGGGCGCAGGTCCGGCCTCTTGCTCCTCCACCGGCTCTCTCATCCGGTTGGTGGACACCGTATACCATGATCCCGCTGCTGCGGGTCGCGGCAACGGGCCTTCCGGAACATGTCGCGCCGGCCGCGCGGCGGTGTTCGACCAGTACCGTACCACTTTGCGGAATCGAGGTGGCGTGAAATCGCAGCGTCGCTGTAGCGCGCGGCAATGCAGTGAAATCCGTGAAGGGTCGGAAATTGGTGGAAACCAGTCCTACGCATGATCCGTCGCTAACGGCAGCTCCGCGCCCCGTTGCGGACATTGTCGGCGCGCCCGACATGGGGGCGCACCATTACCCAGGCTCCCTTCCATCACGAAACCGTGCCCTGATTTGCTCGCGCCTCGATTGGTCGGCGGCCGGAAAGGCGCTAGGTTTCCATGCAGATCATCATCGAACTCGGGAAGGAGATCAGCATGTCTGAGACCCGCTTCGAGCGCCGGACCTTGCTTGCCGCTGGCGCCGCCTTTGCGGTGGCCGGGCTTGCCGGCCTCACAATTCCTGCCCGCGCTGCCGGCCTTGCTGCGACACCGTCGATGCGCGGCGGCAGGAACAACTATATGCCGGGCGCGCCGATAGTCGAGCGCATCGGCGGCGGCGGCTTCTGGATGTCGGGCACGGTGCTCCGTGCCGGCGACGGCGCCCCGCTGGCGGGCCGGCGCATCCAGATCTGGGCCCATACGACCGAAGGCAGCGAGCGCGACCGGCACAGCCACGGCGCCACGCTGACCGACGCCAACGGCGCGTTCCGGCTCGAAATGCCGCAGATCGTGCCGGCGCTGGGCCAGGCGCATGCGCACCTCGCCTACGACAGCGGCGAGTACGAGACCGTGTTCCTCCGTCCTTTGCTGTCGAGCCGGAAGGACACCAGCCTCGAGGCGCATTTCGTCCTGAAGCCGGCCTGACCCGACCGGATGCGACCGGCCAGCGCGCTGCTGATCTGGGCCGGCCTGGCGCTCGCGATCCTCGTGCCGCTGACCTTTGCCGCGACGAGCGAATACCTGGCCTGGCGCGAGCCGGTCTATATCGCCGCCGGCTTCGCGGGCGTCGTGGCGCTGTGTCTCGCGCTGGTGCAGCCCCTGCTCGCCGGTGGCTGGCTGCCCGGCCTGTATCTGCTGCGCGGACGTCGTGTCCACCGCGTGGTCGGCGTCGTCCTGGTCGCGGCGGTTGTCGTCCACGTCGCCGGCCTTTGGATCACCAGCCCGCCCGACATAGAAGACGCGCTGCTCTGGCGCTCGCCGACTCCGTTTTCCGTCTGGGGGGTCGCCGCCATGTGGGCGCTTTTCGCAGCCGCGCTGCTCGCGGCCCTCCGGCGCCGCCTCTCGCCGCTGGTCTGGCGCGTCGGCCACAAGAGCCTCGTCAGCATCGTCGTGCTTGGTGGCGTGGTCCATGCGATGTTGATCGAGGGAACGATGGAGACGACCTCGAAGGCCGTGCTTTGCGGTCTGGTCGTTGCCGCGACCGTAGCTGCGGTGGCAGCCCCGTGGCTGCGTGCGAGAAGGCGCGCCCCTGGCAGGAATGAGCCAGGTTAGCTCCGCGGCCTCTTCGACGGAGGCGAAGAGCGGCTGCTATCCAGAAGCAGCCCTTCCCGACGCAGATCGCTAGCGGGTGCAATGGGGTCGGGTTCAGACACCTGCCCGGCGCGCGGCCGGAGTCGGCCCAGACCAGTTCCGAAGCCGCCAAAGCGAGGAGCCGCCGCGGCACCGCATAGGCTGGTCGAGCCGCGCAGCAGCGCCAGATGGTCAGGTTGTCTGCCACATAGCATTGATAATTATTATCATTTCCGACCTCTCCAAACACGGCCGCGCATCGCTCACGGCGCCGGGTATCGGCCGCTATCGCACAACGTCGCGATATCGCGCTGTACCGCCGCCTGTGGCCCGAACAGGGGCCTTTCTGCGCCGGGCGGCATTCGAGGTCGAAGACTGCCTCGACCGGCTGGTTGCCGCCGAGCCGAATGATCGAGACGCGTGCGTAACGTTAGTGATCGCCGGACGCTATCGGGTTGTCTCGTAGATAAAATATCCATAGTCGGAGGCAGATCGACCGTCGCTGGGCCGCATGGAATCGACATCGGCAGGAGTACCTGCTCGAGCGTCAGCGTTTATGCCATGAACCAGCCGAGCATGAGGCACGCAACCAGGAGAAGCAGGACGAGCTTCCAGTTCTCGGCGTACCAGTTGCCGAAAGCCGGATTACTCGCGGGATTGACGTGTGAGGAGCTCGCAAAGCCCTGACCGCCAGGCGACGAATAATGGGCCGATGCTCCCGAACCACCATGGTGGCCTTGCTGGAACGGAGATGCTGAGAACGGCGGTGAGAAAGTCGACCACGGTAGCGGCGGGATAGTCCTGCTG
>CAZVTK010000078.1:0-20656 GCA_964629765.1 uncultured Mesorhizobium sp.
CGCAGCAGGACTATCCCGCCGCTACCGTGGTCGACTTTCTCACCGCCGTTCTCATGCTCGGCCTGTTCTACCTGTCCAAGCGGCTGACGCTCATCGTCAGCGCCTTCGTGCTCGACCTCATCGTGTTCCTCGGCTGCGTGGCGGTCTTCGGCCTGCCCAACGACATACCGCCCGAGAAGCTGAGCCTCCTCGGCTGGCTGTCGATCGTGGCGGCCGCCGTCTACATGACCTGGATGGCGCTCTACTACGCCCGCGTGATCGCGCTGCGCTCCGAGCTGGAGCTCGAGGCCGAGCGGTTCCGCGGCACGGTCAGCGAGCTCGAGCAGGCCCAGAAGATCGCGGTGAAGGTCAACCAGGACCGCTCGCTCTTCTTCTCCAAGATGAGCCACGAGCTCAGGACCCCGCTCAACGCCATCATCGGCTATTCCGAGATCCTGCTGGAGGACTGCGTCGACCGGCAGGACGTGACCAAGCAGACTGCGCAGGACCTGGCGCGCATCAACGCCGCGGGCAAGCACCTGCTGTCGCTGGTGTCTCAGGCGCTCGACCCCGACAAGATGGAGCGCGGCGAGCTTCCCGTCGTCAGCAGCGCCTTCAACCTCGGCCAGCTCTGCGACGACGTGGTCGCCACCATCCTGCCGACCGTCGAGAAGAACGGCAGCCGCCTCGTGATCGAATGCCCGAGCCGGCGCGAAATCCTGAACACCGACCGCACCAAGCTGGCGCAGATCCTCATCAACCTGCTCGGCAATGCCGGCAAGTTCACGCGCAACGGCACCGTGACGCTGAATCTGCGGGTCGAGAAGTCGATCGCCGACGATCGCCTGATCGCGACCGTGGCGGACGACGGCATCGGCATCGCGCCGGACGCGCTTCCGAAGCTGTTCGAAGCCTATATCCAGGCGGATGCCAGCATCTCGCGGCGCTTCGGCGGCACCGGCATCGGGCTGGCGATAACCCGCAAGTTCTGCGCGCTGCTCGGCGGCGAGATCCGCGTGGCGAGCGAGCTCGGCAAGGGATCGGTCTTTACGGTCGACATCCCCTCGCAGCTCACCCAGCACGAGGCGTCGGACTTCGCCGCGGAGCAGCCGCTGGCTGAGGCAGCCTGAAATGCGCCCGGAACCCGCAACCTTGAAATCGGCCGACTACGAGCACCCTGAAGGTAAGATCATGCAGCACGCACTCGCCATTTCCCCAGCCCGTCCGGGTGAGGACGCGGGCTCCGCGCCCCAGGCCCACCCCCAGGCCCAACCCCAGGTTAAGCCGCGCATTCTCGTCGTCGACGATGTCGCGGACAATCGCGAGATCCTGACCCGCCGGCTCGTGCGCCGCAATTTCGAGGTGGTCGAGGCCGTGGGCGGCGAGGACGCGCTGGCCAAGATCGCAGCCAGCAGCTTCGACATCGTGCTGCTCGACATCATGATGCCGGACCTGACGGGCAACGAGGTGCTGCAAAGGGTGCGCGCCGACCCCGCCCATTCCGACCTGCCGGTCATCATGGTGACAGCCAAGAGCCAGAGCGACGACATGGTGTCCAGCCTGGCGCTCGGCGCCAACGACTACATCACCAAGCCGGTCGACTTCGAGGTGGCGCTGGCGCGCATCAACGGCCAGCTCGAGCGCAAGCGCAGGGCCGACGAGACCCTGCGGGAGAAGCAGCGGCTGGAGAAGCAGTCGCTGGTGCTGGACGAGCAGCTCGAAAGCGCCTCGCAGAAGCTCGCCGAGGAATCGCGCAAGCGCTCGGTGTCCGAGGACCGGCTGCGCTATCTCGCCTATCACGACTCGCTGACCGGGCTGATGAACCGCCAGGGTTTTCGCGACTGCCTGTTCCAGACGCTCGACGAGATGACGGCGAAGGGCACCGAGCCGGTGCTGCTGTTCATCGACCTCGACGGCTTCAAGGCGGTCAACGACTGCTACGGCCACGATGTCGGCGACAAGCTGCTGACGGCGGTCGGGGAGCGGCTCTCCGCAGCGCTCGGCGAAGGGTCGCTGATCGCGCGGCTCGGCGGCGACGAGTTCGCCGCCGTGCTGGACCATCCGGAAGACGCGGTCGAGGCGCGGGCCGCCAAGCTGGTCGAGGCGCTGTCGCTGCCCTATCCGATCAAGGGCAACGCCGTCAGGATCGGCGCGAGCTGCGGGCTGGCGCAGGCGCGCTGCTTCAGCGGCGACCTCGACGGCCTCATCAACGCCGCCGACCTTGCCATGTATCACGCCAAGGCGAAGGGCACGGGCTGCGTGGTGCTGTTCGAGACCCGCATGCTGGAGCAGCAGCGGGAGCGCCGGCAGATCGAGATCGACCTCCACCGCGCGGTCGCCAACATGGAGTTCGAGGTCTTCTACCAGCCGATCCTCAACGTCAACACGCGGGCGATCAGCGCCTTCGAGGCGCTGCTGCGCTGGCCCCACAAGACGCGCGGCATGATGTCCCCGGAAACCTTCATCCCGCTCGCGGAGGAGACGGGCCTGATCTCGCAGATCGGCGCGTGGGTGCTGCGGCAGGCGTGCGAGCAGGCCAAGGACTGGCCCGACCATATCGGCGTGTCGGTCAACCTGTCGCCGATCCAGTTCGAGAGCCCGTCGCTGCTGCCCACCATCGTCAACACGCTGGCCTCCACGGGGCTTGCGCCGAACCGGCTGGAGCTCGAGATCACCGAGACCGCCCTGCTCGGCACCGAAGGCAAGAACATCAGGATCCTGGAGGCGATCCGCGACCTCGGCGTGCGCGTGTCGATCGACGATTTCGGCACCGGCTATTCGTCGCTCGCCTATCTGCGCAACTTCCGCTTCGACAAGATCAAGATCGACAGGCGCTTCGTCCAGGGCCTCCGGGACAACGATTCCGACACGGCGATCGTGCGCTCGATCATCATGCTCAGCCAGAATATCGGGGTGGGAACGACCGCCGAGGGCATCGAGACCGAGGACCAGCTCGCATCGGTGGCCTTGGAAGGCTGCAAGCTGGGCCAGGGCTATCTCTTCAGCCGGCCGCTGACCGCCGAGGATGCCGCGACGTTCATCAGGAAGTATGAGGCCGGCGAGATTTAGCAGACCCGCGATCCGACGGGGCCTCGAAGCCCATCCGACGGTTGCGGACCTCCCGCGGGAAGGCGCATACATTGTTGGTTGACGCCACAGGAGAGATTTGAGCCAGATCAACGGAACTGGCGCAGGTTGCTCATAGTTTTTACCCGAGCAATGGGGGCTCGTCGTGAAAAACCGTGTTTTGCCGCCTTTCGTCGGCCGTTTCGTGCTGGGTGCGCGAGCGCCCGGCCTTTCGCCCGTTTCGGCGCGAGCGGCCCGATGGTAGCCGCGCCCGGGACGAAGGATACGGCCACGAAGGACACGGCCTATGTGCGCTCCTGGGCCCTGATCGGCTTCGACACGCTGGTGGCGGAAAAAGGCGCGGATCCGGTCGAGCTGCTCAAGCAGGCGGGGATCGATCCGAGGGCGCTGGATACGCCCGACATGCTGATTCCCTTCGCGCGCAAGGGGACCCTCCTCGAAATAGCCGCGGAGAAGCTCGGCGCGCCGTCGCTCGGGCTCGAATGGGCGCAGAGCGTTCCCGCGCATTTCCCCGATACCGGGCCCGTGCTGCTGCTGACGGAGTCGACGCCGACCCTCAGTGCGTGGCTCAAGCGCGCCGCGCAATACTGGCTTCTGCAATCGAACGCCGTCACGCCGACCGTGGTGCCGCTCGAAGCGCTCGGCGCCTTCGGCGTGCGCGTCACGCGCAGCGGCGGCCAGCCGATCGAGCGGCAGCACATGGAGCACCTGACCGCCAAGATCGTGCGGCTGATACGCACCGTGCTGGACGACGCGGTGAATCCCGTCAGGGTGACGTTCAAGCATGCGCGGCCGAAGGATACGACGCTGCATGAAAGCATATTCCGCTGCCCGCTCGAATTCGGCGCAGACCATGACGAGATCGCGTTTCCGCTCGCCATCCTGGCACGGCCCATGACCGACCGCGCCGGCGAGGTGGAGGCGATCGCCAACGCGTTCCTGCGCCGCCGGATCGGCCAACTGTCCCGCTACAGGCCGAGCGTGTCCACCTCGACCGAGCTCGCCATCAAGACGGTGCTGGGCACCGGCATCTGCTCCAAGGAGTTCATCGCCCGCACGCTGGAATGCAGCCCGCGAAAATTGCAGCGGCTGCTGGCGAACGAGGGGACGACCTACGAGGATATCCTCGATTCCGTGCGCCGCGATGTCGGGTGCGCTCTGCTGGCGGATTCGGCGGCGCCGGTCGCGGCGATCGGCAACATGCTGGATTTCACCTCGCCCGCGGCGATGACGCTGGCGGTGCGCCGATGGACGGGCATGACGCCGAGCGAATACCGGATCCATGCGCAAAGCCGCGCCGACGCGCAGCCGGAGGCCTAGAGCCTGTTATGAACCATGGATGGGGCTGCGCTGCCGCCGATTTTGGCCCGCCCGGCAGGAGCCGGTCGCAGACCGGTATCGGGAATACCTGCAAGACCGGCGACGAACCGGTGGGCCAAAAGCGGCGCAGCCCGAAGGGTTGAGCGGCGAAGGCCGCCTGATGCGTCGAAAGGCTTGCCGGTATGCCCGATACCGGCCTGCGCCTTTCTCCTGTCATGCGCTCCTTCACCCCTCAACGCAGCCTCCATCCAGGGTCCATAACAGGCTCTAGGCCCGCCGGCCCGATGGCGGTCGGGCCCGCAGGCTACAGACCCGACGCCGCCTTTGCCGACATGTCGTAGCGGAAGGCGCGCGGCGACATGCCCGTCCAGCGGTGGACGGCGGTGGTGAAGGGCGGGGTCTTCGCATAGCCGAGCAGGCCGGCGAGCTTGGCGACCGGGATCTCGCTCTCCCCGAGAAGCTGCCGCGCCATGCGCTCGCGGGTCTTGTCGAGCAGCGCCGCGAAATTGGTGCCCTCCCTGGCGAGCTGCCGCTGGAGCGTCTTTGCGCTGGTGGACAGCAATTGCGCGATGCGCGGCTGGGTGCAGAAGCCGGTGCCGATCAGGCTCGGGATGGCGATCTCGACATTGGCCCGGGTGCTCCGGTCGTAATCGGGGATCGTGCCGATGCGCGCCTCGACATACCGGGCCAGCCAGCCATGCAGGGTTTCGTTCCCGAGTTCGATCGCATGGTCGTGCAGGCTGCGCCGATAGACCAGCTCGTCATAGGCGCTGCCGAATTCGACGGGGCAGGGAAAGAACCAGTCGTGGAGACTGGTGTCCTTCGGCCTCATATGCCTGAACCTGATGAGCTCGATGCCGTCATTCGCTGCCGCCGTCAGCGTGCGAAGCATCGCGCAGACGCCGCCGAGAATATACTCGGCCTGATGCCGCGACGGGGGGACCAGTTTCGAAAAGCTCACCCGCAGCGTCAGGATGTCGCCCGCTTCCAGCAGGTCGGCGCGGGACGCGTTGGTATGCCAGTGCCAGTAGTTCCGCGAGTGAAAGCACCACTCGCCGATCGTCTCCGTGAACCGCGCGATCAGCGCGATCGCGCCGAAGTTCAGGAGCGGTTCCGGCGCGGCCTTCAGCCATTCGAGGCCGAGCGACGGCTTGTGCAGCTCCTGCGCGGCGATCTCCATGAGCTCTCCCACCGCGGTCCAGGAGATGACCATGTCGGGGTCGCGCAGCGCCCGTTCGGGAATGCCGACGCGCGCCGCGAGCGCGATGGCGTCGCCGCCGGCCTCTGCCACGAGTTCCGCAAGGCCGCCGAGGACCGCAGCCCGGATATAGGCGGTCCGTGTCGAGGCGCTGATGGAAACGGCGCCGCAGTCTGTCCAATAGACAAAACTTTCGCGGACATTAAGTATAATTCGCCGTATTGGTTGCTCTAAACAAGCATTCGGGCCTCGTCGATGCTGGCTATTTCACCATACTATAACGGCTTTCAAGTCAAGTTTATCTCGATATCGAGCGATCCCTAGTTACGGATGGCCGTCGTCCGGCCCCTGCGATTTCATTGTCGCGTTATCGTCTTCTCGAGGCCGATTGCCCGCCGCGAAAGTCGCCCCGCTGCCGGCTGGGCGACAACCGCAGGCGGCTGGCTTCTTCGGGATGGCGAAGGACGGCCCGCTCGGCCGGGCGCGGGGCGAGGCCGGATGGCTGCGTATCGGCGCGGTCGGCGACGGACCTGAAGGAGACGAATTATATGCGGCCGGCGATCATGGCTGTGGCCAACCGGCATATCATGCGCAGCGGCGCCCGACTCGACAACGCCTTCCACCAGAGCGGTTCACAGGCGGCCGGATAACCGACGATCCGGGAGCCCTCCGGTCATCTGCCGGAGGAAATCCCTCGATGTTTGAGACGCGGAAACGCGATCTCCGACAGGAGCGTGGAGAGCGAAGGCACCCGAGCCCGTTCCAGTTCCCTCCCGGCGTCGGGAGGGGAGGAGGACTATTTGCGCTTGCGCCCGCGCTTGGGGGCGGGAGGCGCCGGGGGCGGGGGGGCTTTCCGGCCGAGCCCGATCTTCTTGGCAAGCTCGGAGCGCGCGGCCGCATAGTTGGGGGCGACCATCGGGTAGTCCGCCGGCAGGCTCCACTTGGCGCGATAGTCTTCGGGGGTCAGCCCGCGTATGCCGAGATGGCGCTTCAGCGACTTGTACTTCTTGCCGTCTTCGAGGCTGATGATGAAATCCGGTGTGATCGACTTGCGGATCGATACCGGCGGCGTGAGGACAGGCGTTTCGGGTGCTTTCGGCGCGCCGAGATTGCCGATGGCCGTCGCGACACTCGCGATGACATCGATCAGGTCGGCACGCGCAACGGTGTTGTTGGACACATAGGCCGACACGATGTCGGCCGTCAGCTCCCGGATCGTATTATCGCTCATTTGGCCGCTCCGTTCTTGCAGGTGTTCTTGCAGCGCTAAACATCGGCGAGCCGCTGCGCAATAGCGCAGGAGCGCATGACGGCGTGAATATCACAAAAAACAGTGTCCAAACCGACAAATCGCCTCTCCCGACGGGCCGGGCTGCGCCGCTACCGGGAAACTGGCGCCTTCGCCGCGTGCCACCAGCGCTCGATCGAAGGGCTGTCCGGCTCCAGCCGGACGGCTTCGGGCGCGAACGCCGCCCACGCCACGGCATGTTTGGGCGAGACCGTGGTGAGCAGCGGCTTGCCGGCGGCAATGGCGCCATGGAAGGCGGCCCACAGGCCCTGCCGCACCGCTTCGGTCTTGCCGAACTTGCTGAGGAGGACGATGTCGGCATCGGCGATCTGGGGGATCAGCCCGGCGCAGGCTTCGCCGATCCCCGCGGTATCGAGATGGCATCTGGTTCCGGCAGGGGCGGCGTCGAGCTGGATGGAGAATCTGCGTCCCGAAGCGACGTCGCGCAGGAAGGCCGCGCTGCACACGCCTTCGACCTCGCTGTCCTCCGCCAGCACGCCCACCACCCTCGCGCCCGCTGCGCGCCACCGGGCGGCCGCCTCGACGAGAAGCGCCTGCGAATCCCGCCCCTCGCGGTTGGCGAGTGCGGCTATGCTGTTCGGCCTGACCATGGCCGTGCCGTAGCACGAAAACGGGCAAGGGTCGGCAGGCAAACTGCCTCACCCTCGCCGCCCGCCGCAAAGGCGGCTCGACAGGCCCCGGTCGCCGGGACATGGTGAGATCGCACACGCAGATGGATCAAGCATGGCCCTGCCGACCCAAACTCCGCCGACCGGCACCCCGCAGCCGCAAGCCGTCACCGCGCAACTGACGGGGGCGGCGATCTTCCTGGTCCTGACGGTCGGACCCGGCGCGGCGGCCGAGACGGCGGTGCGCGGCGTCTTCGCCGACCTTTCGTCGCTGGTCCGCGCCGTCGGCTTCCGCGATCCGGCCGCCGGGCTGAGCTGCGTGACGGGCATCGGGTCCGACCTGTGGGACCGGCTGTTCGGTCTGCCCCGCCCGAAGGGCCTGCACCGGTTCAGGCAGATCGACGGCGTCCATCATGCGCCGTCGACCCCCGGCGATATCCTCTTCCACATCCGCGCTTCCGGCATGGACATGTGCTTCGAGCTCGCCAACGTGCTGGTGCAGCGCCTCGGCGGCGCGGCGCAGGTGGCCGACGAGGTGCACGGCTTCAAATATTTCGACAACCGCGACCTGCTCGGCTTCGTCGACGGCACCGAGAACCCGGCCGGTCGCGCGGCGCTCGACGCCGCGCTGATCGGCGACGAGGACCCGGATTTTGCGGGCGGCAGCTACGTGATCGTCCAGAAATACCTGCACGACCTGAAGCGCTGGAACGCGCAGCCCGTGGAGGCGCAGGAAGACGTGATCGGCCGCGCCAAGCTCTCGGACATCGAGCAGGCGGACGAGGCGAAGAAGCCCTACGCCCACAACGTCCTCACCAATATCGAGGACGAGAACGGCGTCCAGTTGCAGATCATCCGCGACAACATGCCCTTCGGCGATGTCGGCCGGGGCGAGTTCGGCACCTATTTCATCGGCTATTCCTGCGAGCCCGGCCGCACCGAGCGCATGCTCGACAACATGTTCATCGGCGACCCGCCCGGCAATTACGACCGGCTGCTCGACTTTTCGACGGCGGCGACGGGCTGCCTGTTCTTCGTGCCGACCGTCGATTTTCTCGACAATGCGGAGTCCATGGCCATAGTCGAGGGGGACGCCGGGGCGCCGCAGGAACCAAAGACTGCGCCGGACGCCGCGCGACAGGACGGCTCGCTCGGCATCGGCTCGCTGAAAGGATGAAGGCATGAACAATCTGCATCGCGAACTCGCCCCCATTTCCGCCGATGCGTGGGACCAGATCGACGACGAGGCGCGGCGCACGCTCAGGCGCTATCTGGCGGCACGCAAGGTGGTCGATCTCGCCGGCCCGAAGGGCATCGGCTTCTCGTCGGTCGGCACCGGGCATGTCCGGCCGGTGCAGTCGCCCGTCGACGGCGTCGGCGCCGTGCAGCGCGAGGTCAGGCCGCTGGTCGAGTTCCGCGCCGTCTTCACGCTGTCCCGGCAGGCGGTCGACGATGTCGAGCGCGGCGCGCTGGACAGCGACTGGCAGCCGGTGAAGGACGCCGCCCGCCAGATCGCCTTCGCCGAGGACCGGGCGGTGTTCGACGGCTTTGCCGGCGCGGGCATCGAGGGCGTTCGCGCGGCCGCGTCCAATCCCGCCATGGCGCTGCCGGCGAAGCTCGACGACTGGCCGGAGGCGGTCGAGGCGGCCGTGAACCAGTTGCGCCTCGTCGGCGTCGACGGCCCCTACGTGCTGGTGCTCAGCGAAAAGGCGTACACCGACGCCAAGGGCGGGGCGGAGAACGGCTATCCCCTCCTGCGCCACATCCGGGAGGCGGTGGACGAGGTGGTCTGGGCACCGGCGATCGAGGGCGGCTTCGTCGTGTCGAAGCGCGGCGGCGACTTCGAGCTGACCGTCGGCCAGGATTTCTCGGTCGGCTATCTCGGCCATTCGGCGACGACGATCGATCTCTATTTGCAGGAAAGCATGACGTTCCGCGTGCTGACCACCGAGGCGGCGGTGCCGCTTTCGGGAGCTTGACCATGGCGCGGACATTCAAGGTCGGCGACCATGTGGGCTGGAATTCCGAGGCCGGGCATGTCTCGGGCGTGATCATCGAAATCTGTACGGCCGATTTCGACTACAAGGGCCACACCCACCGCGCCTCGCCGGCGGACCCGCAATATCTGATCCGCAGCGACAGGACCGATCACGTCGCCGCGCACAAGGGCGCGGCCCTGACCCTGATCGACTGATCGTCGCGGGGACTCGGCTCTCGTGACGCTGCCCTTCTTCACCATCGGCCATTCGAATCGCAGCCTGGAGGAGTTCGTCGGGCTGCTGTGCGAGCGGGATGTCGCGCTGGTCGTCGACGTGCGCACCGTGCCGCGCTCGCGCGCCAATCCGCAGTTCAACCGCGAGACGCTGCCGGCCGCGCTGGAGGCGGCGGGCGTGGGTTACGAGCATTCGGCCGCGCTGGGCGGGTTGCGCGGCAAGCGAAAAGGCCCCGCCACCGACGTGAATGCGATGTGGGAGAACCAGAGTTTTCGCAACTACGCCGACTACGCGCTGTCGGACGAATTCCGCGCGGGGCTGAAACGCCTTGTCGCGCAAGGCCGCGAGCGGCGCAGCGCGATCATGTGCGCCGAGGCCGTATGGTGGCGGTGCCACCGCCGCATCATCGCGGACTATCTGATCGCCCAAGGCGAGACGGTGTTCCACATCATGACGCCCGGCAGACTGGAGCCGGCGCGCCTGACGGAAGGGGCGGTCGTCGGCGAGGACAGCGTCGTCACCTACCCGCTGCCGGCCCCGTTGCTGGCCCCGTTGCGGGAGGACAAAACGGCAAGCCGGTTGACTTCCCCGCCAGAAGGATAAGAATCCTCATACCCATCTTGCTGCAAGACAGGCGAAGGAGAGTCCCGTGAACGTCAATCTGTCACGCAGGAGCTTTCTGAAACTGGCTGGCGCCGGCGCTGGCGCCTCCGTCATCGGATCCATGGGCTTCGGCGCGGCCGAGGCGGCGGAAGCCGCCCATGTGCGGCCCTTCAAGCTCGCCACGATGACCGAGACCCGCAACATCTGCACCTATTGCTCGGTCGCCTGCGGCATCATCATGTACTCGAAGGGCGACGTGAAGGCCGGCGAGCAGGCCGAGCTGATCCATATCGAGGGCGACGCCGACCACCCGACGAATCGCGGCACGCTGTGCCCCAAGGGCGCCGCGCTCAAGGACTTCGTGCGGTCGGAAACCCGCGCGCTCAAGCCGCGATACCGGCCGCCGGGCGGCAAGGAATGGCAGGACATCACCTGGGAGGCGGCGTTCGACAAGATCGCCCGCGCGCTCAAGGACGACCGCGACGCCAACTTCATCGAGACCAACGCGAAAGGAACGACGGTCAACCGCTGGACGACGACGGGTTTCCTCGCCGCCTCCGGCACCACCAACGAGACGGCGTGGCTCACCTACAAGACCGTCCGTTCCATGGGGATCGTCGGCTTCGACAACCAGGCGCGCGTCTGACACGGCCCAACGGTAGCCAGTTTGGCTCCAACTTTCGGCCGCGGTGCGATGACCAACTCCTGGACGGACATCAAGAACACCGACCTCGCGCTCGTCATGGGCGGCAACGCCGCCGAGGCGCATCCGTGCGGCTTCAAATGGGTGACCGAGGCCAAGGCGAAGCGCGGCGCGCGGCTGATCGTGGTCGACCCGCGCTTCACGCGCACGGCGGCTGTGGCCGACTATTACGCGCCGATCCGCCCCGGCTCCGACATCGCCTTCCTGATGGGCGTGATCCGCTACTGCATCGAGAACGACAAGGTGCAGTGGGACTATGTGAAGAACTACACCACCGCCTCCTTCCTGGTGCGGGACGGCTTCGGCTGGAGCGACGGCTACTTCAACGGCTATGACGAGGCCAGACGCGCCTACGACATGAGCGAATGGGAATACCAGACCGGCGAGGACGGCTTCGCGCTGGTCGACCCGACCTTGCAGCATCCGCGCTGCGTCTGGAACCTCCTGAAGCAGCATGTCGGCATCTACACGCCGGAGCTGGTCGAGACGATCTGCGGCACGCCGAAGGAGAAGTTCCTGCGCGTCTGCGCGGCCATCGCCGAATGCTCGGCCCCCGACAGGGTGATGACCTCGCTCTACGCGCTGGGCTGGACGCAGCATTCCAAGGGCGGGCAGAACATCCGCGGCATGGCGATGCTGCAACTGATCCTCGGCAACATCGGCATGATGGGCGGCGGCGTGAACGCGCTGCGCGGCCATTCCAACATCCAGGGCCTGACCGACATCGGCCTGATGTCGAACCTGATCCCCGGCTACCTGAACATCCCGCTCGACGGCGAGGCCGACTTCGAGACCTACATGTCGACGCGGGCCAACAAGCCGCTGCGGCCCGGCCAGACGAGCTACTGGCAGAACTACCGCAAATTCATGGTCTCGTTCATGAAGTCCATGTGGGGCGAGGCCGCGACGGCCGAGAACGGCTGGGCCTACGACTATCTGCCGAAGCTCGACGTGCCGAGCTACGACATCCTGCGCATGTTCGACATGATGGCGAAAGGCGAGGTCAACCTCTATTTCTGCCAGGGCTTCAACCCGCTGCTCGCCTTCCCCAACCGCGGCAAGGTGACGGAGGCGCTGTCGAAGCTGAAGCTGCTGGTGGTGATGGACCCGCTCCAGACCGAGACGGCGGCGTTCTGGCAGGATCACGGTGCCTTCAACGACGTGCGGCCGGAGGCGATCGATACCGAGGTGATCGAGCTGCCGACCTCGTGCTTCGCCGAGGACGAGGGGGCGACGGTCAATTCGGGCCGCTGGCTGCAATGGCACTGGGCCGGGGCGACGCCGCCCGGCGAGGCGCGCGCCGACACCTGGATCATGTCCAGCATCTTCCTGCGGGTGCGCGAGCTCTACCGGCAGGAGGGCGGCAAATTCCCCGACCCGATCCTCAACCTGACCTGGGACTACGCCGACGAGCACGAGCCGTCGCCCGAGGAGCTGGCCAAGGAGATGAACGGGCGGGCGCTGGCGCCGCTGGCCGACCCCGCCGATCCGGCGAAAGTGGTCGTGGAAGCCGGCAGGCTGGTGCCCAATTTCTCGCAGCTTCGCGACGACGGCTCGACGGCCTGTGCCTGCTGGATCTTCTCCGGCTGCTGGAACGAGAACGGCAACAACATGGCCCGCCGCGACAACAGCGACCCGGAAGACAAGGGCGTGTTCCAGAACTGGACCTTCTCCTGGCCGCTCAACCGGCGCGTGCTCTACAACCGCGCCTCGGCCGACCTCCACGGCAAGGCGTGGGACCCGAAGCGCAAGCTGATCGAGTGGGACGGCGAGAAATGGGCCGGCTTCGACGTGCCCGATATCGGCGTCACCGCAAAGCCGCGCGACGTCATGCCCTTCATCATGACCCATGAGGGCGCCGGCAAGCTGTTCAGCCGCAAGGGCATGGTCGACGGGCCGTTCCCGACCCATATGGAGCCGTTCGAGAGCCCGGTCGAGAACGTGCTCAACCGCAAGATGCGCGGCAACCCCGCCGCCCGCGTGTTCGACGGCGACCTGGCGCAGATGGCGACGAGCGAGGAGTTCCCCTTCGTCGGCACCTCCTACCGCCTGACCGAGCACTTCCACTACTGGACCAAACACAACCGGGTGAACGCGGTGCTTCAGCCGGAATTCTTCGTCGAGATCAGCGAGGAGCTGGCGGCGGAGAAGGGCATCGGCCGCGGCGAGCAGGTCCGCGTCTGGTCGAAGCGCGGACAGGTCTGGGCCAAGGCCGTGGTGACGAAGCGCATCCGGCCGCTGGTCTGCGACGGCAAGACGGTGCACGTCGTCGGCATCCCGCTGCACTGGGGCTTCACCGGCGCGGCGCGCAAGGGCTTCGGGCCGAACAGCCTGACGCCCTTCGTCGGCGACGCCAACATCCAGACGCCCGAATACAAGGCGTTCCTCGTCAATATCGAGCCCGCACAGAAAGGGCCGCTGGCGTGACCGAAAGACCCGACAGCCCCCGCACCGCTGCCGCCAATCCGCCGGTGCAGCCGATGCAGGCCAATCTCGACTGGCGCGACGTGGTGCGCGTCTCGGCGACGGCGAACGTGCCGGCGCCCGAGCGCCGGCTGACCGAGGTCGCCAAGCTGATCGACGTGTCCAAATGCATCGGCTGCAAGGCGTGCCAGTCGGCCTGCGTCGAGTGGAACGACACGCATCCCGAGCTGGAGGCCAATGTCGGGGTCTACGAGAACCCGCACGACCTCACGCCCGACATGTTCACGCTCATGCGCTTTGCCGAGTACGAGAACCCGGAGACGAACGCGTTCGAATGGCTGATCCGCAAGGACGGCTGCATGCATTGCGCCGATCCCGGCTGCCTCAAGGCGTGCCCGGCGCCGGGCGCGATCGTCCAATATTCCAACGGCATCGTCGACTTCATCTCGGAGAACTGCATCGGCTGCGGCTATTGCATCGCCGGCTGCCCGTTCGACATCCCGCGCATCTCCAGGACCGCCCATGTGGCGAAGAAATGCACGCTCTGCTCGGACCGCGTGTCGGTCGGGCAGGGGCCGGCCTGCGCCAAGGCGTGCCCGACCCAGGCCATCGTCTTCGGGACCAAGGAGGACATGAAGGCCCACGCCGCAGAGCGCATCGAGGATCTGAAGTCGCGCGGCTACGACAAGGCCGGGCTTTACGATCCGCAGGGCGTCGGCGGCACGCATGTGATGTATGTGCTCCAACATGCCGACAAGCCCGGCCTCTATTCGGACCTGCCGGACGATCCGCATATCTCGCGCACGGTCGAGACCTGGAAGGGGCCGGCCAAGGCGGTCGGCCTCGCCGCCCTCGGCATCGCCGCGGCCGGGGCCCTGCTGAACGGCATCTTCGGCCGGGCCAACGTCGTGACGAAACATGACGAGGAGGAGGCGGGCGAGCTGGTCGAGCGCGCAGAGAGTGCCGATCCCGATGGACGGGAGCAGCCCGGTGCCTGAGCGATACGCCGCGCCCGGCGACAGGATCGTCTCCAGAAAGCCCGTTCTGGTGAGCCGCTATCGCGGCTTCACCCGCGCCAATCATTGGGTGACGGCGATCTGCATGATCGTCCTGCTACTGTCGGGCTTCTCGCTGTTCCACCCGTCTTTGTTCTTCCTCACCGGCCTGTTCGGCGGCGGGCAGACGACACGCTGGCTGCACCCCATCGTCGGCGTCGCGGTGTTCGTCAGCTTCCTGCTCCTGTTCCTCCAGATGTGGCGGCTCAACCTGCCGCGCCGCGAGGACGTGGCCTGGAGCCGCCGGATCGGCGACCTGCTCAAGGGCGACGAGGAGAAGCTGCCGGAGCTCGGCAAGTACAATGCCGGCCAGAAGCTCGTGTTCTGGGGCATGTCGGTGCTGATCCTGGTGCTCATCGTCACAGGGATCATGATCTGGCAGGAATATTTCCCCGACATCGTCTCCATCCCGACGCGCCGCATCGCCGTCGCGCTCCATGCGCTGGCCGCGTTCGGCGTCTGCCTGCTCTTCATCCTCCACGTCTATGCGGCGTTCTGGACGCGCGGCACGATCAGCGCGATGACGCGCGGCACGGTCACCGGCGGCTGGGCCTTCAAGCACCACCGCAAATGGCTGCGCGAACTTGCTGGACGGGAGCGCCCGCGCCAATCAGAATAGGGCCTGTCGCGCCCGTCTCGGGCGTAAGTGGCCGGTCCGGCCCGGAGAAGTCATGTCCGCGACCCTGCAACCCGACCCGTCCGTGATAGGCGGCGTATCCAGGGCCCCCTTCGCCATCCTGCCCGATCCGGTCGCGCTGTTTGAGGCGCGGGCGCGCCGCTTCGCTTTCCTTTCCGAAACCAGCAGGCTGGCGCCGTACCTTGCCTTTCTCGGGCAGGTCTCGGCCTTGCAGGCGCGGCTCGCCGCGACGCTGCCGCCGGTTCCGCCCGTGGCGGCCGACACGGCCCGGCGCGCAGCAAGCGGCGGCATGCCGCCGATCGACCGCGGCCGGCTCGCCGCTGATCCGCTGCTTGCGGAAACGCTGACGGCGCTGTGCGAGGGTGCCCGCGATATCGCCATGCCGGACGCCGCGCGGCTGGCGCTGGACGCAGTGGCCGCCGCCGCCGGCTCCGATGAAGACGACCGGCTCTGGCTGCTCGGCAACGTACTGGCGGACGACATCCCCGAGGACAGCGCCGCAGCGCATCTGTTCGCCGGGGCGGCGGTACAGGTGCATCTCGCCCGGCTCGCCGCGACGCTCGACGCCGCGGCGCTGGTCCCGGTCGGCGTCGGCATCTGCCCGACCTGCGGCGGGCGCCCTGTCACCTCCTCCGTCACCGGTGCGATGGGCGTCGAGAATTTGCGCTACGCGACCTGCGCCGGCTGCGCCACGCGCTGGAACGAGGTCCGCATCAAATGCCTGTGTTGCGGCTCGACCAAGGGCCTCTCATACCGCTCGGTCGAGACCGTCGACGCGACGGTGAAGGCGGAAGTCTGCGGCGAGTGCAACCACTGGATAAAAATCCTCTACGAGGTGAAGAATCCGACGCTCGACCCGGTTGCCGACGATGTGGTGAGCCTCGGCCTTGATCTCCTCATGAAAGAGACGGGGGCCGTCCGAGGCGGCGTCGACATCTATCTTGCGGGCTACTGACGTGACGTCCGGTTTTCGCGTTCTGCCCTCCGCCGACCGGTTCCTGCTGTCCGACGAGGGGCGTAGCCTTGCGGCCATCTATGGTCGCGGCCCGACGCTCGCTGCGTTGCGCGCGCGGCTCGACGCCGCCCGCGCCGCCATCCGCGCCGGCGAGGACGGCGGCGTGCTTGCCGCCGGCCTTGCCGGGGAGCTCGCCGCCGACCTTGCCGCGGGCGCGCGCAGCGGGTTGCGGCCGGTGCTGAACCTCACCGGCACGGTGCTGCACACCAATCTCGGGCGCGCGATTCTTGCCGAGGAGGCGATCCGCGCCGCCGCCATCGCCATGGCGAACCCGCTCGCCCTCGAATTCGATCTCGACGGCGGCGGGCGCGGCCAGCGCGACGACCATCTGCGCGGCCTGCTTTGTGAGCTGACCGGCGCGGAGGACGCGACGGTCGTCAACAACAACGCCGCCGCCGTGCTGGTGGCGCTGAACACGCTCGGCCTCGGCCGCGAGGCGATCGTCTCGCGCGGCGAGCTGATCGAGATCGGCGGCGCCTTCCGCATGCCCGACATCATGGCGCGCGCCGGCGTGCGGCTGGTCGAGGTCGGCACGACGAACCGCACCCATCCGCGCGACTATGAGGGCGCTGTCTCGCCCGAAACCGGCCTGATCCTGAAAGTCCACACCTCCAACTACCGCATCGAGGGTTTTACCGCCGAAGTTCCCGCTCCCGCGCTCGCGGCCATCGCGCGCAAGGCCGGCGTCCCGTTGCTCCACGACCTCGGCTCCGGCTCGCTGGCCGACCTCGCCGCCTTCGGCCTTCGCCGCGAGCCGACCGTCGCGGACGCCGTGGCCGAGGGCGCCGACCTCGTGACCTTCTCCGGCGACAAGCTGCTCGGCGGTCCGCAGGCGGGCTTCGTCGTCGGGCGGCGCGACCTGATCGCGGCGATCAACAAGAATCCGCTGAAGCGCGCCGTGCGGCTTGACAAGATCCGCATCGCCGCGCTGGAGGCGACGTTGCGGCTCTATCGCGACCCGGAGCGCTTGCCACAGCACCTGCCGGTCCTGCGCCTGCTGGCGCGCCCGCGCGACGAGATCGCGGCGCAGGCCGAGCGGCTGGCCGCTCCAGTCGATGCCTTGCTGCGGCCGCACGGCCATGCGGCGGCCGTCTGCGACTGTGAGAGCCAGATCGGCTCGGGCGCGCTGCCGACCGACACGATTCCCAGTGCCGGGCTGCGGCTGACGGGCGAGGGCGGCGATGCGCCCGACCGGCTGGCTGCGCGGCTGCGCGGGCTCGACCGTCCCGTGATCGGCCGCATCAACAGCGGGGCGCTGGTCCTCGACCTGCGCTGCCTGGAGCGCGACGGCGCCCTGACCGAGGCGCTGGCCGGCCTATGATCGTCGGCACGGCCGGGCATATCGACCATGGCAAGACAGCGCTGGTCCGGGCGCTGACGGGGGTCGACACCGACCGGCTGCCCGAGGAGAAGGCGCGCGGCATCACCATCGACCTCGGCTTCGCCTATGCCGATCTCGGCGACGGCGCGGTCACCGGCTTCGTCGACGTGCCGGGCCACGAGCGCTTGGTCCACACCATGGCGGCCGGCGCCGGCGCCATCGACCTCGCCCTTCTGGTCGTCGCGGCCGACGACGGCATCATGCCGCAAACGCGCGAGCATCTGGCGATCCTCGACCTTCTGGGCATCGACCGGGGGATCGCGGCCGTCACCAAGTCCGACCTCGCCGATGCGGCGCGGCGCGAGGCCGTCACCGAGGACATCCGCGCGATGCTCGCCGGCACCGCCTTGCGCGACGCGCCGATCCTGCCGGTGTCGTCGGTGACCGGCGAGGGCATCGCAGAGCTGCGCCGGCGTCTCGCCTCCGTCGCCGCTGCGATTCCGCAGCGCGCCGCCGCCGGCCTGTTCCGCTTCGCGGTCGACCGCAGCTTTACGCTCTCCGGCGTGGGAACCGTGGTCACCGGCGCCGTGCTGGCCGGCAGCGTCGCGGTCGGCGATACCGTGACCGTCAGCCCCTCCGGCCTGAGCGCGCGGGTGCGGGGCATCCATGCGCAGAACCGACAGGCGCAAAGCGGCCATGCCGGCCAGCGCTGTGCGCTGAACCTTGCGGGCGAGGGCGTCGGCAAGGAGGCGGTGGCGCGTGGCGCCATGATCGTCGACCCGGTGCTTCACGCGCCGACCGACCGCATCGATGCCGAGCTCACCGTGCTGCAAGGCGAGCCGAAGCCGGTCGGAACCTGGTTTCCGGCGCGCCTCCACACGCACACGGCCGAGACTGGCGCGCGCATCGTGCCGCTCGCCGGCGAGATCGGCCCGGGCGAAAGCGGTCTCGTCCAGCTCGTGCTCGACCGGTCCGTCGCGGCCGCCGTGGGCGACCGCTTCATCCTGCGCGACGCTTCGGCGAGCCGCACCATCGGCGGCGGACGGCTGCTCGACCCGCGCGCGCCCGCCCGCAAGCGGGGAACGCCGGAGCGGCTGGCGATGCTGGCCGCTGCCCGGTCCACCGACCCCGCCGCCGCGCTGGCCGGGCAGACGGCGGTCGGCCCGGTGCACCTGCCGGATTTCTTGCGTGATCGCGGCCTGCCCCGCTCCGCCGGCTCCGGCATTCTGGCAAACGCCAATGCCGTTCCGGTCGGCGACCATGCCGTAAGCGCCCCGCAACTCGACGATCTGCGGACAAGGCTGGAGCAGGCGCTGACTTCATTTCACGCGGAAAATCCCGATCTCGCGGGCATCGGGCGCGAGAAGCTGCGCCTCGCGCTGGCGCGCCTCCTGCCGCCGCAGTCCTTTCTCGCCTTCCTGCGCGGGGAGAGCGATCGCGGCGCGGTGGCGCTCGACGGCGCCTTCGTGCGCCTGCCCGGCCACCGGGTGCGGATGTCGCCGGAGGACGAGGACCTGTTCCGGCGCATGCTGCCCGATCTTCTGGGCGAGATGCGTTTCCGGCCGCCGCGCGTGCGCGACTTCGCGGAAAGCTTCGGCGTCGACGAGAAGGTCGTTCGCCGCGTCCTCAAGCTCGCGCAGCGGCTCGGCCGCGCGGACGAGATCGCCCGCGATCATTTTTTCGCGCGCGAGGTCATCCGAGAGATGGCAGCCATCATCGCCGACGTGGCGGCGGCGGCCGAGGGCGGCTGGTTCACCGCGCCGGCCTTTCGCGACCGCGTCCACAGCGGCCGCAAGGTGGCCATCGAGATCCTCGATTTCTTCGACCGGCTCGGCGTGACCTTGCGCCGCGGCGACCTGCGTCGCATAAACCCGCACCGCATCGATATGTTCGTCGACTGAGAAAACGGGACTGAGGAAGGGAAGCGTCCCCGGTGGGGCGGCCGGACTTCAAATCCGGTTGGGGCAGCGAGCCTGTCCCGGGTGGGTTCGACTCCCGCTCCCCTCCGCCGCTCTCACACGATCTCCAGCGTTCCGTCGCCTTCGCCCGCCGCTCCGACGATGGCGGCTTCGGCGAAGCCGTGCCTGCGGAAACAGGCGAGCACCGCCTCCGCGCTGTCCGGCGCGCAGGCGACCAGCAGCCCGCCGCTGGTCTGCGGGTCGGTGAGTAACGCCCGCTCGTCCGCCCGGTCTTCCGCCCTGGCACGCCCAAGCAGAACCCGGTCGCCATAGCTCGCCCAGTTCCGTCCCGAGGCACCCGTGACGTGACCTTCCGCGATCAGCTTTCCGGCCTCGGCCAGCACCGGCACGGAAGCCAGCGCGATGCGGATCGCGCAGCCGCTGCCGCGCGCCATTTCCAGCGCATGGCCGGCGAGGCCAAAACCCGTCACGTCGGTCATCGCATGGACGCCGGGGATGCGCGCCAGTTCCGGGCCCGGCGTGTTGAGGCGCGTCGCGGCCGCGATCATCGCGGCATAGGCGTCCCGCGGCAGCGCCCCCTTCTTCAGCGCCGCCGAATAGATGCCGACGCCGAGCGGCTTGCCGAGGATCAGAATGTCGCCGGGGCGCGCGCCCGAGTTGCGCTTGAGGTCGGCGGGGTCGACCAGCCCGATGGCGACGAGCCCGTAGATCGCCTCGACGGAATCGATGGTATGGCCGCCGGCGACGGGTATGCCGGCCGCCCGGCAGGCGGCCACGCCGCCGTCGAGGATCCGCCCGATCGTCCCGGTCGAGATGCGGGCGATCGGCATGCCGACGATGGCGAGCGCGAAGAGCGGCGTCGCGCCCATGGCGTAGACGTCGCTGATGGCGTTGGTCGCGGCGATCCGGCCGAAATCATGCGGGTCGTCGACGATCGGCATGAAGAAATCGGTGGTCGCGACGACGGCCTGCCGGTCGTTCAGGCGGTAGACTGCGGCGTCGTCCGACGTCTCGGTGCCCACCAGAAGCTCGGGCGGCACCGGCAGCGCCGCAGTGCTGCGCAGGATGGTCTCCAGCACGCCCGGCGCGATCTTGCAGCCGCAGCCGCCGCCATGGGAGAGCGAGGTCAGCCGGGGTTCTGCGATGTCCATGCGCTCTCCAGACGGGCGGACGGTGCAAATGGGCTTGCGCTCCGATCCTCCCGCAAAAGGCTAGAGTCCTTCACGTTTTGAGGGAAGCGTATCCGGCGTTTGCGAGGTAGTTCT
>CAZVTK010000079.1:0-20638 GCA_964629765.1 uncultured Mesorhizobium sp.
TCATGTTGCAAGCAGTTCTCACGCAAGCCCTTGAAAGAGCAGAGCGGTCGGAGCCCGGGATCGGCTTCCGGCTGATGGTCTGGAGCGCCGGACTGTGGGTCGCCTACCAGCAGCGTCGCCGCTACCGGATGACCGTCGGCACGCTCGGCGCCCTCGATGACCGCACGCTGCACGACATCGGCCTGCATCTGAAGAAGAAAGCGGCAGGTGCGCTGGGCTTTGCCGTCTATGTCGTCGGCGGGCAGGGCAGCACGCCGACCATCGCCAAAAGGATCAGGGATTTCCTGCCCGAGCGCGACCTGCTCGCCTATGTGACGGCGATCCTGCGCGTGTACAATCTGCACGGGCGGCGCGACAACAAGTACAAGGCGCGCATCAAGATCCTCGTGCACGAGACCGGCACGGAAGAGTTGACAGCATGGGTCGAGCGGGAGTTCGACGCCCTGCGCGGTGGCGCGCTGGCGCTGCCGGCGGAGGATGTGCGGAAAATCGAGCGCTATTTCGCGCTGCCCGCCTTGCCCGACTGCCCGGAAGGCTGGGCCGCGCTGGCCGCAGCGCAGCGCGCCGACGAGGATTTTACGGCGTGGGTCCGCCGCAACGTGACGGCGCACCGCCACCCCGACTATGCCTGCGTGACCATCTCGCTCAAGGGCATCGGCGAGGTGCCGGGCGACGCATCGGACATCCAGATGGACGCGGTTGCCGACATCGCCGAAGAACTCGCCTTCGACGAGATCCGCGTCAGCCACGAGCAGAATCTCGTGCTGCCGCACGTCGCGCGCGCCGACCTGAAGGCGGTCCACGACCGGCTGGCCGCGGCCGGGCTGGCCACGGCCAATGCCGGTCTCGTCACCGATATCATCGCCTGCCCCGGCCTCGACTATTGCGCGCTGGCCAATGCCCGCTCCATCCCGGTGGCGCAGGACATCTCGCGGCGCTTCGGCGACCCGAGGCGGCAGGAGGAGATCGGCGAGCTGAAGATCAAGATCTCCGGCTGCATCAACGCCTGCGGCCATCACCATGTCGGCCATATCGGCATCCTCGGCGTCGAGAAGAAGGGCGACGAGCTCTATCAGGTGACGCTGGGCGGCTCCGGCGACGAGCAGACGTCGATCGGCGAGATCGTCGGGCGCGGCTTCTCGGCGCAGGAGATCGGCGCGGCCGTCGAGACGGTCGTCGACACCTATCTCGACCTCCGGACGGCGCCCGACGAAACCTTTCTTCAGGCCTATCGGCGGGTGGGGCTCGCGCCCTTCAGGGAGGCGCTCTATGGCGGCGAAGCCAGGGCTGCCTGAAGATATAAGCGAACGAGTCACCGGAAAGATAGCCGGCTATCTTTCACCGGAGCATTGGCGCGAAAGCCGGCTTTGCCACAGAATTTGAGTGAGGGGCCGACGATGACGAGTGCTGCATCACAACCGCGACTCTGGACGCGCGGCGGCTTTCAGGACGATGCATGGCGCCATGCCGACGTACCCGGTGATGCCGGGGCCAACGATCGCGTGATCCTGCCTTTGAGCGGATTTCTGGCCCTCTGCGACGACGAACGCGCGGCCTCTGCGAGAGGGCTCGGCGTGCTTCTCCAGCCGGCCGAACCGGTCTCGGCCATCGGGCCTTTTCTTGGGGAGCTGGCGCTCGTCGCGCTGGTTTTTCCGGCCTTCAGCGACGGTCGTTCCTATTCCAAGGCGGAGCTGCTGCGCCGCCTTCGCTTTGCCGGCAAAATAAGGGCAGTGGGCGACGTGCTCATCGACCAGATTCCACTCATGCTGCGAACCGGCTTCGACGAGTTCGAGGTCAGGCACCCGACGGCGCTCAGGCGGCTGGAGGAAGGGTGCCCCGGCGGCATCGCGCAGCAATACCAGCCGGCCGCATTGCCCTCTTCGGCGGTGTTTCCGGGCGGCGAAGCCTACTCATGGCGCCGAAGGGCCTGATCGCGCCCGATCCGGCGCCCGTCTTTTGAGGCCCGTCTTTTGAGGGTTGGCACGGGGCGGCGACGCGCCTATATGCTGTCGAGCTTCGGCTTTCGCCGGATCGTCCTTTCCGTCTTTCGCGACATGCGGGCCACGGCCGTTCGGGCGATCCAAGACCGTCCTTCATGCATCGTCATGTCGGCCAACCGTCAAACCGGTGAGGAATAGGCATTGCAGGTACTCGTTCGCGACAACAACGTCGAGCAGGCGCTTCGCGTCCTGAAGAAGAAGCTCCAGCGCGAAGGCGTGTTTCGCGAGATGAAGGCGCGCCGCGCCTATGAGAAGCCCTCGGAGAAGCGCGCCCGCGAGAAGGCGGAAGCCGTGCGCCGTTCGCGCAAGCAGGCTCGCAAGCAGGCCCAGCGCGAGGGGCTCCTGCCCAAGCCGAAGCTCAAGCCGCGCGCGCCGCGTCCGGGCGCCGCTCCCCAGAGCCAGGCTGCCTGAGACGCATCCTGAGGCGCATCGCGCGGGTTCGGAATGAGCCGGCGCTCTGCTTCCTGTTTTCGCATCCGCGATCGGCTCCCGCTCGCGGGCGGCATTCGCGTGCGTGCGGGAGCCTCACCCGCTGCTGGTCAGCGATAGCGCCGCTCCGCGCGGTCGATCTCGCCGAGCAGGCAGGCGAGATGTTCGGGCAACTGGCGCTCCACCCTGAATTGCGGCAGACGGCCGAGGTCGCGCCGGCTGTCGCCGCTCGACGCCTGACGGCGAAGTGCCAGCTCCACGGCCTTTCCCGCCTCGTTTTGTTCGCTTCCAGCCGACATCTCACAACCTCTGTTACGCATCGAGAACCCGCGGCCACCTGTGCGGGTTCCCGGAGAAGACGCTCTGTTTCAGAGGTTTGAACGGTTCGGTAAACTTTGAATTAAAGGCGCGGCGATGCCGTCCCGCCATTCCTTCGCCGGCGGCCGGCATGGTGCCGACTGGTCGCTCGGCCGTTGCGAGGCGGCGGCTGGCGCACCCGACAGGATTCGAACCTGTGACCTCTGCCTTCGGAGCAATCTGTCCTGGCTATCCGAAATGCACGCCAGGACACGCCATGATACTACAACGCTTTGAAACGTATGGACAATCCGGTTTTCCCCGCCGAAATCCATATCCGACACTTCGCTCCGACTTTCATCCGGCTGCTTCCGTGGTGCTTCCGCGGAAACAGCCCGCTCTCCAGGGGGAAATCGCGTAATGGCCAAGCTCACGAAACGTGTCGTGGATGCTGCCGCAGCCCGCGAGAAGGACTACTTCATCTGGGACGACGAACTGCCCGGCTTCGGCCTTCGCATCTTCGCGTCCGGTAAACGCAGCTATCTTATCCAATATCGCGCTGCAGGTCGAACCCGCCGCTTCACAATCGGCCTTCACGGTGTGTGGACGGCGGAGACAGCCCGGCAGGAAGCGAAGGTGCAGCTCGGCCGCGTCGCACAGGGTGACAACCCGTCCGAGGAACGCCTGCTCGACCACCAGGCGATCACCGTTAAAGAGCTGTGCGCGATGTACCTCAAAGATCTGGAAGCGGGTCTCATTCTCGGAAAGGGCGGCCGACCGAAAAAGGCGACCACGATCGTCAGCGATACCGGTCGCATACACCGACACATCATCCCGCTCATCGGCACCCGCCGAGTCAAGGACCTAGTCAAAGCCGACATGGTCAAGGTGTTGAAGGACATCATGGCGGGCAAGACGGCGGTGTCGGTGAAAACCAAGAAGCTGCGCGGTAAGTCCGTCGTCACAGGCGGCGCCGGCACGGCCACGCGGACGCTCGGCCTCGTCGGCGGCATTTTCACCTACGCCATGGAGGCGGGGATCATCACCGCCAATCCGGTGCATGGCATTCGCAAGCCCAAGGACAATGTCCGCGACCGCCGTCTCACCGAGGCCGAGTACCGCACGCTCGGCGAGATTCTGCGCGAGGCCGCCGCAACCCCGAAATATGAGATGACGGTCGAGATTATCCGACAGATCGCGCTCACCGGCTGCCGCCGGAGCGAGATGATCTGTCTCAAGTGGACCGAGGCGGACACTGACGCGAGCTGCATGCGTCTGGAAGACAGCAAGGAAGGTGCCTCCATCCGTCCCATTGGCCTCACCGTAGTCGAGTATCTGGAAGAACGACGTAAGACCTCGACGGGAAGCTATGTCTTCCCCGGCCAGGGTGAGGACAACGCCTTTGGCGGCTTCCCGAACCATTGGCGGCAGATTTTCCGGGACTCGCAGCTGGCCGATGTAACGCCGCACGTCCTGCGTCACAGCTTCGCCAGCATCGCCAACGATCTCGGCTTCACCGAGGTGACCATCGCCGCCCTAGTCGGCCACTCGAAGGGGACTGTCACGAGCAAATACATCCATTCGCTCGACACGGCCCTCATCATGGCCGCCGATACCATCTCCGGCTACGTTCAGGGGCTGCTCGATGGGGTCAAGTTCAAGCAAACCGCCTACGCACTAGATCGGAATTCCCGAAAGGCCGCGCTTTCTCACTTCCTCAAGAAGGCGGTGGAAGACCCAGGCGGGAACGGACAAGACTTGCCATTGGCCGCTTAGGTAGTTGACGGGCTAAACGGAAAGCGAGCTGGGTTACCTGTCTGGCTCGCTCCCGCTTTCCATCGCGGCGAGCCATTGGCACGCCGCGCTCTCATTCTTTAGCAAGGCCAACGCGCGCCGCTTGACCCATCTCCATATGTCGATTAGTCTCGACATATGGAATCAGAAGCTGCCATCCTCGCTTTCGCCGCCCTTGCGCAGAACACCCGCCTCGACGTGTTCCGCCTGCTGATGGAGCATGAGCCCGATGGGCTGCCCGCAGGCGACATCGCCCGCCGGCTGGAAGTTCCGCACAACACCATGTCCACGCATCTGGCGACGCTGACCCGCGCCGGCCTGATCGACGCCGAGCGACACAGCCGCTCGATCATCTATCGGGCCAGGCTCGAGGCCGTGCACGCACTCACCAGCTTCCTTGTCAAGGATTGCTGCGGCGGTCGCCCCGAAGTCTGCGCGCCGCTGATCGCCGATCTGTCCCCCTGTTGCCCGCCGCAATCGCTCGCCGCCAAGGAGGCCGCGCATGACTGACCGCATCTACAACGTCCTGTTCCTCTGCACGGGCAACTCGGCCCGCTCGATCCTGGCCGAGAGCATCCTGACCAAAGACGGCGCAGGCCGCTTCCGCGCCTTCTCGGCCGGCAGCATGCCCAAGGGCGAAGTCAATCCGTTCGCCCTGAAGGTGCTCGGAAGCTTCGAGTATCCGACCGAAGGCTTTCGTTCGAAGAGCTGGGAGGAGTTCGCCCAGCCAGACGCGCCCGTCATGGATTTCGTGTTCACCGTCTGCGATAATGCCGCCGGCGAAGCCTGCCCGGTCTGGCCCGGCCAGCCGATGACGGCACATTGGGGCATCGAAGACCCTGCCGCCGTCGACGGGCCAGACATCGAAAAGGAAAAGGCGTTCGTGGCCGCCTTCCGTTATATGCGGAATCGGATTTCCGTCTTCGCGGCTCTACCGGTTGCCAGCCTCGACAAAGCTGCGCTCGGCACCAAGCTACGCGAGATTGGCCGCAGCGAAGGCGCTACGTCGCCACGCCCAGACGTCGCGTGAGGCCGGTCATGGACGTCATCATCTATCACAACCCCGATTGCGGCACGTCGCGCAACACGCTGGGCCTGATCCGCAATGCCGGCGTCGAGCCGCATGTCATTGAATATCTCAAGACACCACCGAGCCGCACAATGCTCGAGCAGCTCATTGCACGCATTGGCATCTCCGCTCGTGCGTTGCTGCGTGAGAAGGGCACGCCCTATGCCGAGCTTGGCCTGGACGATCCGGCGCTGAGCGACGCGCAACTTCTCGACGTCATGATGGCGCATCCCATCCTCATCAATCGTCCGATCGTAGTCACCCCGGAAGGGGTGAGGCTGTGCCGGCCATCCGAGGACGTGCTGGACCTGCTGCCGCCGCAGCGCGGGGCCTTCGTCAAGGAAGACGGCGAGCGTGTGGTCGACGAACACGGCCGCCGCGTCGCGACGGCCTGAGGAAAATCAATGTCCACCTTTGAACGCTATCTCACCCTCTGGGTCGCCCTGTGCATTGTTGCGGGCATTGCGCTGGGCCACCTCATGCCGGGCGCCTTCCATGCTATCGGCGCGGCCGAGATCGCAAGGGTCAATCTGCCGGTCGCGGCGCTGATCTGGCTGATGATCGTGCCGATGCTGGTCAAGATCGACTTCGCCGCCCTCGGCCAAGTCAAGGAGCATTGGCGTGGCATCGGCGTCACGCTCTTCGTCAACTGGGCGGTCAAGCCCTTCTCGATGGCGGCGCTCGGCTGGCTGTTCATCGGCTATCTGTTCCGGCCCTACCTACCGGCGGACCAGATCGACTCCTATATCGCCGGCCTCATCATCCTCGCTGCGGCCCCTTGTACGGCCATGGTCTTCGTCTGGTCGAACCTCACCAAGGGTGAGCCGCATTTCACGCTGAGCCAGGTCGCGCTCAACGACACGATCATGGTGTTCGCCTTCGCACCCGTCGTCGGCCTGCTGCTCGGCCTGTCGGCGATCACCGTGCCGTGGGACACGCTGGTCCTGTCCGTCGCGCTCTATATCGTCGTGCCGGTGATCGCCGCACAGATACTGCGCCGCCGGATACTCGCCACTGGCGGCGAACCAGCGCTGAAGCGCTTCCTCGACCGACTTCAGCCGCTGTCGCTGGTGGCATTGCTCGCCACGCTCGTCCTGCTCTTCGGCTTCCAGGGCGAACAGATCCTCGCCCAGCCGCTGGTGATCGCACTGCTCGCCGTGCCGATCCTGATACAGGTCTATTTCAACTCCGGCCTCGCCTATCTCCTCAACCGCCTGACCGGCGAACAGCATTGCGTCGCGGGACCGTCAGCGCTGATCGGGGCATCGAACTTCTTCGAGCTGGCCGTCGCCGCCGCAATCAGCCTGTTCGGCTTCCAGTCGGGCGCGGCGCTCGCCACCGTGGTCGGCGTGCTGATCGAGGTGCCGGTGATGCTCTCCGTCGTCTGGATCGTGAACCGCTCGAAAGGCTGGTATGAGCGCGGCGAGAAGCCCCGGGCCGTGGCCGAGGCGAAGCGCTGATGCTCCGCGATCTGCCCAACATCGATGGCGCATGTCTGGACGTGCCGACGATCGACCGTCTTCAGGCAACGCCCTCGACCCATCCGCCGCGCATTCTGTTGCTTTACGGTTCGCTGCGCGAGCGCTCCTACAGTCGCTTCCTTACGCAGGAAGCCGCGCGCCTGCTGAAACACTTTGGCGCGGAAACGCGCATCTTCGACCCGCATGGCCTGCCACTGCCGGACGGCGCCGACGTCAGTCATCCGAAAGTGCAGGAACTGCGCGAGCTCTCGCTCTGGTCGGAAGGCCAGGTTTGGACCAGCCCGGAACGGCACGGCGCGATGAGCGCGGTGATGAAGGCGCAGATCGACTGGATTCCGCTCTCGGTCGGCGCGGTTCGGCCAACACAGGGGCGCACGCTCGCCGTCATGCAGGTGTCGGGCGGATCGCAGAGCTTCAATGCCGTCAACCAGATGCGAGTGCTGGGCCGCTGGATGCGCATGGTTACAATCCCCAACCAGTCCTCTGTCGCCAAAGCGTTCCAGGAGTTCGACGAGTCCGGCCGGATGAAACCCTCCGCCTTCTACGACCGGGTGGTCGACGTGATGGAAGAGCTGGTCAAGTTCACGCTGCTGACACGAGACGTCTCTTCTTATCTGACCGACCGCTATTCCGAGCGCAAGGAGAGCGCTGAGGCCCTGATGCGGCGGGTCAATCTGACCGCGGCGATCTGAATTCCAATGCGCGCCGATCGCATATCGTCGCTCGCGATAACCACCCAAGCAACGAGGTCTCCTGAATGAGCCACAGCCCGCAACAGTCAGAAGGAAACGTCTTGGAAGTATTCCGCGTTTTCCTGAAGCTGGGGCTCACCTCCTTCGGGGGCCCGATTGCGCATCTGGGCTATTTCCGCGACGAGCTGGTGACGCGGCGAAAGTGGCTGAGCGAAAGCGCTTATGCCGATCTGGTGGCGCTATGCCAGTTCCTGCCGGGCCCAGCCTCCAGCCAGGTCGGCTTTGCGCTCGGCTTGACGCGGGCGGGTTGGGGCGGCGCCTTTGCGGCTTTCCTAGCCTTCACCCTCCCATCGGCTCTGATCCTCCTCGCGCTCGCCATGACGGCCACGCGGCTGGAGAGCCCGCTGGCGCTCGGCGTCCTGCATGGTCTCAAAATCGTTGCCGTCGCTATCGTGGCGCAAGCCGTGTGGGGCATGGCGAAAAACCTCTGCCCCGACAAGGAGCGGGCCACCATCGCGGTCGCGGCCGTGCTTCTGCTCGCCTGGGCGCCAGGCGCCATCGGAATGATGGCCGCAATTCTCCTTGGCGCAATCGCCGGGCTGGCCCTCAGCAAGGGGCAGGTCACCGTCGGCGACCATCTGCCGGTTCCGATCTCACGCAAAGCCGGAGTGACGGCCTTCACGCTATTCATCGTCTTGCTGATTGGCCTGCCGGTCCTGGCGGGCCAAGCGCAAGGATGGGCGCTCGCCGACAGCTTCTACCGGGCCGGCTCGCTGGTCTTCGGCGGCGGCCATGTCGTGCTGCCGCTATTGCAGGCGGAAACCGTCACACGAGGATGGGTGTCCGAAGACGCCTTCCTTGCAGGCTATGGCGCAGCGCAGGCCGTACCGGGACCGCTCTTCACCTTCGCCGCCTGGCTCGGCGCAGTCATGGGACCCGCGCCGAATGGCATTGCCGGCGCGGCGATTGCTCTGGTCGGCCTTTTCCTTCCGGGCTTCCTCATTCTGATCGGCGCGCTGCCCTTTTGGGATCAACTGCGCCGCACGACTTGGGCGCAATCCGCCATGCAAGGCGCCAATGCCGCCGTGGTCGGCATCCTCGGTGGGGCGCTCTATTCGCCAGTCTTCACCAGCGCGATCGGCGGCATGCCGGACCTCGCGCTGGCCCTGATTTGCTTCGTGGCGCTGATGGCCTGGAAAGCCCCGCCATGGGTTGTCGTGCTATTGGCAGGCGTTGGCGGGGCGGCGCTTGCTGTTGTTTAAGGGGGCGGTCAGGCGAGCCAGGGTGAAGTCTCAAGGCTTTTTCTAAAGCGTCGCGCTGTCTTCCCATAGGACAGCGCGCACAAATTCCTCCTGGGTCAGCGCGCAAAGCGCGAAATCGCCGCGCTGCAAGGGCACTCCGAGCCGCGAAGCCACGCCGGGACCAGCGAGATAGAAGATATGCGGACCCGCGTGAAAGAAGACGTGGGCGCTCGCTCGCTTCCACTTCTCGATGAACTGTTTGCTCTGTCCCATCCAGCGCATGACGGCGAACGCCTTGCCGTCGAGGTTGACGACGCGCGACCTGAAATCGAGCGACATCCCGAACGAGTGGGCCAAAAATGAGCTTTCGCTGTGAACATGGACCAACCAGAACATCCGATGGTCGCGCCGGTAGAAAGCCTCCCGCGCGTTGCGCTCGTCTTCGCTGATCGAGGAATGCTGCAGCTCGAGCACGGTGGCGCGCGGCGTATCGCGGCCAACGAGAATATCGGCGCGATGCTGTTCGCCGCTCGTCGGATCGCGCAAGGCGATCTCCCGGCACGACATATCGAACCGCTCTTTCCATCCAAGGTGCCACGGCCCTTCCGGCTCGCTCCAGGGATCGCAATCTCCCGACTGGTGCCGCCAGTGCGGGGCGTTCTCGACCGGCATGACCGCCGTGAGCGAGCCGCCGCAGTCACGGCAGGTCGTTCGCTCTCCCTTGACGAGCGGTGCGCGCTTTTCATCGCCGATCCACGCATAGAGCATCGCCAGCTACCTCTCACGCATCGGCTTGAGGCCAACGAAGCTTTCCGCGGCCAATGCGCAGGGCATCTACGAGCCGCGTCTTGCCAGGAAGGCGTCCCGAGAAGAGGCTGGGTTTCGGATCAACCGCCGCCTTCTTGAATACTGCGACCCGCTGATAGTCCGGCGTCGTGAGCCAGCTCCGCCCATCGCCTTCATCGGTGACAATCCGATAGAGGCCGGCAGGCGGTGCGGCGTCCGCATCGAGCAAGCGCTTATACCGTTCGACCGACCACTTCTGGATGCCGCCGCTCAGAGCTTCCGTCCGGAAGCGGGCCCACAATGCAGCGGTGTCGGCCGTCGGCCAGTCTCCAGCGTCGGTGTAGGCCGTGATCTCGTCCGATTCCAACCACGCTCGCATCTCGGCGGGCGAGACGAACACCGGCTCGGCGTCCTCGATCGCCGCCATCGCCGCGCGCCGAGAAGGCAATCCCGCCCTGATCAGCATCGCCATCATGTACTGCGGTACGCCCGTCTCAACCGCGGCGGCCGCGCCGCCTGCCACGCTCTCGGGCGACCATCCGAGCGACATGCGACGGGTGCGGACGGCTTCCAGCGCCCAGACCAGGCGATAAGTGAAAGCCTCCTCGACAGCCCTCATGTTCTGCGGGCCGATCTTGGAAACTTCCTCGCCCGAAACCCACGCGCGGAGGATCGCTTTCCAGTTCGCCGGCAGCGCGTTGGCCTTGTCCGGAATGAATGGGCGCATAAACAGCAACCGTTCGCCGAGCTCGGCCAAAGCCTTGACGAGCGGATCGATATCGCCGCTCAGCGCCGCCTCATCGGCCTGGTCGAGAAGGGCGCCGAGCTCGTCCGCCATGCCGTCGATCATCAAGCCGGCTTCAAGACCCACACCCATCGCGAAATGCCCACGCCGCGACTCCGCCGTCGTCGTCCTCCAGATCAGATCCGCGCGCGCCTCGAACACCTTTCTATGCAGGGGTTCAACCTCATCATCCTCGCGCACGATCTGCCGCGCCCAGAGCGATCCCTTCAGAGCCTCGTCGAGCAATTTCGGCAAATCGGCGCGATCGGCGTCGAGCGCTTCGATCAAGCCAAAGACGGTCGCGTCGAGCCTTTCGACGAGCTGCGACAGCGGCTCCTCGTCAATCTTCTCCTCTTCGTCGCCGCCGCCCTCTTCATCGTCATCGCCATCGTCTTCATATTCCACCGGCGCCGCCAGGCGCTCGGCGACCGCGGCCTCTTCATCTGGCGATCGCCACGCCTCGCGCGCGTTGGCGAGATATTCCCAGGCGTCATCGCGATCCAATACCCCCTCGCGCGAAAGCCGATCGAGGATTTCGGCAACGATCTGAATGAGCCCGCTCTTCAGCGTGCGGGCTTTGGCGGAGGCGACGAGTTTCCGCCATTCCTTCTTTCGCCAATCGGTCTTGTCGAACATGGCATGGACGATCAGGCCCTCCACATCGACAAAGGCTCGCCCCGCACGGCCTGCGACGTTGGCGAACTCCTCACCCTTGATCTTCTCGCCGGCGCGATAGAGGGCGGGGACCAACAGGACGGCGGCGTTGAGGTTGAGGCCCTGCGACAGGGTGGGCGACGCAACGATGACCTTCAGCACGCCCTCTGACAGGAGCATTTCGAGCTCCCGCAGGAACGGGCTCGGCAGGCGACCGTGATGGATCGCAACACCAGCCTTCAGGCTGGCGACGGCCGGGTGATTTTCCCCGAGCCATTCCTTGCCGACTTCCAGAGCGCGCGCGATCGGCGCCTCGTCCTCGAGCAGGGATTCGAGATAGCCGCGCTTGCATAAATCCACGACCTGCTTGCCGTAACTTTCGACCCAATTCGCCTGAGTCGAGAAGATCAGCGTCCGCTTCCCTTGGCTCGCAAACTCCCATGCTGCAAACAGCGTCAGATGCGAGTTTTTGCGGGGGTACGGTTTCTTCTCCTGACCCCTGGCGGCTTTCTCGACCACGAACTTGTCGAGGAACGGGCCGCCGTCATCGAGGTCGAGCCGCAGCAGCGCGTCTTTACCGCGCCATGTCAGCGCGCCGAACCGCTGGCGCGTGGGCCGCCAGTCCGAGCGCACCGGCTCACCGGGCTCATCCGAGCGTATCCAGGCGGTAAGGTCGTCCAGCTCGTCGCCGCTCGGCAAGATCGCCGAGAGACAAACGATCCGGCGCTCAGCAGCGTCCGTCCGACGCAACAGCCGCTGCACGAGCGTCTCATAGCGTATCTCGCGTTCGCTCGGTCCGATCATATGGCCTTCGTCGAGAACGATTAGGCCGACATCGTCTATGAGCGACGGATCGCTGCGCAAGGCGAAATCCAGCTTCTCGGGCGTGGCGATGATGATCTCGCGGCTGCGCAGTGCGTCCTCGTCACCGGCAGAAAGTCCGCTCGCCCCGTAAAGGGAAGAGACGCTGAAGCCGAGCGGCGCGAAGGTTTTTCTGAAAGAGCGCTCGGTCTGGGCGGACAGTGCCCGTAATGGCGTCACGATCAGCACCCGGCGCGCCGACGACAGCGTCATGAGCGCGGCGATCTCCGCGACGCGGGTTTTGCCCGCGCTGGTTGGCAGAGCGACTACCAGATCGTCGGTGACGTCGGTCGAGCGCCGGGCCGCCTCGCGCTGTGAAGGCCACAGCTCGACCTCCGCCGTCTTGCGTGCATAGAGCGAGGAGACGAACAGGCGGCGAAGATCGGGATACTTTTCCTCGGTGCCGGCGGGTGGCTCTGTCGGCAGGTTCTGATGCAGGGAATGCTGCCAGAGGTCGTCGATCAGGTGGCGGCAGAGATTGGAAATCCACCAGAGGGGGACATTCTCGGCATTGTCAGCCAAGCTGACAACCGTGTCGAGAAGTCCGCGCGCGCTCTCGATCGGCTCGTCCTCTCCAGTCTCGAGTGCGAAGTCGAAAAACGCCAGCGCTCGGCAGATGGTCGTGTTCAGGATGGTCGACAGAACCTCGTCCATGTCCGGCTCTTCGCCGCGGAGGGCTGCGGCGAGCTGCTCGTCGCCATGCGCTTCGTCGCCGAGCCAGTCGCGGACAAAACCCCGCATTTGGTCCAGGTCGCGCAGGATCAGATGGCGGATCGCCGTTTCTCCTGGGGAAGCGTTCAGATCATCGACCGTTTCATTGAACAGCGAGTAGGCGACAGCCGAGAAGCCGGCGAGATGATAGGCGGCCGCCGCGATCGTGCGGCGGAAACCACGATTTGGCGCCTCTGGGTCACCATTGCGCACCAGGGCTTCGAACGCATTCGCCGCGCGCTCGAACGCTTTGCTGGTTAGGTCCGAAGCGCCGGTCTGGGCGCGTAAGGCCATCGCGCCTCGCAGCAGAGCGAAGCCATGCTCGGCAAGATCCGTCTCGATCGTCGCGCCTAGCGGCGGAGCGTTCGCAGGCAACACGCCTTCGTCACGCATCAGCGACCACGCCGCGCCGCGATACAGGATTCGTCCCAGAATGCCGTCAACGGTGGCGGTCGAAAGAAACGCCGTCAGTTCGTCAACTGTCTCCAAGATCTTCCGCCTCCTGGTACATAGCCGCGATGAAGTCCTGGTGATCCTCGACGTGGATGTTCACCACATAGTGGTCGCGATTGGTCCCGGCGGCGTCCAGATCCTCCTTCAGCGATGCATGAGCGCCATTCCCCGACACAGTGAAAAGCATGTGGTCGATACGATCGGCGCGCAGCGATTTGAGTCCGACTTCATCACGCAAGTCGCGGCCCAGCGCGTTCTCGTCAGGATCAATGCTTTCCAGCAGGCGGTTGGCGACGAAGAGAAGCGAGTCGGGCGTGCAGCGGCCGTTGTCTCGGTCGAGCACCTTGCGGGCGCTCGTAACCGTGGCCTTGCCGAGCGTCTTGTTGCTCTTGGCTTCGCCCTTAAGCAGCCAGAGCTTCTCGCCCTTGCCGTCATAGCCCGCGCCGATGAAGTCATCGCCCCGCATGGCCATGTTACGCCCGTCCTTGTACCGGAGACGGCGCACCGGCACGCGCAGGCCGATTTCCTCCTCGACCAACTCGGTCGCGAGAATCTCTCCGAGATCTCCCGAACGGCCCTTGGCCGTCTGCGGCATCGCCTCGCTCAATATCTTGGCGGCGACCTTGTATCCGAGGCGCTCAACATCCGCGGCAATGCGCTCGAGCCGGTCATAATGGGAACGGATGGTTTCGGCGAGATCGTCACGGATTTCGTCCCGCCCGCCATCCCTCTCGACATAGGTCCAGTAGTGCTTGCGCTTTTCCTTCTCCCTGGCGCACTCGCACCACCGCCCATACAGCCCCACGCTCTCCGATCCCCCGTTTTTCGCCCCATTCACCCACCGAACATGCGCGCCGCCCTGTCAAGTGGTCACCACGCCAGTCTCCATCCCTCGCGGATGACGAGCGTAGACTTGCTTCGCAACTATTGGGGCGCACGAGCGCGAATGTCTACGCCACAAGAACAATATGAAAAGAAGCTTGCCGCACTCTGGCGCTCTCATTTTGGGCAACCGATGCCTATGCATGGCGCCTACGAGATCATGAGCAAGATACTTGAAGAGCAGGGCGTAGAAATCCCGAAGCCGCCAGCATCGGATCAAGTGATCAGGCGCAGTAAACGACAGGGGTCATAGGCGCCTTCGTGCATCACCGACCATCTACGCGCCTGACCGTTCTACTTGGCGCCTGCCGCTAGGCGACCTTGACGCGCCTGCGCCGCCGTTGATTTGCGGTGGCCGGCTTCGGCGTGCCGACAGGGATCGATCCCGCAACGTCCTGTCCATGCCGGTGCAGGAACTCACCCGCCTCGTCGCGATCAAGAGGCCGAGAGAACGCAAAACCCTGGCCGTAGCGGCATCCCATGGCCCAGAGCTGACTCGCCTGAACCTCGGTCTCGATGCCCTGCGCGACGACGCGGATATCGAGCTCGTGCGCGATCGCGATCAGGCCCTGCACAACCACCAGCGCTGGATCGCCCGGCCATAGCCGCTCGACGAAGGAGCGGGCGATGACGATCTCGTCCACGGACATATCGATCAGGTGACTAAGCGAGGCCTGTCCTCGACCGAACTCATCCAGCGCGACACGCACGCCATGCCGGCGCAGGCGGGCGATCTGTCCGGCCACCACCCGGTCGCCGCGCCCCGCTGCCATGTCTTCGCTCACATCAAGGGTCAGCATAGAGAGTGGCGGGGCGAGCCCGCCGAACGCGGTCTCGATCTTGCGCAACAGGTCGCCCGTGTAGAAATCCGCCATCGACACATTGAGCACGATTTCCGGCAAGGGGATATTGTGGGCGAGCCAGGACGCGAGATCATCGACGATGAGCTCGAGCATCCTTGTGGTCAGGCCCGTAGCGACCTTCGCGTCCGTCATCGCGTCCCTGAATTCGCTGGCCGGGACAAGCTCTCCCGTTGGCAGGCGCAAGCGCGACAGCGCCTCCATCCCGATCACCTTGCGCGTATCGAGCTGAACGATCGGCTGATAGACAGCCTCAATCCGGTGCGCTTCCAGCGCCTCGACGACTTCGCGCACTGCGCTACGCCGACGCCGCATCCGCGTGTCGATGCCCGGCCAGTAGCGCACGAAGCCGCCGCGGCCGGTCTCCTTGGCGTGATAAAGCGCATAGTCCGCGTTCTGATAGACGCCGGCAGGATCACCATCTTCCGCATCGAACACGGCGCCGCCGATCGTCGCCGCTGGAAGCAGTGACTGCCCGTCGCATTCGGCCGGCGCATCCAGCGCCGCGAGAATTCCATGGGCTGCCGCGTCGAGATCGACCAGCGACTGGCTTTGCCGAAGGATCACCACGAACTCGTCGCCGCCGAGCCGATAAGTGACGTCCGGCGCTACTGTCTCGGCGATACGGTGGCTTGCGGCGCGGATCAGAGCGTCGCCGGCCCTGTGGCCGAACACATCGTTCACCGTCTTGAGATTGTCGAGGTCGATCACGAACATCGCCCAGGACCCGATGGGCTGCAATCCGAGGCCGAGGAAGCTCGCCTCAAACGCCATGCGATTGGGCAGTCCCGTCAGCGCATCCGTCAGCGCCTTGCGCTCGCCATCGTCCGCGTCCTGGTGTCGTCTCAGCGCGATTTCGCAGAGCTCCCGCCAACGGTCGATGAATCCGATTTCCTGCGGTGTGGGCTCGCGCGGTTCACGGGCAAAAATTCCCAGAAGACCGATCGGAGACCCATTCTCACCGAAACTGGGATAGGACCAGTACGCCTGAAAGCCGTTCTTGCAATAGAAGTCCCGAAACCTGGACCAACCCGCATCCCTCTGGATGTCCGTGCAGTAAAACGGCTGTTCGATGTAGCTCGAGGTGCTGCATGAGGCCCCCTCGGGGCTGTCCAGATAGGTTTCCACCGCAGCGATGTAATCTGCGGGCAGGCTCGGCCCGGCCAGAAAGCGCATCTGGCCCATCCGGTCGATGCGCCCAACCGCTAACACCAGGCCGGGAAGGTTGGCCTCCGCTTCGCGGCACAGAGCACTCGTGATCTCTCTGATCGGTTCGCCGATGGCAATCCTTCTTAGGATTTCATTTTCCGCTCGCAACACAGTGACAGCCGCCCACACTTCTTCTACTGGGCGACTATAATAGCTGCTCCGTCGTGAACTGATCGTTCAAGGATTTGGTAAACATTTAGGGAGCCGTGATTTTGGGGAAGGCATTCCCCTGCGGCCGAGCCACCGTCTCGGCCGACCCCGTCTGCGGGGACACCCCGCAACGCCCCGGCACAGGGAGGTGCAGGTCAGACAGAGTGAGAGTGCGGACGGGTTTTCCGTGACGGGTTGAGGGCGGGGAGAGAGGCTTCCCGCGCCCGTCGCGGAGATCAACCCCAATGGCCCGACCAGAACGTGCCGCCCGTCCCGGCGGCGCTCGCTCCAACCTCTACGACGACATTACCGGCAAGATCATCGCCGAGCTCGAGCAAGGCCGACTGCCCTGGGTTCAGCCCTGGGGGACCGCGGCGGTCAAGGCGCCGCTCGCCATGCCACGGAACGCCGCGACATCGCGGCAATACTCCGGCATCAACGTCCTGATCCTCTGGGGCGCGGTCATCCAGCACAGCTTTCCGTCCCAGCATTGGCTGACCTTCCGCCAGGCCCTGTCGCTGGGCGGAAATGTCCGAAAGGGCGAGCACGGCACGACCGTCGTCTATGCTGACCGCTTCACCCCCGAGGACGAAAAGCAACGCGCCCGCCAAACCGGCGAGGAAGCCGCCGCCATCCCATTCCTGAAGCGCTTCACCGTCTTCAATGCCGCACAATGCGAGGGCCTGCCCGACGAGATCGCCGTTGAAGCGCCGCCACCACCGCCTGGCATGATCGAGCCGCGCGTCGAGGCCCTCATCAAGGCGACGGGCATCGACTTTCGCATCGGCGGCGATCGCGCCTTCTACGTCCCCTCCCACGACTATGTGCAGGTCCCGCCACCGGCGGCCTATTTCGAGCCGATCAATTGGCATCGCACGGCCCTGCACGAGCTCGGTCACGCCACCGGCCACACCTCCCGTCTCAGCCGCGATTTCTCGGGCTCGTTCGGCTCGAAGAAATATGCTCTCGAGGAGCTGATCGCCGAGATGAACGCGGCGTTCTGCTGCGCCTCGCTCGGCATCATGCCGACGGTGCGCCACGCCGACTACATCGGCTCCTGGCTGGAAGTGCTGCGTGAGAACAACCGCGCCATCGTCCGCGCCGCCAGCCAGGCCAGCAAGGCGGCCGACTGGCTGCTCGGCCATCTCGCCGACGGAGAGATCCCGCCGGACGAAGGAGACGCCAATGACGTTGGGGCCGACCGCCAGGCGGCATGACCTACGTCGCTCGTCGCTCAGGATGGCTTACGAGGCCTGTCAAGTGGCGGGGTCGCCAATTGGCCGAAACGGCGGTCTGAAGCAGAAATGGCACAAAGTGAGGGAGCGCCCGCACTCTGCTTTGCGCGCGGGAGGGCCTTGGACGCCGGTTCTGCTCCGCACGAGCCGGCACCTTTTTGCCGCAGCGCCTCCAACGGGCGACGGCCGTCGTCGGGTCGGCTGCGTTATCCTAGCCCGTCGTTGAGGCGACACTCCTTTCAGGGCCACAACTCCCCTCGCATTAACGATTGCGGGCGACTACAATAGTCGTTCTATTTTGAGGCGACTGCGTTATGACAAGTCCGCCCGCTTGGGGTAGAGAAATATGACAACACGACAAGCGAACACCCCAACCGTCCTTCTTGTCGAGGACGATCACTTCATCCGCCTCAACACTTCCGATGTTTTGCGCGACTATGGCTGGACCATCATGGAGGCGGATTGCGCCAGCGCTGCCGTCGCGGCGCTCGAATCCGGCGCGCCAATCGATCTCGTCATCTCCGACATCCAGATGCCCGGCGCGATGGACGGCATCGGCCTCGCCCGCTGGGTGCGCCAACACCATCCCGCCGTCCGTATCCTCCTGACCTCCGGCGGTGTTCATTCGATCGATCCCGCACTCAGCGACGGCCCGCTCATCCCAAAGCCATACCTTCTCGACAAACTCGTCGAGCGCATCCGCCCTCACCTGCAGCCTGCCGGAACGCGCAGCGCGCGCGACCGCGCGGCCAGCGGGAGCACCGGCTCTCCATCATCTCGTTGAAACCATCGCGCGCTTGCTGCGACACGTCCCGAGCACCTTGCCCACGGCCATATCATAGGCCCAAAGAGAAGACCGCGTGGGTGGGGGGCGAGCCGGTTCGGGGCCAGTGGGGAAATCCAACGCAAGGGACATCTTGGCTCGCCGCGCCCGTCTGAATCCATTTCGAGCATGAGTCAACTGGCGACCTCGCCAGCGGCGAAATCCTGCCGGGGTGCAAGAATTGTTTACCATCGGAAGTGGCGGGGAACGACACGCCACGCAGCAAAGGGGGACATGCCAATTGTCGGCACAGGGTCATATCGCCGCTCTGGAAAAGAAACATCAAGACCTCGAAGACGAACTCAGCGCCGCCCTCGCGCATTCGTCGAGCGACGATCAGACCATCGCCGACATCAAACGCCGTAAACTACAGATCAAGGACCAGCTGACGCGCCTGAAGTCCGCCGCAGCCCAGCACTAGCCGCCATCCCAGCCCCTCGGCGGAACAGTGATGGTCAGGCGCCGACCCGTCCGGGGTGGCCGCACACCAATACGGCCAGACGCGTGTTCTTCATTCTGCAGTTTCGGTCGCTCGGCCAGAGAAGATCGAGCGGGAGGAGCCGGGGTCAGCTCGCCAATCGACGGGCCGACCCCGGTAATCTCACCCTAGGCATCCCACACTTCTTCTGCGCCAGCGTGTCAAGTGGCGACCTCGCCAGGTGTCGATCGCACCTCGCCGATGGCAGCCGCGCGCCGCGCTTGGTAGCTCTTTCGGAAGGCATTGTAGGGAGATAGCGTGTGCGCGGTGCGGTTCTGCTCGGTGTAATGGCCCTGGCGGTCTCAGGATGCTCGGACACGAAGACCGCGAGCAAGGACAATTTCAAGACCGCCATCAACGCCTATATCGAAACTCAGCAACCTTGCCTGCGCATCCCCCCCAGCATCGAGCGGCCTGAAGGGGCGAACTCGCCTGACTTCCCCCGCTACGTCTCCAACCTCCCGATCGCAACCGTTTCCCAACAACAAGGCCGTGAGCGCGAGCGCGCCCCCTTTGACGCATTGGTTGAGGCGGGTCTGCTCAGCGTTGCCGACACCACGATCAAGGTGCGCAGCGGGATCTTCGCCGGTGACGTCAAAGATGTAGCGGTGCGCGCCTACGATCTGACGCCCGCTGGCCGCGAGGCCATCTCAGAAGTGGGCGCGCGCACCGCGATCACACGCCCAGAACAGCGCTTCTGCTACGGCAAACCCACCGTCGATGAGGTGGTCTCCTTCACCGAGCACGCGGACGTCATGGGCGTGAAAGCCTCGCAGGTGACTTATCGCTATCACCTCGCCGATCTGCCTGCCTGGGCGACGCATCCGACCATGCTCGACGCCTTCGCCCAGCTCAAGCGCGACACCGCCCCGTCGATCGAGGCTAAAGCCGCGGTGATCCTCACAAATGACGGATGGATCCATGAACGCGCGGTCAAACGTTGAAGCCAATGCCGTGCCAGCGCAGCGCCTCGACAACGAAACATTCCTCTATCGCGCGGGCGTCTTCATAGCGGAAAAGCGCAATCTGGTGGGGCGTGAGATGTTGTCACCGCTCGAACGCCTCATCCACGGATTCTGGGTCGTCGATCACGCAATCCGCAACACCTTTGATGCAGCATTTACGGCCGACTTCGTTACGGAGCAGCTCGCTGAAGCGAGAATTGCGGCCGAGCAACTCGGTCTGCCCTGTTCGGCAGCCGCCTTTGCGCTCAGCGTGGCCGACCTGCAGGAGCAGTATTTCGACCTCTTCGACGGGATCGCTGCCGAGATCAGATCATGGAATTCGAAACAAGCACTGCAATGAACCTCCGGCATCGAAACGTGGCCGCAGGCCTTGTCGGGCCTCGACGTGCTGCGGGTCATGCGGGAGGACGGCGATGCGACGCGCGTTATCATGGTCACCGGCAAGGCCATGACACACGATGTCGAACGCGCCGAAAAGCTAGGTGCCGACGGCTATGTGATCAAGCCAATCGATTTTGCCAAATTGATCGCCTCAATTGAGGGATGATTTGCTTCGGCTCGACGCCCCGACGAAATTTTACACGGCGCGCGGCGGTCTTGAATATGTCGGCTCAATATCTGGGGCGCTGCGACCCGAAAAGAGAGTGAGAGGGCGGAAGGGATTTTCGTGACGGGTTGGAGGCCGAGAGAGAGGCTTTCGGCCGCCCGTCGCGGAGTAAATCCCGATGGCTACTGCCGTTCAGAAGATCACCCTGTCGTCCTCGCGCGACATCCCCTTCAACAA
>CAZVTK010000080.1:0-20596 GCA_964629765.1 uncultured Mesorhizobium sp.
TTCGAGCGGGGCTGGGCGCTGGTGTTGCGGCTTTTTTTCGGCGTTGCCGCTAAACAGCGCCCCCCTCTGTCCTGCCGGACATCTCCCCCCTTGAGGGGGAGTTGTCCGGCAGGACAGAGGGGGGCGCGAAGGGGCAAAGGCATCTCCGGATCTCAATGCAGCTTGGGCGTCGCGCCCTGGCCTTTCTCGTCGATCAGGTAGCCGCGTTCGAAGCGGTCGAGCGTATAGGCTGCGTTGATGGCGTGCGGCTGGTCGAGCGCGATGGTGTGCGCGAAGGCGAAACCGGAGGCCGGCGTCGCCTTGAAGCCTCCGTAGCACCATCCGCAGTTGAGGTAGAGGCCGGGCAGGGGGCCCCTGGTGATGATCGGCGAGCCGTCCATGGACATGTCCATGATGCCGCCCCACGAGCGCAGCAGCCGCAGCCGCGTCACGGCGGGGAACATCGCCGCCATCTCGCTCATCACGTCCTCGACGATCGGCAGGTTGCCGCGTTGGGCGTAGGAATTGTAGCCGTCTATGTCGCCGCCGAAGACCAGCCCCCCCTTGTCGGACTGCGACATGTAGAGATGGCCGCCGCCGAAGGTGACCACGCCGCCGACCAGCGGCTTCAGCGATTCGGAGACGAAAGCCTGCAAGACATGGCTCTCGATGGGCAGGCGCTCGATGCCGGCGAGCTTCATGACGCGCCCGGTCGAGCCGGCGACGGCGACGGCGACCTTCTTCGCCGCGATTTCGCCGCGCGTGGTGACGACGCCGGTGATGCGCTCGCCCTCGCGCGCAAAACCGGTGACCTCGCAATTCTCGACGATGTCGACGCCGAGCCGGTCGGCGCCGCGCGCATAGCCCCACGCCACCGCGTCGTGCCGCGCGGTGCCGGCGCGCCGTTGCAAGAGCCCGCCGACGACGGGAAAGCGCGCGCGGCGCGACACGTCCACGCCCGGCGCGTAACGCGCGACCTGTTCGGGCGAGAGCCAAACCGCGTCCCCGCCGGCATGGCGCATGGCATTGCCGCGCCTGATGTAGTCGTCGGCCTGACCGGGCGAATGGGCGAGGTTGAGGATGCCGCGCTGCGAAAACATCACGTTGTAGTTGAGCTCGTGGGAGAGGTTCTCCCACAGCTTCAGCGAGTGCTCGTAGAAGCGGATCGAATCGGGCAGCAGGTAGTTCGACCGCACGATGGTCGTGTTGCGGCCGATATTGCCGGAGCCGAGATACCCCTTCTCGATCACCGCGACGTTGCGGACTCCGAATTCGCGCGCGAGGTAATAGGCCGTCGACAGCCCGTGCCCGCCGCCGCCGACGATCACCACGTCGTAGGACGGCTTCGGCTCGGCCTTGCGCCATGCCGCTTTCCAGCCGCGGTTGCCGGAAAACGCGTTCTTCAGCAGGGAAAGGGCAGAGTATTCGGCCATCGGACACGCATCGTGCGAAAGAGGGGAGAACCTATAGCCGCTGTCGGCCCGTCGAGGCAAAGAAAGCGCCATGGGTTTTCGCTGCCCCGACACGGGACTGCCGTTGCGATCGCCAGCGCGGCTTGCCGGGCCGGCGGCCGCGCCATATCAAGGTCGCTGCGCCGACTCTGAAGGGATTGCCAGCCGACGTGACGCGCCGACTTCTCGCCTTCCTGCTGCTGGTCCTCGGCCTCGCGGCCGCCGCGGTGCCGTTGGCGCCGGCGCCGGCCTTCGCCCAGCTTGCGAAGGCCGGGCTCGACCCGAAGGTCGAGCAGCAGATCGCCGACTTCACCGCGCGCGTGGACGAGCTCCAGCGCCGCATGGACGCCGCGCCGACGGACGATTCGCGCCTCGTCGAGGTGCGCAACGGCCTCGAGGCGCTCGGCCGCGAGCTTCTGGGCGTCAGCGTCTCGCTGTCGCCGCGCCTCGTCGAGATCGGCACAAGGCTGGAGCAGATCGGCCCGGCGCCGGCCGAAGGCGCGCCCGCCGAGCCCCCGGCGCTCGCGGCGGAGCGCATCGCGCTCCAGCAGGAGAAGGCGGCCATCAACGCGCTGCTCGGCAACGCCGAGAACCTGTCGGTGCGGATCGGCCGGCTGGTCGAGCAGATCGCCCAGATGCGCCGGGAGCTCTTCGCCAGCCAGCTCACCCGCCGCTACGACGTCGTCAACGCGCTCAGCCCCGAAGTGGTGAACGAGGCGCTGTCCGAGCTCACCGACCTCTACAACCGCTTCTCGTCATGGCTCCAGTTCAGCCTGCGCTTCAAGCTCAACTCGGTGCTGCTCGCCGCCTTCTTCGCGCTCGCCGCCGCCGCGCTGCTGCTGGTCGGCGGGCGCCGCCTCGTTGGCGGGCTGTTCGACGCCGATCCGGCCGCGGAGGACCCGCCCTATCTCAGCCGGCTGTCGGTCGCCTTCTGGTCGACCTTCCTGTCCTCGGCCGCGGTCTGCGTGTTCCTGCTCGCGACCTATTTCTTCCTGTCCTATTTCAACGTCATGCGGCCCGACGTGGCCGAGATCCTGTCGACCGTCTTCAACGTCGTCGCCACGGTCTATTTCGTCAACCGGCTGGCGCGCGCCACCTTCAGGCCGCGGCTGCCCAACTGGCGGCTGGTCGCCATGACCGACGGCTCGGCGCGCATCCTGTTCGGGCTGGTCTGGGCGCTCGCCATCGTCACGGGGCTGGATTTCATCCTCAACCGGGTGAACGTGGTGCTCGCCTCGCCGCTGTCGCTGACCATCGCCAAGAGCCTCGTGGCGACGGTGATCGTCGGCGTGCTGATGCTGCTGATCGCCGCGGTAAAACCCTTCGTGGACGACGAGGGCAAGGCGCGGCCCTGGCACCCGCTGCTGCGCATCGCCTTCTACGGGCTCGGCGCCGTGACCATTCTCGCCGCCGTCCTCGGCTATATCGGCCTTGCGCGCTTCATCTCGCAGCAGATCGTGGTGACCGGGGCGATCCTCGCCACCATGTATATCGGCCACCTGTCGTCGCGCGCCGTCTCCAATCTCGGCGCCCTGCGGCACACGCGGTTCGGCCGCTGGCTGGACGACCGTTTCCATTTCGACGAATCGACCGAGGACCAGATCGGCCTCGTCCTGTCCATCGTTCTCCACGCCCTGATCCTCGTCATCGGCGTGCCGCTAATCCTGCTCCAGTGGGGTTTCCAGTGGGGCGACATCACCACCTGGGCGCTGCGGATCGTCTACGAGATCCGCATCGGCTCGGTGTCCTTCTCGCTGGTGGGGCTGGCGACCGGCGTGCTCGTCTTCTTCGTCGGCTATTTCGGCACGCGCTGGTTCCAGTCCTGGCTCGACGGCTCGGTCATGACCCGCGGCAAGGTCGACGCGGGCGTGCGCAACTCGATCCGCACCGTGGTCGGCTATGCCGGCATCGCCTTCGCCGCGCTGGTCGGCATCTCGGCGGCGGGCATAAACCTCTCCAGCCTCGCCCTCGTGGCGGGCGGCCTGTCGCTCGGCATCGGCTTCGGCCTCCAGAACATCGTCCAGAACTTCGTCTCGGGGCTGATCCTGCTCGCCGAACGGCCGTTCAAGGCCGGCGACTGGATCGAGGCGGGCGGCGTGTCGGGCAATGTGCGCCGCATCAGCGTGCGCGCCACGGAGATCGAGACCTTCCGCAAGCAGACGGTGATCCTGCCCAATTCGCAGCTCATCAACAACCAGGTCGCCAACTGGACCCACCGCAACAAGCTCGGCCGCATCGACATCAAGGCCAACGCCGCCTACGGCTCCGACCCGCGCCGCGTGCAGGCGCTGCTCCTGTCCATCGCGGAGGCCCAGCCGCAGGTGCTGAAGAACCCGGCGCCGCTCTGCATCATCGCCAATCTCGGCGACAATGCCATCGAGTTCGAGCTGCGCTTCTTCCTCGCCGACATCACCAGCAGCGCCGGGGTGCAGAACGAGGTGCGCTTCCAGATCCTCGAGATTTTCGCGCGCGAGGGCATAGCCGTGCCCTATTCGCCGCGTTCCTTCTCCCCGCCCGAGCTGATGCCGGCGGCGTCGGGTGCCGCCACGGCCAATTCCCCCGCGTCCGCCGCATCGCCCGCCGGCGAGGCGAGCGCCGCGACCTCCGGTCCCGCCGGTTCCCAAAGTCCGAAGAAGCCGCGCGACAAAGGCTGAGCGTTCAGATGGCGTTCAGCTTGGCGGGCGTATAGGATCGCCGCAACGCCCCGGAAAGGGGCTTTAGAGGAGCCGGCCGGAAGGCCGGTATCGCAGATGAAGACATTCGGCGCCGCATTCGCCCTCGTCCTCGCCGCCACCGGCGCGGGGCAGGCCGCGACCGCCATCAACCTCGACACCGAGCCGCGCACCATCGTGGTGACCGAGGGCGCAACCCGCGTCGAGATCGTGATCGCCGGCGGCGAGACCGCCCAGTTCTGCCCGTCGGGCTGCTACGTGACGCTGCCCAACGGCGACCGCGCCGCCTTGTCCGGCGCCGAGACGATCGAGATCCGGGGCGGCGTCGGCCGCATGCGCTGACACGCCGATACACGCGCAGAGGAGATCAAGGGCCGGGCCCCGCGCCGGCCCTTTTTGCTGCCGATCGCCCCGTGCTGCCCACCGCGTCGCGCCGCTTGGGGACGATGTCGCAAACAGGCTGAAATCGCGCCCCGTCGCCTTATACTGTGCCGGCAATCTTAGGATCGGGTGCGGGCATGGCAGCGTTTCCTCAGCATGCGAAGGTCGTCATCATCGGGCTCGGCGGCATCGTCGGCGCGGCGGTTGCCCATCATCTCATCGAGCGCGGCTGGGACGACATCGTCGGCATCGACAAGTCGGGCATCCCCACCGACATCGGCTCGACCGCCCACGCCTCCGATTTCTGCTACACCACCAGCCACGACTTCCTGTCGGTCTGGACCACGCTCTATTCCATCGATTTCTACGAGAAGCTCGGCCATTACGAGCGCATCGGCGGGCTGGAGGTGGCGCGTGTCGGCGACGATGCGCGCATGGACGAGATCAGGCGCAAGGTCGCCTCGGCCAAGGCGTTCGGCACGCGGGCGCGGCTGATCGAGCCGAGCGAGATCAAGCGGAAATTCCCGCTGATCGAGGAGAGCGTCGTGCAGGGCGGCCTGTGGGATCCCGATGCCGGCCTGGTCATCCCGCGCTCGCAGACCGTCGCCGGCAGACTGGTCGACAGGGGCGTCGCGGCGGGCAGGCTGCAAGCCTTCGCCAACACGGCCGCGCAGTCTCTGGTCATCGAGGACGGCCGTATCAAGGGCGTCGTCACCGACCGCGGCACGATCCATGCCGACCACGTCGTCGTCTGCGCCGGCCTGTGGGGGCGGCTGATCGCGGCCATGGCGGGTGAGGACCTGCCGGTCATGCCGATCGACCATCCGCTGACCTTCTTCGGGCCCTATCGCGAGTTCGCCGGCACCGGCAAGGAGATCGGCTTCCCGCTGCTGCGCGACCAGGGCAACTCGGCCTATATGCGCGACACCGGCGATCCGGTGACGGCCGAGGGCGGCATGATCGAATGGGGCTACTACGAGGAAAACAATCCGCGCCTCGTCCACCCGCGCGAGCTTCTGGAGAAGGAAGAGACGCGGCTGTCGCCCTCGCAGCGCGACCTCGACATGGAGCAGATCGTCGGGCCGCTGGAGCGCGCCATCGAGCTGACGCCGATCCTCGGCGAGCTCGGCTATGACGAGCGCCGGTCGTTCAACGGCCTGCTTCAGGTGACGGCCGATGGCGGCCCGTCCATCGGCGAGAGCCGGAAGGCGAGGGGGCTCTGGTACGCCGTCGCCATCTGGGTCAAGGACGCGCCGGGCATGGCGAAGCTCGTCGCGGACTGGATGACCGACGGGCGCACGGGAATAGACCACGCCCGCATCGACTATGCCCGCTTCTACCCGCACCAGATGGAGGAAGGCTTCGTCGCCGGCCGCTGCGGCGAGGCCGCCCAGAAGGTCTACAACCCCGCCGTCCATCCGCGCGAGCCCTACGCGACCGGCCGCAACATCCGCCGCTCGCCCTTCTACGAGCGCGAGAAGGAGCTGGGCGGCCATTTCATGGAGTTGGGCGGCTGGGAGCGCGCCCACGGCTACGCCGCCAACGAGCACCTGCTGGCGCGCTATGGCGACCGTGTGCCGATGCGCGAGAACGAGTGGGACGACCGCCATTTCTGGCGCGTGTCCAACGCCGAGCACCTCGCCATGAGCGAGGATTGCGGCATCGTGAACCTGTCGCATTTCTACATGTTCGACGTGGAGGGGCCGGACCATGTCGCGCTGATGGAATGGCTCTGCGCGGCCAGGATCGGCGGCGACGCCAATATCGGCAAGGGCATCTACACCCATTTCCTCGATGACGAGGGCATGGTGCGCGCCGACCTGACGGTGATCCGCATGGCCGACCGCTGCCGGGTGATCGACGGCGCCGATGCCGGCCCGCGCGACTTCCACTATGTGCGGCGCGTCGCCGAGGACAAAGGTTTCGACGTCGCCGTCACCGACGTCACCGAAAAATTCGTCACCATCGGCATCTGGGGACCCAACGCGCGGAAAACCTTGCAGAAGGTGGTGGAGTTTCCCGCCGCGCTGGAGCCCGACGCCTTCCCCTTCGCCGCCATCAGGCCGGTCCAGATCGCCGGCAAGGATGTCTCTGCCTTCCGCATCTCCTATGTCGGCGAGCAGGGTTTCGAGCTGCACATGCGCTACGAGGACGGGCTCGCCGTCTGGGACGCGCTGCGCGCGACCGGCGTGATGGCCTTCGGCGTCGAGACCTATGCGAATTCGCGGCGCATGGAAAAGAGCCTGCGGCTCCAGAACGCCGACCTCCTGACCGAATACAACCTGTTCGAGGCCGATCTCGCCCGGCCGAAGATCAAGGACGCCGACTTCCGCGGCAAGGCCAGGCACCTCGAATACCGTGCGCGAGAAAACCAGCCGGCCATGCTGTGCACGCTGGTCATGACCGGCAATGTCGATTCCAAGGGCGTCGCCCGCTATCCCGTCGGCACCATGCCGGTGCAGGATCCCGCGACGGGCGAGACGCTGGTGGACGCGCTCGGCCGCCGCTCCTTCACCACCTCGGTCGCCTATGGGCCGACGCTCGGAAAAAACATCGCGCTCGCCTATTTGCCCTGGTCGCACTGCAAGGAAGGCACGATGCTCCAGGTCGAATATTTCGGCGAGACCTTCCCCGTCGAGGTCGCAGCGGTCGGCTACCGGCCGCTCTATGACCCCGACAATCTGAAGCCGCGAAGCTGAGCGCGCCCCGAGGGGCGGTCAGCCTTCAGTGCACCGGCTTCATGATGCTCACCTTGCCGTCCGGCGCGATCTTCATCATCCGGTAGGCCGAGGTGCCGCCATAGATGGTGCCGTCCGGCGCGATCGCAAAACCGTACAGATATTCCGGCCATCCGGCGAGCCTGCCGGAGAAGGCGAACTCGACCTCGTTCAGCGTCGCGGTATCAACGATCTGGCCTTTGTTCATCGCCCCGACGAGGAAATAGCCGTGGTCGGCGCTCGCCATCTCGCCGTAGAAGCTGTTGGCCTTGGTCAGCGTCTTCATCGTCACAGAGCCGTCCATGCCGAGCTCGACATTCTCGGTGGCGCTCCTCAGCCACAGCGCCTTGCCGTCCTTGACGAAGAACAGGTTCGGCGCGGACGACGAGAACCAGCTCTCGAATTCCGGTCCCTTCTTCAGCTCGCCGTCGAACCAGCCGAACCACATCGCCTTGCCGTCATGGCGCTTGCGGAACTCCGGCTGTTCGTCGCGCGGCAGGTCCTGCGGCGGCTGCTTCTTCTCCTCCGTGCCCACATCGTATTCCTTGGTGACGAGGACGATGTCGCTCGCATCCGGGCTGCACGCGATGGCGACGACGGCGGTCGAATAGTCGATTTCGGCCGAGCTCAGCTTCTCGCCGGTGGCCAGCGAATAGACCGCCAGCGTCACCGGCACCTTGCCGTCCTTCTCGCGGCCGCTCGTCATCGTCACCAGCCTCTCGCTCTCGCCGGCGAAGCAGTGGTCGGTGAATTTTTCGGTGCTGGTCTTTTCCTTGAGCGTCGCCGCGTCGAAGAAGGTCACCACGTCGTCGGTGTGGAAGAGGGCGAGCGTGCTGCCGTCCTTCGACCAGTTGAGACGCAGCGGGTTGTAGCCGTGCCAGACCCTGTCCTTTACCTCCAGCGTGGTCGCGTCGAGCACGTAGAAGGTGCGCGGGTTGCCGGTCGCGACGATGGTGGAACCGTCGGGCGAGACGGCGATGGCGCCGATGGCGTCGACCGGCAAGGCCGCGCCGGCCGGCACGGCAAAGGACAGCAGTGCCGTGCAGGCGATGGCAGCGATGCTGCGCGGAAGGCCGGTATGCCGCATGAAATACCCCCAAGCGATAGTAGTCGTACGTGTTTGACATACAAACTCTATGCGGCGACGACGCAAGGTTCAACCTTCGGTCACCCTGTCGGAGGAATCGCACCGGGGCGCGCATCGCGCAAAAGTGAAGGGAAAGGCGCGGGCGGAACCCCACCTTTCGGCTTTCCGATGCAATTCATCGGCGTAGTCTCGCCCCATGATAGCGCTGAAGGGTTCCGCATGGGCCTGCGGCGTCGCGCTCGGCGTGGCGCTACCGGCCTTGTCTCTGGCCTTGTCCCCGGCCCCGGCCGCCGCCCAGGAGGTGGTGGACGTGGAACTGGTCCTTGCGGTCGACGTCTCCCTGTCGATGTCGTTCGAGGAGCTGAAGATCCAGCGCGACGGCTATGTCGCCGCGCTCGTCCACAACGACGTCATCAACGCCATCCGCAACGGCATCCACGGCAAGATTGCGGTGACCTATTTCGAATGGGCCGGCGATTCCTCGCAATATATGGTGGTGCCGTGGACCGTGATCGCCACGCGCGCCGACGCCGAGGCGGTCGCTGCCCAGATCACGGCGAGCCCGCCCAACAGCGCGCGCCGCACCTCCATTTCCGGCGGGCTGCGCTATGCGCAGGATCTCCTGGCCGAGTCCCAATTCCGGGGCATGAAGCGGGTGATCGACGTGTCCGGCGACGGCCCCAACAACCAGGGCGAGTTCGTCGATCTGGTGCGCGACGACATCGTCGCGCAGGGCATCGTCATCAACGGGCTGCCGCTGATGACCGATGGCGGCATGGTGTCGTCCTTCGACGTTGCCGACCTCGACCGCTACTACAACGACTGCGTGATCGGCGGCCCGGGCTCTTTCATGATCCCCGTCAATGCGTGGGAGCAGTTTCCCGAGGCGATCCGCCGCAAGCTCGTGCTGGAGATCGCCGGCGATCCCGGCCGCGACTGGTGGCGCGACGCCATCGAGGCGCATGAGACGCCGGTGATCCCCGCGGCGGGATATGATTGCCAAGTCGGCGAGAAGCGCTGGCGCGGCCGCAACTGGATGTGGGACGACATGCGCTGAAGCCTGTCGCCCGTTCCGCGCGGGTCGCGCGGAACGGGGAACTCGGCGCTGGTCAGCTCGCCAGCGCTTCCACGGGCGGGCAGGCGCAGACGAGGTTGCGGTCGCCCGCAACGTTGTCGATGCGCGAGACCGGCGGCCAGTATTTCGTGCCGGACGCCGGGTCCGCGCCCGGCGAGGCCGCGACCAGCCGCGAATAGGGATGCGTCCAGGCGTCGGCGAGGATCTCCGCATAGGTATGCGGCGCGTTGACCAGTGGATTGTCGTCCTTCGGCCATTCGCCGGCTGCGACCTTGTCGGCCTCGCGGGCGATCAGGACCATCGCGTCGACGAAGCGGTCGAGCTCGGCCTTCGGCTCGCTCTCTGTGGGCTCGACCATCAGCGTGCCCGCCACCGGCCACGACATGGTCGGCGCGTGAAAACCGTAGTCGATCAGGCGCTTGGCCACGTCCTCCACGCCAATGCCGGCGCGCTCCTTGAGCACGCGCGTGTCGAGGATGCATTCATGCGCGACGCGCCCGTTCCGCCCCTTGTAGAGAACCGGGTAGTGCGGCTCGAGGCGCTGCGCGAGGTAGTTGGCCGAGAGGATCGCGCCCTCCGTCGCCTGCTTCAGCCCGGCGGCGCCCATCATGCGGATATACATCCAGGTGATCGGCAGGATCGAGGCCGATCCGTAAGGCGCGGCTGACACGGCACCCTCCGATCCCCATTCCGAATGCCCCGGCAGGAACGGTTTCAGGTGCGCCTTCACGCCGATGGGGCCGATGCCGGGGCCGCCGCCGCCATGCGGGATGCAGAAGGTCTTGTGCAAATTCATGTGGCAGACGTCGGCGCCGATGTCGCCCGGCCGCGCCAGCCCGACCAGCGCGTTGAGGTTGGCGCCGTCGAGATAGACCTGCCCGCCATGCGCATGGACGATGGCGCAGATCTCCCGTACGCCCTCCTCGAACACGCCGTGGGTCGACGGGTAGGTGATCATCAGCGCGGCGATGCGCGCCGAGAACTGCGTCGCCTTGGCCTTGAGGTCGTCGATGTCGATGTCGCCGGCCTCCGTGCAGCGCACCACCACCACGCCCATGCCGGCCATCGCCGCCGAGGCAGGGTTGGTGCCGTGGGCGGAGGAGGGGATGAGGCACACGTCGCGGCCGGTGTCGCCGCGCGACAGATGATAGCGGCGGATCGCCAGCAGTCCGGCATATTCGCCCTGGCTGCCGGCATTGGGCTGGAGCGACACCGCGTCGAAGCCGGTGATCTCGGAGAGCCACGCTTCGAGCTGGCCGGTCATCGTCCGGTAGCCCTTGGCGTGGCCGGCGGGCGCGAAGGGGTGCAGATTGGCGACAGAGGGCCAGCTCACCGGCGCCATCTCGGCCGCCGCGTTCAGCTTCATGGTGCAGGAGCCGAGCGGGATCATGGCCCGGTCCAGCGCCAGATCCTTGTCGGCGAGGCGGCGCAGCAGCCGCATCATCTCGGTCTCGGAGCGGTGGTCGTGGAACACCGGCTGGGTTAGGAAACCCTTCTCCTCGCGCCGGCCCGGCAGGCACCGCGCCGTGTCGGCGGGCGCGGCCGCGCCGAACAGGCCGCATAGCGCTGCAAGGTCGGCTTCGGTGGACGTCTCGTCGAAAGCGACGGACACAAGGTCGCCGTCGAGCAGGCGGATCAGGCGGCCGGTCTTCTCCGCCTCGTTCGCGAGCGCTTCGGCGCGGCCGGGAACGGCGACGGTCACCGTATCGAACCGCCGCTCGCCCTCGACGGAAAGCCCCGCTGCCGCGAGCGCCGCCGCAAGACGCGCCGCCAGCGCGTGGATGCGGCCCGCAATGTCGCGCAGCCCGTCCGGCCCGTGCCAGACGGCATAGGCGGCCGCCATGTTGGCGAGCAGCGCCTGCGCGGTGCAGATGTTGGAGGTCGCCTTGTCGCGGCGGATGTGCTGCTCGCGCGTCTGGAGCGCGAGGCGGAAGCCGGGCCGGCCATGCGCGTCGACCGACTGGCCGACGAGGCGGCCGGGCATCAGCCGCGTCAGCCTGTCGGATACGGCGCAATAGGCCGCGTGCGGGCCGCCGAAACCCATCGGCACGCCGAAGCGCTGCATGGAGCCGACGGCGATCTCCGCGCCCAGCCTCGCCGGCGGCTCGGTCAGCACCAGCCCCAGCGGGTCGGCGACGAAGATGACGATCGCGCCCGCCGCCTTGGCCCGCGCGATGGCGGCCGCATGGTCGCCATAGACGCCGAACGTGTCCGGCCAAGGCACGACCAGCGCCGCGGTCTGGTCGTCGGCGCCGCCGTCCTCCAGCACGATGCCGAGCGGGCCGCAGCGCGTCCGCACCACATCGATGACCTGCGGGTGGAGGGCGCCGGCAAGCGCGATCCGGTCGCGCGTGTCCTTGTGGAAGCGGTGGGCGATGCCGATCGCCTCGGCCACGGCCGTCGCCTCGTCGAGCAGCGAGGCCGACGCCACCGGCAGGCCGGTCAGCTCGGAAACCAGCGTCTGGAAGTTGAACAGCATTTCCAGCCGCCCCTGGCTGATCTCGGCCTGATAGGGCGTGTAGGCGGTGTACCAGGCCGGGTTTTCCAGAAGATTGCGCTGGATGACCGGCGGCACGACGGTGCCGTGGTAGCCGGCGCCGATGAAGCTCTTGAGCACCGTGTTGCCGCCCATGATGGCCGACAGTTCCGCCAGCGCGTCGGCTTCGCTGGCCGCCTCCGGCAGGTCGAGGGAGCGGCCGAGCCGGATCGACGCCGGCACGGCCTGGCTGATCAGCGTCTCGACCGAGGGAACGCCGAGCGCGGCGAGCATGGCGCGCTGGTCGGCGGCGCGCGGACCGATATGGCGGGCGGAGAACGGGGCGGTCATGGATATCCTCAGCCGATGAGCTTGTTGTAGCCGGCTTCGTCGAGCAGGCCGTCGAGCTGCGATGGGTCGGAAAGCTTCATCTTCCACAGCCAGCCGTCGCCGGTGGCGGCGGAGTTGACGAGGGCCGGGTCGCCCGACAGCGCGTCGTTGACCGCGACGATCTCGCCGTCCACCGGCGCATAGACGTCGGACGCCGCCTTGACCGATTCGACCACCACCGCCGCGTCGCCCTTCTTCAGGGCCTTGCCGACCGCGGGCAGGTCGACGAAGACGAGGTCGCCGAGCTGCTCCTGCGCATAGTCGGTGATGCCGACCGTCGCGATGTCGCCATCGACGCTGATCCACTCGTGATCGTCGGTGAAATAGAGTTTCGGCATGGGGTTCATCCTTTGCGGTAGCGGTGTGGCGTGAAGGGAAGGGCGGAGACGTCGACCGGCAGGCGGCTGCCGCGCACGTCGGCGAAGACGCGCGCGCCGGGGCGGGCGAGGTCGGCCCGGACATAGCCCATGGCGACCGGATGCCCGGCCGAGGGGCCGAAGCCGCCGGAGGTGACGCGGCCCGCAGGCGCGCCGGCCTCGTCGTAGAGATCGGCGCCGCCGCGCACGGGCTGGCGGCCGTCCGGCTTGAGGCCGACGCGCTTTTCGGTGGGGCCACGCGCGACGATGCCGGCCAGCGCGGCCGCGCCGATGAAGCGGCCCGCCTCGCGCACCGGTTTGGGGATCGCCCACATCAGCGCGGCCGAAGCCGGATCCGTCTCAGGCGAGATATCGTTGCCGTGGAGGCATAGCCCGGCCTCCAGCCTGAGCGAATCGCGGGCGGCAAGGCCGATCCACATCACCCGGTCGTCGGCGAGCAGGCGTTCGGCCAGCGCATGGGCTTCGGCCGCCGGCAGGGCGACCTCGAACCCGTCCTCGCCGGTATAGCCCGAGCGGCTGGCAAACCAGCCGGGGCGCGGCTCGATGCCGTGCATGAAGGTCAGGTGCGACAGGTCGAGGCCGGCGGCGGCGAGCGCAGCTTCGGCCTGCGGACCCTGTATGGCGAGGAACACGCGATCGAGCGGCTCGACCGTGCAGTCGAAGCCGGCCGCGATCGCCTTGAGGTGCCTCTCGTCGGCCTGCGCATTGCCGGCATTGGCGACGACCATGAACGCCTGCGGGCCGAGCCGCGTGACGATGAGGTCGTCGAGGATGCCGGCCCGTTCATCGAGGAAGAAGGTCAGCTTCGACTGGCTCTGCTCCAGCGCTTGCGCATCGAGCGGGCACGTCCGCGCCAGCATGTCGGCCGCGCCCGGACCCTCGATGCGGAACAGCTTCATGTGGGAGATGTCGAACAATCCGGCCTTCTCGCGCGTGTGAAGATGCTCCTTCATCACGCCGGCCGGATAGGTGATCGGCATGTTCCAGCCCGCGAAGGCGCCGAATTTGGCGCCCGCTGCGACATGCAGATCCTCGAGTGGAAGTCGTTTCAGTTCGCCCGTGTCAGTCAATCGCCTCTCCAGAGTCGCGCTTGGACAGCCGCGACAAGCGGCCGTTTCGCGCCCCTCTGTCTGAAGCCTGAGAGACTCGGCACCCCGGAACCCTGTCGGAGTACCTTACACCTTCGGCGCGGAGGTTTCCCTCCGACTTTCCAGAGCGTCTTGGCCGGAACACGGTTCTTTTGCCTGAGAGATTTCGGGCGATTTCCCCTTCGGCGGCAGCCTGGGCTGCTCTCTCCCGCGAACCGGCAGGGCATTTTCGCCCTCGACGGCACCACGTCTAGCGCAGTCCGCGCCGCCTGTCATCAGGGACGGCGGGATAGAACCGACGCAGCGGTATTGCGGGCGAAAAACCTTTGGTGCAGCCTGAACGGGCAAGGCGAGGCGACCGATGTCGCCATCAACTGGTGGGGGAGAGAAAAATGGCGAAGTTGACGGTGGACCAATACATCGCGATACGCGGCAACCAGTACAACCGGGCCGTGGCCAGCTATGCCATCGTTCTGGGCGGCATGATCGGCTCGGTGGCGCTAAGCCTCGCCTTCGGGCCGGCGGCGGGCCTGCCGGGCAAGCTGCTGCTGCTCGTCGCGGCGGCCGGCATCGCGCTCTATGCGTGCCTGGCCATTCCGGCGATCTGGGCAGAGGCCGGCGGGCTGCGCAGGGAAAAGCCCGACGGCATTGCCGGCACCGCCTACGAGGCCGCGATCGACGGCCACAATTATCCGCTCTTCAGCATGTCGGCGGTGTCGGCGGCGGTGATCTTCGTGCTGGTGACGATCTGGCTGCTGTTTGCCTGACCGGCGAGGCATGAGGCGCGGCGAAAGCCGCGTCGCATGCCGTCTGCCCTATGCGGCGCGCGCTTCCGCCGCGAGCCGGACGAAATCCTTCTCCAGACCCTGCGCGATGGCGTCGAATTCCCCCTGCAACTGGCGCAGCCGCGACAGCCGCGTCGCGATGGATTCGATCAGCCCCTCGCTGTCCTCGACGGGGCCGGCGCCGCGGCCGTCCATCAGCCAGGCGAGGCTTACGCTGAGAATGCCGGCCACCATCTGCAATTTGTTGGCGCGCGGCTGCGAGCGGTCGTTCTCCCATGCCTGCACGGTGCTCGCTTTCACGCCGAGCCTTGCCGCGACCTGAGCCACGGTGAGGCCTGATGCATCGCGGGCGCGCTGGAGCCTGCCGCCCATCGTGTCCCTGTCCTGTCGTCCCGAAAAGATGTTTTCCGAAGTGATGTTCCCCGAAGTGATGTTCGCGGTGTCCGGCACCCGTGCGGCCTCCTGTCGTTGCCTTCGCGCTGCCGGCCGGCGGCGCGAAGGCAACATGCACCGATGCGCCCGCCGGCACAACCTCTGGAGGGCAGGGCGGGTGCGGCACGCCATCTGTTGTGGTGACTCTATGCGGCGAGCAGCAGCTTCCGGTCCGCGCGCTCCTGCTGCGGCGAGCGGGCATAGAGCTCGCGGTAGCATTTGGAGAAATGCGACGCCGACACGAAGCCGCAGGCGACCGCCACCTCGACCACCGGCAGGTTGGACTGGAGCAGCAGGTGACGGGCCCGGTCGAGCCTGATCTCCAGATAGTAGCGCGCCGGCGAGCGCCCCATCTCCTGCCGGAACAGCCGCTCGATCTGGCGGCGCGACAGGCCGACATGGTCGGCCACCTCGACCAGCGACAGCGGCTCCGACAGGTTCGCCTCCATCAATTCGATGATGGTGAGCACGCGCGCGTTCTGCACGCCGAGGCGCGCGCGCAGCGGCAGGCGCTGGCGGTCGGTGGGGCTGCGCACCCGGTCGGTCAGGAACTGCTCGCAGACCTGGTTGACGAGATTGTCGCCGAAATCGTCGCCGATCAGCTTCAGCATCATGTCGAGCGAGGCGGTGCCGCCGGCGCAGGTGTAGATGTTGGAATCGACCTCGAACAGGTCGGCGAAGACGTTGGCCTTGGGAAACGCCTCCTGGAAGCCGGGCAGGTTCTCCCAGTGGATGGCGCAGCGCCTGTTGGCGAGCAGCCCGGCGGCGGCCAGCACATGCGCGCCCGTGCACACGCCGCCCACCGCGACGCCGCGATTATATTCCTCGCGCAGCCAGGCGAAGGCCGTCCTGTTGCCGAAACGCTCGACATTGAGACCCGCGCAGACGATGACCATGGACGGGCGGTCGGGGCCGAGCAGCTTGCGGCGTTCGTCGTCCAGCGAGGTGTCGACCGCGCAGGGCACGCCGTTGGAGGCGGCCACCGGCTGGCCGTCGAGGCTGGCGAGCCGCCATCGGTACGCTTCGAAGCCCAGCATGCGGTTGGCGACGCGCAGCGGCTCCAGCGCCGTGGCGAAAGCCATCATGGTGAATTCGGGCACGAGGAAGAAGACGATCGTCCGCTTCAATGCTGGCTTGGAAGACAAACCTTCCCTCCGCTGGCCTGCCGAACCCATGTCGCAATATAGCCAGCGTGCTCAGGAAAGCGGTTTGTTGTCAATGCTATACCCGGTCGCATGCGGGCAAAGGATGGGAAAGGCAGCGGATTTCGATCACCCCTCATCCGGCCGAGCAAAGCTCGGCCGGATGAGGGGTGATCCAGTCTGGCCCCTGCTCAGTTCACGATGAAGCCGAAGCGCGCCGCCGCCATCGCCGCCGTCTGGCCGGGCATGGTGCGCGACAGGCGCGCTCGCTCCAGCTCGGTGATCAGGTTGGACGCCGTGCGGCGGCTGCGGAAAAGGCGGGCGAAGATCTTCATTGTCCGGGGTCCGTGCGGCAGCCCGCGTGAAGCGGCGACCGCATTCTGGTGAAGCGGAGCGCGGCGCGCCCCTTGTCTGGGGCCGATATAGGCGCGTCCCTCTTGCCGCACTGCGGCAAAAGCGAAGCGGCCCGCACGAAAAGCGACATGCGTTCCGGCAGGTTTTGCGGACATGGCGTCAGCAGGCGCCGGGGCGCATGGCCGGCCTCTCCCGCCGCTCCTCGTCGAGGCCGCGGGCCGATCCCGGCCAGCCGATATCCTTCAGCATTTCCGCCGGCAGCGCGCCGATCATGCGTTCGGTGCGGCGATGGCGGCGGCGGCGCTCCAGATCGCCGAGATAGGCCGCGACGGGGGCGACGAGCGTTGAGAGGATGACCATCGGCTTTCTCCCGTGCTTGCCGGCACTGAGGGGCGCCGGCCGGTTGATGCACCCACCATGCCGTGGGTCTTGCATTCAATCAAACGAAATGGAATGATGTTTCCGTTAAGCGATATTGATGGATAGCCGATGACCGCACCGTTGAACCATCCTCTGCCCCTGCTTGAGCTGGACGTGCTGCGCACCTTCGTCGCGATCGCCGAGACCGGCAGCTTCACGGCGGCGGCGAATGCGGTGTTCCGCACGCCTTCGGCCGTATCCATGCAGATCAAGAAGCTGGAGGAGACGCTGCGCTGCCAGGTCTTCACCCGCGACGCGCGGTCGGTGACGCTGACGCACGACGGCGAGGTGCTGATCGGCTATGCGCGGCGCATGCTGGCGATCAACCGCGACGCGGTGTCGAAATTCGTGGTGCCGGACGTCGCCGGCGTCGTGCGCCTCGGCTCGCCGGACGATTTCGGCGAGCGGGTGCTGCCGAGCGTGCTCAAGCGTTTCGCGCAGTCGCATCCCAATGTCGCGGTCGACGTCGTCATCGACCAGTCCACGAGGCTGCGCAGGCGGCTTGCCGACCGCGACCTCGACCTGACGCTGCTGACCGTGTGCAAGGGCATCCCCGGCGAGGCCGAGGTGCTGCTCACCGAGCCGATCGTCTGGGGCGGCGCCAGGGGCGGCAGCGCCCATCTGCGCAAGCCGCTGCCGGTATCGGTCTGGGAGGAAGGCTGCGCCTGGCGCGCCGACGCGCTCGAGGCGCTCGGCCGCGAGGGCGTCGAGTACCGGGTCGCCTATATGAGCGCGCACACGGCCGGCCAGCGCTCGGCCATCCTCGCCGACCTCGCGGTGGCGCCGCTGCCGCGCAGCTTCATCGGCGACGACATCGTGGCGCTGGGCCCCGAGAGCGGACTGCCGCAGCTCTCCAACTACAATCTGGCCATGATGGTGGCGGCCGACGCATCCGGCCCCGTGCGCGCGGTGGCCGAGCACATACGCGCCGCGATGGAGCAGTTTCGGGTGGTCGCCTGAAGGGTCGGCTGACGGGGCTGGGTTTTGCCGGTCAGGCGGATGCGGCGCGCGGCCACAGATGGGGAAGCGGCCGTGCCGGCTGTGGCGCGGTCTTTTGCAGCGGGCTGGACAACCATCCCACGATCCGGTCGCGCGCCACGCGGGCCTCCGGCATGTCGATCAGCGGCCAGACATGGAACATGTGCGGTTCGCCGATCAGGTCGATGCTGGCGCCGGCCGCCCGCGCCCGCTCCACGAAGCCGAGCGTGCCGGGCGTCAGCAGGTCGCGCTCGCCGACCAGGATGAGCGTCGGCGGCAGGCCGGTCAGGTCGCCATAGACCGGGCTCACCCGCCAGTCGGTGCGCTGAAGGTCGCCCGCGTAGAGCCGCACCGCCTCCAGCCCGCCGTCGATGTCGAGCCACGGGTCGGTGCGTGCGAAGGCGCGCGCGCGGGGATCCTCCAGCGTCATGTCGAGCCCGGGCGACATCAGCACCTGCCGCGACGGGCGCGGCAGCCCTTCGGCCATGGCCATCATGTTGAGCACGACGGCCATGGTGCCCCCGGCCGAATCGCCCATCACGACCACATTGTCGGCCGGCGTCGCGGTCATCACCTCGCGATAGACCGCCATGCCCATGGCGAAGATGGCGCGGTGGTCATGCTCGGGCGCGAGCGGATAGACGGGGATCGTGATCCGCGCCGACAGGCGCCCGGCCATCTCGGCGATGAGATGCCAGTGAAAGCGCGTCAGCTCGAAGACGAAGGCGCCGCCGTGCAGATAGAGGATATGCGGGCCTCGAGCGCCGCCGCGCGGCGCCAGCTCGTAGACCGGATGGCCCAGCACCGCCCGCTCGGCGATGTCGAAGCGCGCGGCGATCTTCAGCGGCGGGCGGTGATCCTGCTTGCGCCGGGAGGCCGCGATCCAGCGATGCAGGCCCTCAGGCGACGCAAACGCCTTCTTGCGCGTATTGCGCAGCATGAAGGCGACGAAGCGCGATTTCAGGCTCGGCATGGACGGTTCCGGCAGGACGCGAACGATTGGCTCCTGCGAGGGAACCGCCGCGCCCCGCGTCTGTCAACGGTGCCGGTGTCCGCGCGTCAGTATTCGATGAAGCCGGGCCGGGCCGGGTTGTGCTGGCCGCGGGTGCGGGGCGCCCAGCGCCAGCCTATGTCCTTCTGGACGCTCTCGGGCAGGGCGCTCAACAGCATCTGCGTGCGGCGCTCGGCGCGCGCCTGCGCATGGGTTCGCGCAAAGCGCATCAATCCGTCAAAAATCGACATTGTTCTGGTCCTTGGTTGCCTGGCCGGGTGCAGCCTTCGGAACAGGCAGATAGGTGCTGAAGGTTTCGACTTTAAGACCGGAAAATGTGCAGTGCATCAATTTATATTGCAGTGCGAAAAATTATTCGCGTGCAAATGAATTTCAGCCGCCGTTCAGCCCCGGTCCCGGCGTGCCGCACGCTCTTCCCGGGATCGCCGGCGCGGGGCTCCCGGCTCTCCCGTCTGCGCGGGACCGGCTGCCTTGCGCGCAGGAAGCGCCACCTGCTCGGCCAGCCTGGGGAAGGGGTCGACCTTGTTCGGCAGCGCCATGGCGCTGACGAACAGCTCCTGGAAGCGCGGCTCCAGCGCGGTCTCGATCTTCTCGATGTCGCGCACGGTGGCTTCGATCTCGCGGCGATGGCCGCGGTTGAGCAGCGCCATGCGCGCGCCCGCGCCGGCGGCGTTGCCCACGGCCTTGACGTGATCGAGGTCGCAATCGGGGATCAGTCCCAGCACCATCGCGTATTTCGGGTCGATGAACGAGCCGAAGGCGCCGGCGAAGCGGATCGTGTCGACGGTCTCGATGCCGAGCTTGTCCATCAGCAGCCGCGTGCCGGCATAGAGCGCGGCCTTGGCGAGCTGGATGGCGCGCACGTCGTTCTGCGTGACGGTGATCCTCGGCTCGCCCTCCTTCACCACATAGGAGAAGGTCCGCCCGTTCGGCACCACGCGCGCGCTGCGCGCGGCGAGCGCGCCGTCCACCACGCCGTCCTCGCTGATGATGCCGGCAAGGAACATCTCGGCGATCACCTCGATGATGCCGGAGCCGCAGATGCCGGTGACGCCGATGGCGGCGACGCCGTCCGCGAAACCCTCCTCGTCCGACCATTTGTCCGAGCCGATGACGCGGTAGCGCGGCTCCAGCGTCGCCGGGTCGATGCGCACGCGCTCGATGGCGCCGGGCGCGGCGCGCTGGCCCGACGAGATCTCGGCGCCTTCGAAGGCGGGGCCGGTGGGGGAGGATGCCGCCACCAGCCGCGCGCGGTTGCCCAGCACGATCTCGGCATTGGTGCCGACGTCGACGATCAGCATCTTGTCGTCCTGCCGGTGCGGTCCTTCGGCGAGCGTCACCGCGGCGGCGTCGGCGCCGACATGGCCGGCGATGCAGGGCAGCATGTAGAGCCGCGCGCCGGGGTTGAGCGCCAGCCCGATATCGTCCGCCTTCGCACGCACCGCGCCGGAAACCGTGAGCGCGAAGGGCGCGCCGCCGAGCTCGGTCGGGTCGATGCCGAGGAACAGATGGTGCATGATCGGGTTGGCGACGAACACCGCGTCGAGGATGTCGCCGCGGGCAACGCCGCCCTCCGCGCATGCCTTGTCGATCAGCCCCGACACGGCCTCGCGCACCGCCGCCGTCATCGCCTCGCGGCCGTCCGGGTTCATCATCACATAGGAGACGCGGCTCATCAGATCTTCGCCGAACCGGATTTGCGGGTTCGACGTGCCCGAGGAAGCGGCGATGCGCCCTGAAAGAAGCGACACCAGATGCATTGCGATGGTGGTCGAACCGA
>CAZVTK010000081.1:0-20444 GCA_964629765.1 uncultured Mesorhizobium sp.
ATGGACGGGATCGAGCTGGCGCGCCGCGCCACCGAGCTCGACCCGGATCTCAAGGTGATGTTCATCACCGGCTTCGCGGCGGTGGCGCTGAACCCGGACTCCAAGGCGCCCAAGGACGCCAAGGTGCTGTCCAAGCCGTTTCACCTGCGCGACCTCGTCACCGAGGTGGAGCGCATGCTGAAGGCGGCCTGAGCCCCTTATCCGGCTCCACAAGCGACTTGACGCGGCAGGCGGCGCGTGATGTAAGCGCCGCGCGATGGGCGTGTAGCTCAGCGGGAGAGCACTACGTTGACATCGTAGGGGTCACAGGTTCAATCCCTGTCACGCCCACCATCGCACCGCTTGGTTTGCAAGGCTTTCGCTCCCGGCACACATAGTTACCTCTAGGTTCAACGAACCTAAACCGCAAATTGCCCCGCCACCTTGCGGCAGCGGGGCGACCATATGCCGGCTGGAACGAAGGTCAGGGCGCAGGTCAGGCTGGCAGCCGCAGCCATGCGATGATCTTACCGATGCTCTCGCCGAGCAGGACGATGCCGACCACGATGCCCAGCACGCCGACGATCACCCATTTCATGAACGTGCCGACAGTCCGGATCGCGTTCACGAGCCTGATGCCGTCGTTGAGCGTGACGACTTCCTCGGGGCGCAGGTTGATCAGGAAGTCCTTCGTCGCCTCGGGCAGGTCATCGAAGCGCTTGGCGTCTGTCATTTCCCCGGCCCTCCCCTAAGCAGGATAGGCCCGCCACCGAGGCAGAAGGCCAGCAGCAGATAGGCCCATTCGACGGTCGCCCCGCTCGACGGATACGGCAGGCCGGTCCAGTGCACATAGGCCGGGATGCCGACCTGATGCCAAAGCAGGACGGCGAGCTGAGAGAGCGTGACCGCGCCCCACACCCGCTGCATGAGCGGGCTGGATTTGCTCGCGTCCATGAAGGACGCAAAGGTCTTGGCGATGGCGTCGGCATGGGCCTTGCCGACCTCGGCAAGCGCGGCCTGCGTCGCCTCGTGCATGCGGGCCTGCATCGTCGCCTTGTCGATCTCGCCGCGCTTGAACTGCTCGGCGATGCCGGCGAGAGACGGGATCAGCTTCGGCAGAAGGAAGCCGGCGAGGGTGGCGAGAGCGGAGATCATCGCATCGTCTCGTCACGACGGCGGCGCAGGTATTCGGTGGCGATGCCGTTGGCCACCAGCAACCACGGCAGCCATTCCGGCGGCAGGACTGGCCGCAGCACGGCCGGGTCGACATAGGTCAGCACCGCCGCGAGAGCGCCGAAGAAAAGCTGGAGCCTCGCCCACGCGATGGTCTCGGAATCGCGGAAGAACCGCTTGATGCGCATCCACATGATCAGCCTCCGTGGTACCAGGCGGCGACGGCCGCCCCGATTGTGACGAGGAAAGCGATGATGGCCGGCAGGACGCCGCCGGGCGCCGCTGGTGCGGGCTGCGTGCTCGGGGCGGGCGAGGGAGCCGGAACAGGCTTGGGCGCGCTGGTGGGCTCGCCTGCCTCGCCGTACCCTGCCTTCTTCAGCAGCGCGTCGAACTCCAGCGCATAACCCGCGATCAGTTCGGCCTTGTCCGTGCCGTTGACGATGCGTCGCGCCCCGACAAAATCAGAGTGTGACAGCATGATGTAGTCGGACAGCTTTTTGCCGGTGAACGTGCCGTAGGCCATTCCGCCAACCAGAATGCGTGCGGCGATCTTCGGCTGGGCGGCAAGGTCCGGCTCCTTCAGAAGGTCCAGCCCGAGGCGCTTGCCCCAGTCGGTGTAGTTGCGCCGACCGGTGATCTGGACGAAGCCCCGCCCCATGAACTTCTTGCCGTCGCCCTTCGTGGTGTTGCCGAGGTCTTTGCGGCCCTCGTAGCGCTTCTGCGCGGCGGTCGGACCCCATATCTCCCGGAGCCACTTGTACCGGCCCGTCTCGTGCCATGCGGTGGCCAGCACGTAGGCGCACTGGTTGCGCAACAGGCCGTGGTCGTGGCACATCTCGATGATGAGTTGCGTGTAGATATGCGAGAGGTCCATAGGTCTCTCCTTCCCGCTCTCGCGGGTCTGTCAGGTTGGCGGTGGTGGTGAGGTTAGGTCCGGCGGGACGGGCCATTTCGGCGCGGTCGGATCGGTCGTCTCAGGCAGATCGCGGAGAGCCTGCCGGTAGGCGGCCCACGCCGCGCGCTGTTCCTCGCTCAGCGGCGCGTCGGGCACCTGCGTCCAGTCGCAGGCGGCGAGGCGGGCGTTCCGCTCCCGGCGCAGAACCGCCAGCGGCGTAAAATGAGCCTTGAACTGTTCGAGCGACATCGGTTCCATGGTCAGCCCCTCAGCCCTTCGATGAAGACATAGCCGGTGGAATTGGCGCCGCCGGAATAGAGAAGCCGCACCGCGTCGTTTATCTCAGCCGTCGCGACCTCGGCGCCGAAATCGTAAGTCACGCGTGTCGCGCCATTGGTGATGGACGAGTAGCTCTCGCCCCGGATGCGCGTGGCGCGCGTCGCGCTGTTCAGCATCTCGACATGGAAGTTGAAGACGACACCGCCGAACGCGGCCGAGCCGTTGTCGACGCCGCCCGACAGGTAGATCGCAGCCACGCTGGCCCCGAGCGCCGTAAAGCCGGTGCCGTTTGAATAGCCGAGCTGGTGGAAATAGTCCGAGCCGCCGGTGCGGTAGCTCGAACCGTTGTTGTTGCTGAACTGCAGTTGCAGGATTTCGCCGTCCGCGCTCGGGAACAGCATGCCGCTTATTCGAAGCGCGACGAACGCAGACAGGTCCGTCTTGGACCACGAGGCCGCCGCTGCCAGCGTAGTCAGGCCCAGTGGTTCCCAGCCGGTTCCCGGCTGAGGGCGATTGATAACCCACACCCGAACGACGCTGGAGCCGTAGCCGATGAACTTGAGCAGATCGCCGGCAACCGTGGTGTAGTTGACGGTCGTGGAGCCGTTGACGATGAGAGACGCGCCGGCCGTCATCTGGAAAGCGCCAGTCGCGCGCGCGTAGCGGGTCTTGCCGCTGCCAAGCGTGACCGCGGTGATTGTCGTGGTGCCGGAGATGTCGACTTCCGGACCAGTGGCAGCATCGAGGTCGATTGTGGACGCTGACGCGACAGTGCCGCCCGCCTTCACGAAGGCATCGTGGGCGCCGATGGCTGTTGTCGCGCTAGTCCCGCCGGCAACGATGGGCCTCGCACCGTTGGCGTCGCTTTCGAGGTCTTCGAGCGGATCATTGTGCTGCTGAGCTTCAATCGTCTCGCCCGTCACCGCCTCGTAGGTATTCGGCAAAACATACACGCCACTGCCGTTTCTAGGCATCTACGTGGCCTCCGATTGCATACGAGGTTGTTTTAGGCGCTGCCGCGCCTGCACCAAGCTTCGTGATGAAGACTACCGGCTGGCCAGACGGCGAACTAAATAGAGCCACGGGCTTTCACCCTGTCCCGGCGCTCGCACCAGCGCTCTTCGACTTCCTCGGCGGTCTCGGCGCGGAGGAAGGGCCTGTTGGCGCACTTCCTCTCCGGACACGCGATGATGAACGGGCGACCGCCCGGAACCTCGTAGAAGATGACGTGGCACTTTCTGGCGCCGCACCGAATGTCGCCGTTTGGCTTGACGCGCGGGTACTGCACGCCGGTCTCCTGTCCGGTTCATGGGCAGGATGGCAGCGGGAGTGGGAAAGCGCGGGGGACTTGCCTTAACGAAACAGCCGCCCCGGAAGGACGGCTTGTCGCAAATGTCGCTTAAAAGGGAAAGAGCGGCTAGCGTGCCGCGCCGAACGCCCCGATTGACTGGATGCGTTGGGTTTGGCCCCCGCCGCCTACTATGGGCACGCCGGTAGCCTCGATCTGATACGTGCCGGCGGCCTCAGCCGCCCGGTCACCATAGAACGCGCCTTGGTAATCGGATGACACGACCTGCCCGATAGCGGCGCCATTGGTTGGACTTTGCAGACCCAACTTCCCGCCCTCGAACTTGCTGCCCGAGATGTTGGCCTGATCGAACCTCACATCGATGGGAATGCGGACACCGTTTGCGTTCACCATGTTGGTCGCGAGCCCCGAAACCGTCCCGCCACCGGGTGCAAAACGGGCCGTGAGCGAGAGCCGAGACGTGACCGCATCTACCCCCGTTACGTCGCCCACGACAAAGCCCGCGGCTTCACCGGAATAGATCGCACTGCCCACGGTCGGCACGTTGGGCGATTCATTGCCAGCCATGCCGAAGCCCGCATACAGCACGTTGCCTTGGCGAACTCCGTAGCCACCGAGAACATAGTCACGGCCGCCAACCTCCACCTGCCCCAAGAAGGCATCTGCGCTCGATGCTGAGACAAGCGCGCTGTTGGCGGTGGCGGGGTCGACAAGGAGACCGACAGCACCAGGCACCGTGCTCCCGTCCGCCAGTTGCCCGGCGACTGAAATGTCTGCGGTAACCGCTTTCCCGTTTTCCGTTTGAACCGTGACGGTCGCTGTATTCGCGGTCAAAGACCTGCTTCGAACGCTGACCGGCGCCCCGCTGGCGTCGGTATTGAACGACATGACGTGCCCTCGCACGACTGTCGTTTGCGAGGTCGTGGCCGGCCCTGCGGCTTGGCACCCCGCGATGAACAATAGTCCGACTGCTACGCTTGCCTTTTTCATTGAACCCTCCCATTTTCGCGAGATGGAAGGACGCATCTAAGGAACTGTCAACCCTGAACCGAGAACCCTTCTTTGGCAGGAACGCCAAGCCGCTCTTCTTGCAGTATGCCGTTATCCTAGTGCTGGTGATTGTTGCTGCGCCTTGGCTCGACGCTGCGTTACGGCCTGTCGCGAGATCCGTTATCCATGGCGCATTTGATGCGATTTGCTCCGCTACGGGGCTATGTACCGAGGAAGCACTTGAGCGCCTGAACGGGTCAAAAGGTCGGCAATAGCCTTTCTGGCCTGACTGACTGTCATCTGAGGCATCTGACCAGTTCGGATCAGCGCTTCAGCAACACGTTCGTTTGCCGAACCCATGCCGCGCGAAATCGCCTTAAGGCCGCTGCCAGCGGCGTAAGGAACGCCTGCGGCCAATAGCGGAAGCGGGTTGCCAGTCATCGCCGCTGCCACAACCGACCCACCTGCCAGTGAATGGCCACCAAACCCCTTGAGCCAGTTGCCAGCTCCACGCGCGGCATTCTGCCCGGTGGTGCCACGAACTACCGTCTCAATCGATGCCTTCTCCGCGTCGTTGAGGAACCGAGACGTGCTCTTGTTGTCAAGGATGCGGCGGAGGTTCTGGCGAACGGCATTCTCCTCATTGGCTCCGGAGTTGGTCGACGCTGCGCGGCGTTCTGCCTTGATGAGGGCTTCATCCACGCGTTGAGCGTTACGGTAGCGGCGGTTGAGTTCCCGCGCCGCCTGCACTGCATCGCGCGCCTTGGTAGGGTCGCCCGTTAGGGCATCGCCAACCTGAGCCTTCTCGATGAAGTCATCGATCTTAGCGATGATGCGGTTGCCGAAGAACTGCTCCGCCTCATCGCGCCCGATGTCGCGATAGATGATCTGTCGCTGTTCATCCAACTGGCGGAGCGTCGGGGCAGCGCCCGATTTCGCCTGTTCCACCATGTCCTGAATAAGGCTGGCGGCGCGCTGGTGACGGGTGGTGTTCAACTGCTGAGACTGAGCGTCGGCAACGATGTCTGCGACAAGCTGCTGGTAAGATTGCGGCTTGTACCGGACGCCAAGTTGGTCGGCAGCATCGTAGGCAGCGTTCTTAGCCACCTGCATGTCATCGATGGAAGGCGTAGCGCTCGCGGGCTTCCCCGCGCCAATGCGTGCAATGGCCCCCGTCGCCGCGCCAGTAACGCCACCGATGCCGGCGCCCACCGCGGCGTTGATGGCACGGTCTCCAATCCCCCTGCCCTGTCCTAGCCCATATACGCCACCGTACAGCGCTCCCTCTGCTGCCCCGCGCCCCATAAGCGAAGGCAGCGTTGGCTTGGCACCCTGAAGCAGAGTTGCCCCGCCCTTGGCTAAAGTGCCGCCAAGGGCCGTTCCCGCTGCGACTTGCCCCGCGACGGATGCTATCGGATGGCGGTCATTGCGTCGGCGCTCTAATTCAGCTTCGACCTGCATGTTGCGGTCATAGGCGCGACCGACATCAAAGCCTTCGCCCTGTAGCCATTCGCGGCCGGCGCGGAACGGAGCATTCAGGCCAGAGGCGATCTCGTCTGCGAACGGGATGCCCTGTGACATGCCGCTGCCGGTCGCCGCGGAGAACGCACCCGTGCCCGTGATCTTCTCGATTTTGTCAGCCTCGGCAGAGGGCGACCATTCGCCTCGCGCGGTCCTGCGCTTCTCAAGTTCACGACGCGCACGTTCGCGCAGAGCTTCCTCACGGCTGGGCATTTAGGTACTGCTCCAGCTCTTCATCGGTCCAATCGGAAACCGGCTTGTCAGGGATCGGCGGAGGCGGCGCCTTCTGCTCAAAGAGCGGGTTATCTGCCGCCCAATTGGACAGATAGTCATCGAAGCCAGCATCGATCCGCCCGCCATTTCGCGCCGCGTATTTACGTGCAAGATCGGCCACCTGGAGCTTACGTTCGTTGATCTTGCGAGTGATTTCGATCAGGCGCTTGTTGCCTTCCGGCGTATTCTGGAGGCCCGGCACCTGATCGGTAACGAAGTCGCGATCTGCGTTCGAGAAGCCAGTGCCAAGAGAGCCACCCATATTGTTCAGGGCCGCCTGCTTCGCCAAAGCGTTGAAACTCTCGATGCTGTCGATGCCCTCAGGGTCAAGCCCGATGGCCGCTCCCATGCGCTTGAGATCGGTCACAGGGCCGGAACCCCAGCCGGAATAAAACCCCGGCTGCGAAAGCAGCCCTTCCATCGCCGTTAGCGTTCCGAGTGTGGACTGCGCAGACTGCGCTTCTCCCTGCATGTCGAGGAAGCGCTTCCCATACCCCTCTCCCACCGTCTCATCATACTTTGTTTCCCCCTTCAGCGTAACGCTGGTGGACGCCGCCCCGGCCTTCTTCATCTCTGCCATGAACTCGCGCAGCCCAATGGGTTCGCGGCCAGCTGCTTTCTCCTGATCGGCGTAGAACTGGTATTCGCGCAGGTCGTCGGTCATGCCGGCCTGCTGCATCTTCATTTCCAGTTCGCGGTCTGCGCGGGTGTTGTCGGCCGTGCGATCTGCGCTTTCGCTGTCAAACTTGCGGCTATCCAACCCGAAGCGACGATCACGCTCAGCCTGCTCCTGCTCAGCTTTCGTCTTGTCGAGACCAAAGCGCTCACGATCAAGTCCGAGCTTTTCAGCCTCGCGCTGGTTGTCCGTCGCGATATCGCCCGTCTGGGCACGGTGGAGGTCCATTTGCAGGCGCTTGGCTTCCTGCTCCTGAAGGAAAGCGGGATCGCTTTTTTGCAGCTCGCGCTGCAAGAGCGCATTGATCATCGCCCGTTGGCTATCGTTGAGCCACGGGTTCTGCCCCGCCTGCATCAGCTTTTCGATGACGGCGCGGTTACTGCCGGACTGAGCCAATTGGACAGGCGCGGCCTGTGCCGGAGCGGCAGCCGATATGGTCGGCTTGGGCGCGGCAGGAGATACCGGGGCCGGTTGCTCAGGCAGACCTGCATCAGCCATGCCAACGTCCGGGTCAAGGCTCGCTACCCGCGCGTTTGGAGCGCCGGAGGTGCGCGTGTCAGTGCGCGATACGCCCAAAGCCCGAGCGCGCTCAAGGCCGGTGCGATTGCCCACCCCGACCTTCGCCGCGCCGTACCACGGCCCCCATCCTCCGGTTGCCGCCTCGTCCAGCGCGAAATCGATCTGATCATACACGGTCGACGGGTCGGCTGGGGACTTGCCGTAAAGCTTCTGAAACTTGTCTCCTAGACCGCCGCCCACGAGAAGCTGAAACGGCCCATAGCTCGTCTCGCGTCGGCCGTTCTTGACGACGTTGGACTGCCACACCCCCGGCGCCAGACCTTCAGAGCGCGCAACACGAAGTGCCACGTTCGGGTCAATGCCGCGCGCTGATGCCGCCTCCTGAATGTAGGATGCGAGGCTCGCGATGTCCGTCTTGTCCGACCGCATGGGCTGGATATCAGACGCCGCCCGCGCCCCGCCGGCTGGGCTGTCGGCCTTCGGCCCTACGAGGGCGGAAACCACACCTTCGCCACCACCTCCATACAGCGACGAAAAATCGAGCCCGCCGAACAGAGCGTTCGCGCCGGCTCGGCCTTCCCTTTCCGCCTTGTTCGCACGATGGCGGTTGATAGCTGCGCCGATACCATCGCCGAGAGCGACAAGCCCGTCGCCAATGGTCTGCGGGGAACGACCGCGACCCGCCAGCATCTCCGCTATGCGGCGCATCCTCGCGACGCTCTCCGGCGTCTCTCCTTTAGTGGCGTCGAACAGGAACGGCATCGCAACCATCAGGCCACCGCCTTCTCATAGTCGACGTAGAGCCTGCCGCCGACATCAATCACCGCATCGGGCCGCGCCTCCTGCGCCTCCTGCGCCATCACGCCGATATGGGCTTGCTCACTGCCGATGTACTTGAACACGTAGATCGGTAGGCCGTTGTCCAGCGTTCCAACGCGCTTGATGTCATGCTTGATGCGACGGTCGGATGCAGCGAGGATGCTGCCGCCAAGGCCCAGCAGCCCACCTAGGATATTGCTGGTGAACTGCTGCTGCTGCTGGAACTGGCCAAAACGGTTGGAGTAGTCCTGCTGGATCAGGCCGGCCACGTCGGTTGTCGGAATGCTGTTCTGGCTGGCGCTGACATAGCCTGGCTGCATGATGCCGAGCGCGCGGAGGAACGCGTTCGTCTGCTCACTCCGTGAAGCGTTGGCGTCCGCAAAGGACTGCCCCGCAATCGCATTGTTGCCCGTCGTGGTGCGATAGGCGTTGTCCGCGTTCGCCTGAAGAGCTGCGTTTCCGAACGCAGCCCGGTCCCGTTCCAGCCCGACAAGGCGGCTCTGTTCCTGCCCGCCCGACAGAATAGCTCCAATGCGCGCGTCGTTCTGCCCGCGGTTGAACGCATCGATCTCACGATTCCAGCCGTCCGAACCAGCCATCAAACCCTGGTTGGCTAGCTTGGCCTCAAGGCCCTTCCTGTCCGCTTCGAACTGCGGCTTAAGTCGGCCGAGGATGGCATCCTCCACCCGCTTGCGATCTTCGGAAAAGTCGCCGTTGTACGTCGTCTGCAACTGCGGCGCGTTGGCATAGCGCTCATAGGTCGGGGTTTGGATTGGGGCCTGATCGGCTGAGGCCAGAAGGCGCTTCTGAAGCGCGTCCACCTCCGGCGAGTTGGTCTGGACAGCCTCCCACTGCGGAACGTCGATCACCGCCCCGGAATACGGGTCCGTCACCTGCTTCGTGCCGGTCTGCTTGTATTCGAGCGAGCCGTAAGGCGTGCGCTGGGTGACGTTGCTCAGGTAGGAATTGGCTACTGCCGTCGTGGCATTCGTGCCCGTCGCCGCGGCTGCGGTCTCTTTCGGGCTCGGGGGTTCAGGGGCGTTCTTGCCCATCCTTTACCGCGCACGACGGCGCGCTCCTGTGATCTTGCGCGCTCATCGGTCGGCTGGCCTTTAAGCGGCCTCAACCTGCACAGGATCGGGGGAAAGCGCGGGGGACTTGCTGTGAAAGCCGTTAGCTCGCCACACGTCATCGGCGAGCGTCCAGATGTACTCGCCTTCGTCTCGGCCCCTCAGCCTGGGAATATAGGTCGACGTGAAGCCGTAGGCCTTCAGGAGCCGGGGTAGGCCTCGCCCGTTCCACATGACATTGCGCTCCGACACCCGCATAACGACGAGCTGGCACTTCTGCTCTTCGAACGGATACGAGAACATCTCCCAAAGCACATGGCGCTTCAGCCACTCGCGGGTTTCGGACGCGCCGGATATCTCGATCACCCCGGCTTTGCGGTCCAAGTTGTGATAGACCATCACCGCGGCGAGATTGCTCCCGTCGACAACGCCCATGGTCACACAGGGACCGAACCCTCTCAGGTTGCCGAACAGCTTGGCCGAGGCCCAGTCCACGAACTGGCGGTGAAGCGGATGTCCGTCATGCGTCCAGACGGTCCTCAAATGCCGATGGCCTCGCCGACTTCATACATGAGGTGAAGCGCGATCAGTTCCACATCGGGCGCAGCGGTTCGGCCAGAAGTCACCTGGAGACCTGGAGCAAGCGCCTGCCCGAGCGCGGCGACGCTCTGCCACTCCGATTGCCGAGCCTTCGTGTCCGTTCGCGACGACCAGACGGACGTTCCCCACACGCCGGTCCCCCAAAGATTGTCATTCTCATCAGGATCGGCGGCGAGAGGCGTCGGCACGCTCACCTCATAGTTTGCGCAAGCGAACAACTGCGGCGTGAAGGCGTTGTTCGCCCTTGCGAGCATCCGGGCATGGAGCGCGCCTTTCTCCTCGACCGAACGGAAGTCCTCGAACTTCGGCACGACGACCGCCGAATACGGATCGCCCTGATCCGACCCCGTTACCTCGCCGCGGACAATGAACCCGTCCCGAGTGCCGAAATAGAGTTTGTCGTCAAAGACGTGGAGACAGCGGATATCCCAACCGGTGAACCTGCACCACGCGCCCGTCCTCGCATTGGCGACATAGGCAAGCTTCGACTGCGACCCGGACGACGGGATGCCGACCACCAGCATCGATGTCGCCGGCCACAGAACCGCGGTGAACGGCAGCAGGCCGGAATTGCGCTCGCCTACGACTAACTTCCAAGCATCCTCTATGGGATAGGTGATCGCGGACGCTGCGAGCTGCGTGCGGTCGCGCGTCACGGCGGCGCCGAGCGAGACGATACCTTCGTCCGTGAGAACCATGATGTCGCCGCCGACACGGAAATGCGCGTTCTTGTGCAGCGGCTTGCCGATGCGATAGACGCCGACTTTCGAGAAGGTGGACGCCGGATCGCCCTGATAGACGGCCACTTCACCTTTCGTCGTCGCGAAGATGCAATAATCGTCCAGCCCGTCGCCGGCATCGGCCGACCACGACGCGCCGAACATCAGATCCCCGCCGAGCGAGAAAACCCCGCCGAGGGGCAGTTCCGTCGCCGCACCCGTCACCGCCAACGTGCCGAGATACCAAGCCGACATGCCCGGCCCGATGAACCAGAGGCGGTTGCCATATTTCCATGTGTGCGACAGAGACGCCGTGGTGACGCCCGTAATCGCTGGCGAACTTACCGCCGTCACCGTGCGCCATGCCGAGCCGGTATACTGCTGCATGGAGTCGGCGCCATTCACCATCACGAGGAACGATGACGAATTCGACGTGGTGAAGTTCACCGAGGACCAATCCCCGCTGGTCTGGCTGCCGACATCGGCGGAAGGCGCGACATCGGGGTCCGCAGGCGTCGTCACGTCGTAGATGTTCTCCTCGTCGGTGGCGAAGAGCTTCTGCGTCGCCCCGAACTCATAGGAAGCGATGTGGGTGACGGCGTCGGCTATAGTGGCGTGCTTGCTCGAACCCTTCCGCATCCGGCAGCCCTCTGCCGTGGGGAACCAGTTGTCGAGCACTTCCGCCCCGCCTGCCTTGGCCCGGCCTAGAGCCTCGTTGCGTATCCAGCCGCGGTTGGGCGAATAGAAGACCGCCGGCTTCGATACCTGCCGGTTTGCGGTCTGTATCTGGCCGGCGCGATTGAACAGCATCAGGAGGGCGGAATGAAGTCGGGGACCGGGATGTCGAAGGGATTGGCCGTGCGGGCTTCGCCCGACATGTCGACGGTGCGGATCACGCGGGCGTCGTTGGCCCTGCGAGCAAGGTTCGCCTCATATTCGTTCAGGCGGTCGGCATAGGCGAGGCCGTTCTTGCGCCGCGTGCGCCAGACCACTCCGAGCCGCACCAGAAGGGCCGGGAGCAGCAGGTCGTCAGTCGTGTCCGACCACGTATCGCCAGCGGTCGATCCCGCCCTCAGCCAGTTCTTGGAGATGTAGGAGACGACAATCTCGTCCCCGCTCGACGGGTTGGCGTAAAGCGAGATCGAATAGCCGTCGTCCTCGTCGCCCGTGATGCGGAAATAGCGGTTCCCGCCAGGCGAACCGATGGCCTTGAGGTAGGTCCACGCGCCGTTGGATGGGACCGGTACGCACGCCCTGCGTGTGCGGGTGTTCTCATAGACCGCGAGCGTGTCTCGCGTCAGGCGTTTGAAGGCGGGCGGCAGCGCGTAGGTCTCGCTGCCGTCCGTGGGGACCGTGTAGTCAACCGCGATGGGCGACGGCCAGTCAACGCGGTCCTGAAGCTCCTCGATGGTGTCGGCGAGGAAGTCCTTCATCTCCATGTACTGGGTCTGCGTCGCCGTGATCCAGTTGGACGGCGGCGTGATGCGGCACTCGCGCGCCGCCTTGTCCATCACGGATGCGACGGTCGCCATCAGGCAGCCTCAGCGACTTCCTTGCGCGGTCGGCCCGCGGGCTTCTGCGGCGTCGTCTGGCTTTCGAGCAGCGCCATGGCTGCCTCCAGCCGCTCGGCAAGCGCCTGGTTCTGCGATTCCAGATCGGCAAGGCGGTTCGCTGTCGTGCTACGGTCGCTGGCTTCGAGGAACGCCTGCGCCTGCTTGATGATGTCGCGCACGCCGGGGAGCTGCACGCGGGTCAGCACGGCCTCGGTCATGTCGGCGATCATCTCCACCGACTTGATGCCCATGGCGCGGAACACGTCGGCCTGCGCCTTGTTGAGGCCCGGCCACGCGGCCAGCGGCGTTCCGTCCACCGGGATTTCGTGGCCCTGCTTCCACGCCTTGTAGGCCGGCTCGATCATCTGCCAGCGATAGCGCATGAAGTCGACCTTCTTCGCGCCGTTCTCGTCATCCGAGCGGACGCGGAGATTGTCCGGGTTCATGAAGTCGACGCGCTCGCGGGTCTGCGCATAGTGCGCCATGTGAGCGGGGGCGTAGGTCACCCACTCGACTTCGCGGTCGCTCTTGCCCGTGGCCTTGTTGTGCTCATAGGTCGTGTCGAAGGACAGGACGACGATGGTGGGGCGGTCAGACATGTTCACTCCGGTTTGGTGGCACGGTACGTGCCTGCTTCTCCAGCACCCCGACCTGCCATTTGCGTTCACGCAGTTTCGCGTCCATGCGCTTGGCGTAGTCGAAGCAATCCGCGATCATCTCGCGGGCCTCTGCGTCGTCCACCCTGCGCCAGAGACGGCGCAGGGTGTTGCAAAGAGTGGGTTCGCCCGTATCCTTCTCAGGATCGATGGCGAACTTCCTCGTCACGTGGTTTCCGGCTCCATCTGCACTTCGAGCGTCGGGTAGTTGAGGAAGCCTGTCGTGTTGACCGCATCCGCACCGCCCGTCGCCGTGCCGAGATGAATGCCGTTGATGAAGATGCCGGTCGCGGCAGCGTCATCAACCTGCCCAGCGTCGGCCGTGGGGCCGAGCTTCTTGTTGGCGAGCGCGTCCTGTTCCGTGCGGATGCCGCACGGGCCATAGACCTGAAGCCAGCCGTACTCGTCAGCCGAGCCGGCGCCCTCGGCAACGCCGATCCAGTCGCCTTCGAGGATGGAGCCGGCAACGTCCGTGTCCACCATCAGCGCGAGGTTGTCGTTGCCGAACGAGCACACGTAGCCGTCGCCGGTCACGCCGCCCGTGCTGAGCTTGACGAAGCGATACACCTTGCCGTCGTGTGTCGTGTGAAGCTGGCCCAGCCCGAAGCTGCGCCCGTTCTGCTTCATCTCGTCGGCGGTGTACCACTCGGTAACGTTCACACCCACTGAAAGCATGTTCGTTGCCTCCTTAGCTCGCGTCGAAGATGACGCCCTGGAGGGAACGATTGGTCACCCAAGCGTAGCCCATCCAGTACATCGGAACGACGATGGCGTCCTGGTTCGTCGGGCGCTTCTCGTCGTCCATCGTCCACTGGGCCTCGCTGTGCTGCGTGATCCCGATGTAGTCGGTGTTGAGGAAGTAGCCCTTCTCGGCGGTCGTCGTGAAATTCGTGTTGTCATCGAAGATCACGTCAGCCGTCTTGTACTTCAGCGACCCGAAGCCGGCCTGCGCCATCTCCGAGTCCATGTAGCGCTGAAGCTGCTGCTCGCCGGTCTCGTAGAGGACGTAGAAGTCGTGCGAGAAGACGATCAGGTCCGGCTTGTCGGCGCCGCGGTTCAGGGACAGCCAGAGCGACCCCATGTCGGCCTTGAACGCCGCCGCCTTGGTGGCGTCGGGCGCGGCGGCCGTGTTGGTGCCGGTGGCTTCCTTGAACTTGTTCTTCCAGAACGTGTAGGTGCCGGAGACGATGCCGCCCACGGTGCCCGTGCCGTCCGAAGTGATCATCTGCGCAAGGCCGCCGATCTGGTTCGTCAGAGCGCCGTCCGAGTAGATGTCGATGGAAAAGTTGTTGGCGGCGGTCTTGAGCGCGTTGGCCTTGCGGGCCTTCACCAAATTGATCATGCGCTCGCGGGAGCCCATGTTCTGGCGAATCTCGCGACCGGACGCGGTGACGTGGAGCGCGGCCTGGCACCAGTCGTACTTGGCCGAGGTCAGCACGTCGGAAGCGCCGGTGTTGAGCGCGTCATAGCCGGAATAGCGCTGGTAGGTCGCGTTCTCGGCGTACTCCAGCGGCTCGGCGGCCTCGTAGCCGCCGGAGACGGTCTTGATCTTGCCCTTCTTCTTCAGGCGGTTGAGCAGACCGTTGTGCTTGCTCACGTTGTCGGTGACGGTCGAACCCCAATGACGGTCGGTCGTCGTCACCATTTCCGTGAACACTGCGGAGGGAGTAGGCATCTGCCTCTATCCTTTTCGAGTGTTGGTCAGTGCGCCATCGCCCGGTCCCAGGCTGCACCCATGGCCTCTTCCTCGGTCATGGTGCGGTCCCGGCCGTTCGCCGACGACTTCACGTTGATGGAAGCGGCTTTCCTCGCGTTCGCGGCTCGTTGGGGGTCCGGTTGCGTCGCCGTCGCTTTCGCTTCGGCAGCGCGGACTTTCGCCCTCACCTCCGGGTTTGCGTTGACTGCCATGTCGTATGCGTCGGACAGGGTGTCCTCGTAAGGACGGTCCCGGCCCTTCGATTCGATGATCTTCCCGATGAAGTACGGCAGGTCTGCCTCGACGGCCGCATAGTGCTCGTGGGCGGCTGCCCACTTCGCCAGCGTCTTCTCGGCTTCCTGCGTCTTCAGCGTCATCGAAACGCTCTCCCGGATGCTGTCCGGGTTTGCCGCCTTCTCTAGCTGGGCTTCGAGATTGGCGATCTTGGCTTCCATCGCAGCGATGCTCTGGTTGCCTCCCTCCCCGCCAGCCGCGTTGCCCGACAGGGCCTTCGCGAGATGGGGGAGAACCTTGTAGTGCTCCGCGATCTGGATGATGGTCTGGAGCGGGGATTTCTGGAGCCGCACCTGCACGGCGGCCAGTTCAGCCGCGCCCTGTGCGAGCTGGTCGGGCGTCATGCCCCGGAACTCGGGGAACTTGGTCGTTGCCTCGGTCAGGCGGTCGGCAATCGGCTTCACCGCGCCGAGTTGCTTGCCGAGTTCGCCGAACTTCCGGTCCCACTCGCCGGTCAGCCGGGCAACCTCGCCCTGAGCTTCGGCCGGCATCTTGTCCCACACGGCCTTGATGGCCTGGGGAAGGTGCGCAGGGGCAGGCGTGGCGGCAGCCGGAGGAGGAGTCTGCGCATCCTCGCCTGCCCCCTCCGCGCCCCCGCTCGAAGCAGTGTCGGCGCCGTCAGGAGCGGCGTCGACTGGCGCAGAAGAGGTGAACTTGCCATCGGTGCCGCGGTCTGCACCGTTCTGGACCATCAGGCGATCCCATGCGGCACCCATGTCCGCATCGCCCGTATCGACCGGGGCAGTCAGAGCCGGATCGTTGACAGTCTGACCGTCGAGAACGTCGCTCACCGGAACTCCTCTGCAACCTGGAGGCCGCGCTTTTCGCAGAAGGCCTTGTTCTTGAACTTCCGCTCGCCCTTGGTCGGGGACAGCGACGGCTCCCACTCCACGCAGTTGTTGCGCTTCAGGTCTTCACGCCGCTCAGAGCGGGAGGTGATCGGCTTGCCGTTGATGGGCGAGCGGTATTCGGGGATGTCTGAGATGACGGTCGGCATGACGACCTTGCCGGCGTAGGGCTTCTCCATCGGAGCGCCGCTCTGCCGGTCAACGAACTGCTCGCCGTTCCACACGTATCGTGTCATGGCGAGCACACTGCCAATGGCCGCGGGAAAACGCGGGGGATTTGCGCTAGGCTCGCGCCGCTACTTTCGGCCGAGAAGCGTTCTCGGCCTTAATAGCTGCCTGCTCCCGGCTGGAATTGAGCCTGATGACGCTCTCGGCCTGCTTGGTGCGCAGGGACAGGCTCGCCTCCTGCTGCTTCAACTGGAGTTCCAGTTCCTTCAGTTGGAGCGTGATCTGCGCCACCTGTAGCCCGATCTGGGCCTTCTGCCGCTCAAGCTCGATCTTGGCCGCGCCCTCGGCCTGACTGATCTCGGCTTCCTTCATCTTGATCTGAGCGTTGAGGACGGCTTCCTGCTGCTTCAGTTCGAACTCGCGATCCTTGATGGCCATCTCGGCCTTGGCCTTCTCGGCCTCGGGGTTCGGGCGGGGCTGGCTCGCCGCCTTCTTGGCAACCTCGGATAGCCGCTCCAGCGCGTCCTCGCCCTGCCTGCCCAGCTTGAACACGCTGGCGAAGGACGCATAGAGATCGGCAACCGGGCCGGCCGCTTCCGGCGACTCCGCGACCAGCGGCGCCATTGTGCTGAAGTAGTTGGCCGTGCCCGTGATGAACTCTGACATATCCGCCTTCTGGCGGGTCAGGTCGGCGCGCACCGTCGAGTCGCTTTCCACGTCGACGCGGTAGGACAGGAACACCGACTGCTGCATCATCTGGCGCATTCCGTCCGTGATCGGAATGGCGGTCATCTGCGTCAGCGTGGGCTCAGAGAACTTGGTGGTGATCAGTTCGGCCATCAGCCCGAACACGTCCCGAACCGTGCGCTCGATCATGCGCTGCATCTTCTGAATCCGCAGCGCGCCCCACTGCGTCTTGATCTGCTGCGCCGTCGCGGTTTCGGACGCCTGGGATGCGCCACGGATGATGTCCGAGATGCCGGTGATTTCGTAGATTGAGGCCTTCACGACCTCGCGCTGCTCATAGAGCTGGGCCAGCACCTTGACGGCCTGCTCCACCGGCCACCACAGCACGGCCTTGTCGAGGCCGGTCTGTGCGAGCTGTTCAAGGTCCGTGTCGACCGCAAGCTCGTTGTCGCCCAGCGTCGACATGTCGAGAATCTTAGACGCCGTGCCCGCCACAAGGCCACGGACCTTCAGGCCCTTCATGATTTTGTTGATGCGCTTGGTGATCGTGTCCAGCTCGTCCGCCAGCTTGCGGTAGATACTGAACGGGCACACCGGCATCATCTTGCCCGTGAGCGTGATCGGCTGAACCACGGGCGGCACAGGGAAGAAGTCGCGGAGGCCCAACGGGTCATCCACTATCTTCATCATGCGGCAGTCATGCTCGCGGACGAATTCGACCTTGCGTTCCTGTTTGTTCCACACCTCCCAAAAGACGATATCCTCGTCCTTCTCCGGGCTGTCTGATCCAGTGGGCACCGCAGCCTGTGCGCTGAACACCGCGGCGTCGGTGTAGCGCTCGGCCGCTTCACGGGAAACGCAATGGCGGAACGCCACCCAGGGGATATTCTCCCATCGGGTGGCCGGCCCCATGCGGAAGTCGCGCCACGACACGGCTTCGAACTCGAAGCGCTCGTTCGTCACCACTTCGCCGTCATCGTCTACTTCGAGCTTGACGCGAGGCCCAACGCCACGGCCGGCAAGGAACGCGTCCTGTGCCACGCGCTCGACTTCCCGGTCTAGCTTGTTGTCGTCAATCTGGACGGTGATGGTGCGCTCGATGACATCGCCGACCGCCTTGGCGTCCGCGTCCATCTGCGTCTTTGCCTGCCAAGCGGCCATCTGCTGCTGGAACTGCGCTATGGCCTGCTGCGCCTGCTGAAGCTGCTGCGGCGTCGGCTGCTGGCCCGACTGTTGCAGCTTCTTCGCTTCCTGCTGGATGGCCGGCGTCGGGTCTTGCGGTGCGTCGCCTATCGCCTCGACCCATCGCCTCCGCACGTCAGGGATAGGCGTCGAGTTGAAGATCGCCGGGACGATGGTCTCGACGTTGGAGTGCAGGATGTTGAAATCGTAGAGCGTGCCGTTGGCCTCGCTGGTATCGCAGGCGAAAGCCTTTTCGGCAGCCTCGGCATCCTTGCGCCAGTGGGACTCGCGCTTCTCGGACGCGCGGATGCGCTCGATCCACTTCGAGCCCCGCTTGTAGAGGTATTCACCGTTGAGTTCTGGCGTCTCTGCGGCATCATCCATTCCGCCATGATTGCGAGGTCAGCGAGAAACCGCGGGGGATTTGCTATTCCCGTTCACGCCTCCGCTTCACCATCGCCTCAACCGCGTCCTTCACCGACATGTTGCCCTTCGCCTGCCCGAACGGACCGGCCACGTATTCGAGTTCCTTGGGCTTGGGCTTTACGTCCTCCGGCTCCTTGGCCATGCGCCACGCCAGGCCGAGATAGCGCCATGCCGACCCGATATGCTCGGCCCAGTCCTTCAGCGGGTTCTCGCGGAACGTCTTCAGGTCATCGTCCCATTCCCGGCGGTAGGACTTCAGGCCCGACATGCCCAGCTTCATGCGCTCGGCGCGCTCGTCCGCTTCATCGTCTGAGGCGTGGAACACCGCAAGATTGATCGTGCGCCGGCCGGCCTGCAACCCATCGGCCACTGACACCTTGGCCACGCGCCGCGGCTTGCGCTTCAGCAGCCTCAGCGTCTCGACGCGGTTGCGGCTGGTGCCCCACTCCTCGGTCAAGGCATCGTGCGGCACGTAATCATTGCCGTTGTAGCCGCGCTCGTTCAGCCAGATGCACCACTGCTCAAGGTCGTCCGACTCCGGCCTGTAGAAATCCACGATGCGAGGGCCGGGCTCGCCGGGGATGACCTGGAAGCACCAGATCGGGTTGTTGATGGCCTTGCCCAAGTCCCAAACGGTGTGGACCGGATAGCGAGGATCGATCGGCACCAGACGCACTCGCCCTTGGCGTTCGGCCTTGGCCATCTCGGCGCCGAAGTATGAGCCGATGGTCGCCCCAGCGAATGAGCAGAGATATTCCTGTTCGAAGAATGCTCGGCCCATCTCCTCGCCGTATAGGTCTTGGTACTCGGCCAGGCTCTCCTGAAGAGCATCGGCGCTCAGCGCTCCGGTCTGATCGGCACTCAGCAGCTCAGCAAACCAGCGGTCGCTCTTCAACCCGCGCTCGTACATCGTCTTGGCGTGGTTGTCGCCGCGCGGCGTGGTGATAAAGATCGCCTTGCCCTTCGTCTCCTCTATCATGGGCTTGTGGTAGGCCCATGCAGACGGGTTGCAGAGCGCCCATTCGGAATAGGCCACGCCGACCGGGCCGGAGCCTACGGTGGCGTCGTATCGATCAGAGCCCAGCAATTGCCATGTGCTGCCCCATACTGTTTCGATGAACATGTCATCGTCCTGGGTGCGCTTGCGGATTTCGGGCGGGAACGCCTCGTCAATGCGCCGCTTGCCAGTGTGGCCGTTGATGCCGTTCCAGATTGCCTTGCGAGCCTGCTTGTATTCGGGGAAGCAGTGCCAGTAGGTGCCGGGCCGCTTGTGCATCAGCTCGCGAAAGCCGTTGAGTACGATTTCGTCCTTGCCGGCGCGACGATGCCAGATGGCGATGGCACGGTTGTACGTGTCGCCTACGATGGCTTGGTGGAAGCCGCGCTGATACCAGCGGACGCGGAATTCGTGGATCACTTGGACTCGTACACCGTCTTGAAGATGATCTCGCCGTTGGCCCCTGCCCCTTCAACCTGTAGCGGGATGACCTTGCCGATGAGGGCACAGAACGTGCGGGGGTCTTCCTTGGCCAAAGTGACGAGGTAATCCACGCCGCCAGCCCGCTCGAAAGCCTCGACAACAGCGTCACGGATTGCCTTCGTGGTCTTGTTCGGAACACCCTTCACGCGGCCCTTACCGGCGTTGGGCGGCTTGGCAGCAGTTTTCAGCACTGTGCTGGCCATCTCGTCGTCTCCTTCATCCTCAGCATAACCAGCCGCTCGGTGCATTCGAGGCGGGTAGCGATTTCCTTGGGCGTGTAGCCCACCTCATGCAGGAGCTTGATCTGGTGGCGACGCATCTTGGCGCGCATGGCGATGCGATTCATGCCGATGGGCCGTTTCGCTCGCGGATCACCACGACGACGGCCACGGCGAAGATACTGCTTCACGGCGTCGACCGAGATATCCAGATGCTCTGCGATATCCTCCCGCGTCATCATGGCGGCCCACATGTCGAGCACCTGGTTAAGTCGTCGCGAGACCACCGGGTGCGTCTTGCCGCCCCGCTTGTTGTAGGAGGAGTAAGCATGGAACGGCAGCCGGTTGCTCATGTCGTCTCCGCCTTTGCTCTGCGAGCCTTAGCCATTCAGTCCCTCACCTCCCCAATGCCGA